>CAZTUG010000001.1:0-2282 GCA_964615955.1 uncultured Roseicyclus sp.
AAGCGCGACCGCGCGCGGGACGCCTTGTGAGCCTGCGCCCTATCCTGCTTTGGCCCGATCCCCGGCTGGCGCAGGCCTGTGCGCCCGTGGACAGCCCCGACCCCGCCCTGATCGCGGACCTGCTGGACACGATGTATCACGCCGGGGGCCGGGGCCTTGCCGCGCCGCAGGTGGGCGTGCTGCGCCGGGTCTTCGTGGTGGATGTGACCTGGAAGGAGGGCCCGCCAACGCCGTGTGCCTTCGTCAATCCCGTCGTGATCGACGAAAGCCGGGACGATCTGCGCAGCCTGGACGAACAATGCCTGTCCATCCCCGATCTGCCGATGCCGGTCCTGCGCCCCCATCGCATCGCCCTGCGCTGGCAATCGCCCGACGGCGCCGCGATGACCGCCGATTTCGAGGGTATCGCCGCCCGCTGCATCCTGCACGAGCTCGATCACCTCGACGGGCGGGTGATCCTCGACCATCAGGCACCGGACCGCCGGGCGGAGCTGGACGCGGCCCATGCCGGTTAGGCCCTTCGTCCCGTGGCCCGACAAGCGCCTGCGCACCGCTGCCGCCGGTGTGGGCACGGTGACGGACGAACACCGCGCCATCTGGGCCGACATGATCGACACGATGGAGGCGATGCCGGGAACGGGGCCGGGGCTGGGCCTTGCGGCCCCCCAGATCGGCGTCCTGCTGCGCCTTGCCGTCGTCGATGCCTCGGACGAACGCGGGCGCGCGATCCGCATGGCCGACCCGGAGGTCATCAGCGCCTCGGAGGCGGTCAGCACCCACCCGGAAGGCAGCCCCAACCTGCCCGGTGTCAGCGCGCGGATCACCCGGCCCGCGCGCGTGGTTGTGGCCTTCACCGACCACCACGGCATCCGCGTGCGGCAGGAATTCGTGGACCTCTGGGCCACCTCCGTGCAGCACCAGATCGACCATCTGGCGGGCCGGATGTATTTCGACCGTCTCACCCGTGTGAAGCGCGAAATGCTGCTGAAGAAGGCGCGCAAGGCATGAGGGTCGTTTTCATGGGGACGCCCGATTTTTCCGTGACCGTGCTGGATGCGTTGGGGACGGCCGGGCATGACATCGCCGCCGTCTATTCCCAGCCGCCGCGTCCCGCGGGCCGTGGCAAGAAGGACCGCCCCAGCCCGGTTCAGGCCCGGGCCGAGGCATTGGGCCTGCCCGTCCGCCATCCGGTCAGCCTGAAGGGAGCCGAGGCGCAAGCCGACCTCGCGGCGCTTGGCGCGGAGATCGCCGTTGTCGTCGCCTATGGCCTGATCCTGCCGCAAGCGGTGCTGGATGCGCCCGCGCGCGGTTGCCTCAATATCCACGCCTCGCTTCTGCCGCGCTGGCGCGGGGCGGCGCCGATCCAGCGGGCGATCATGGCGGGCGATGCCGAGACGGGCGTTTGCATCATGCGGATGGAGGCGGGCCTCGATACCGGGCCGGTCCTGCTGCGCCGTGTCGTGCCCATCGCGCCGGAGGAGACGGCAGGCGGGTTGCACGACACCCTGTCCGCGCTGGGGGCGGAAGCGATCGTCGAGACGTTGGCCCGGCTCGATCATCTGGTGCCGGTTCCGCAGCCCCAGGACGGCGTGACCTATGCCGCGAAGATCGACAAATCCGAGGCGCGGCTGGACTGGACCGCCCCGGCCCCCCATATCGACAGGCAGATCAGGGGCCTTTCGCCGTATCCCGGTGCCTGGACCCTGGCCGAGGGCAAGCGGGTGAAGCTCCTGGGCAGCCGGCTTTCCCACGGTCAAGGCGCACCGGGCGAGGTGCTGGACGGCTTGACCGTGGCCTGTGGCGACGGGGGGGCGGTCACGCTGACGCGCGTGCAGCCCGAAGGCAGGGCCGCCATGGCGGCCGAGGACTGGTTGCGCGGCGCGCGCATCGCGCCCGGAATGATATTGGGCTAACATGGCCGCGCACAGGCCCTTTGGAGATACCGCATGATCCTGTTTTCCTTCTTCGGCTCGCTGATGATCGCGGGCGTCGTGGCCTTCCTGTTCGAAAAATGGGGCTGGACCCATAACGGCATCCTGCCCTCGGTCTTCATCGCATGGGGTGCGGTGCTGGTGCTGTTCTTCATCCGCTCGCTCTTCGGGCTCAGCTTCGGGTCGCCCGGCATCGATGCGCTCATCGGCTCGGCGGCGGCGTTGATCCTGATCCCGACGGAATACGCCACCCACCGCCGCAAGCGCGACCGCCGGGATCGCTGACGCTCCGTCCGTCCGTCCACTCGTCCGTCCGTCCTTCTTCCGGTCCGTCCGGTTGTCCGTCCGTCC
>CAZTUG010000001.1:2382-42162 GCA_964615955.1 uncultured Roseicyclus sp.
GTCCGTCCGTCCTTCTTCCGGTCCGTCCGGTTGTCCGTCCGTCCGGGCAATCGCGCCCACGTCTGCATGCGCAGGTGTATGTACAGGGTGTGTACAGGATGTGTACGGAAGTCACAGGCGCATCGGTCCGTGCTGCGGTGCAGCACTTGCGCGCGGCGGCGCACTATCATACCCCTCACGGCAATCGTTACGCAATTTCCTTTCGTGAGGACATCATGAGCTTCCGCACCCAACCCGCCCCCATCGCCCGCCCCAACCGCTGCCAGCTGTTCGGTCCCGGCTCCAACACCAAGCTGTTCGAAAAGATGGCGGCATCCGCTGCGGACGTGATCAACCTTGATCTGGAAGACAGCGTCGCGCCCGATGACAAGGTGCAGGCTCGTGCAAATATAATCAATGCGATCAATGGGATAGACTGGAGCAGCAAAACGCTCAGCGTGCGGATCAACGGCCTCGACACACCCTATTGGTATCGCGATGTGGTGGATATTCTGGAGGCCGATACCGGGCGGCTCGACCTCATCATGATCCCGAAAGTGGGCTGCGCGGCCGATGTCTACGCGGTGGATGCGCTGGTCACGGCGATCGAGGCGGCATGCGGCCGCACCAGGCCGATCGGATTCGAGGTCATCATCGAATCCGCCGCCGGAATCGCCCATGTCAATGAAATCGCCACATCCTCCCCCCGCCTCCAGGCAATGAGCCTCGGTGCTGCCGATTTCGCCGCTTCCATGGGCATGCAGACAACGGGTATCGGCGGCACGCAGGAAGATTATTACATGCTGCGCCAAGGGGTTAAACATTGGTCCGACCCGTGGCACTGGGCACAGGCCGCCATCGTCGCCGCCTGCCGCACCCATGGTGTCCTGCCGGTGGACGGGCCATTCGGCGACTTCTCCGATGACGACGGGTATCGCGCGCAGGCCCGGCGCTCGGCCACATTGGGGATGGTCGGAAAATGGGCGATCCACCCCAAGCAGATCGCCCTCGCCAACGAGGTTTTCACCCCATCGGCCGAGGCCGTGGCCGAGGCGCAGGAGATTCTCGCCGCGATGGAAAAGGCCAAGGCCGAAGGGGCTGGCGCCACCGTCTACAAAGGTCGACTTGTCGATATCGCGTCGATCAAGCAGGCCGAGGTCATCGTCAAGCAGGCCGCAATGATCGCCGGCTAATTCTCCCCACGTTAGGACTTCCGAAAGAGCGGACCGTTATCGTCCCCCGGGATGGGAACCGGAGGCGCGACATGCAGACGACTTCGATCTTGGACATGGCGGCGGCGCTTGCCGTCACCGCGTTGCTGGCGCAAAGCTATGGTGTCCTGCAGCGGCGCTTTGTGGGGGCGGCATGGGCTCCGGCGGTTCTCGGCGTGCTGTTCGGCGTCATGGCCGTGGCGCAGATGCGCAACCCGGTCGAACCCTATGACGGCCTTTTCATCGACCTTCGCAACATTCCGATCGCCCTTGCCGGGGCCTTCCTGGGCTGGCGCGGATTGCTGCCCTGCCTCCTGATCGTCGCGGCGGTCCGGATCGATCTTGGCGGGATCGGCACCGCGGCCGGGGTCTGGAGCATGGTGATCGCCGGTCTTGCGGGCATGATCTGGGCGCGCAAGATGGCCCATGTGGAGCGTCGAACCCTGGGCATGCTGGTGATGCTGGCCCTAGCGATGTCGTTGCATCTGCTGGGTGCACTGGCCTTGCCCCGCGAAATGGCCTTGATTTTCTTCACGGAGGCAGCGGGACCGATCCTGCTGATCAATCTGATGGCCGTGCCATTGATCGGTCAGTTGCTGGAGCGGGAAAACCGGCGCATCGCTTATGTGCACCGCATGACGGCGGCGCGCGGGCCCATATCCGACCCGCACCTTCTGCCCCCCGACGCCTTTGCGCGCGACATGGCCAATGCCTACGCCGCCCGCACATTCGGTACGTTTTCCGGTTTTGTCCGGATCACCCCCATTTCCGGGCCGGTTGGCGACCTGTTCGCCACATTCCGCGCGGCAGAGGTTCCCTTTGTGGACCGAACCTTCTTGGCGCAACATCTGGAGCATGGTGAGTTGGCCTGCCAGGCGGCAGACGGGTCCATCCTCATCCCGTTGAGCGATCTGGAAATCGCCAATCCCAACCGCATAACCGGCGACTTGCGCCAGGCGCTTCGGGCGGGGGGCGCGGCGCGCCCGGCCCGGTCGACACCATTCGAGCTTCAGGTCATCCCTGCGCGGGACCCGGCGCGTTTCCTTCGCATGGTCGAGTCCGCATCGGAACCGAGGGAGCCGCGATGGAACCACTTTTGTGCGGCGCAGTCCATGTCGCCATTGCGCCCGGGCGAGAAATCCCGGGTGCGCCGGGCGCGCGTCTTCGACCGCGATATCCATGAAGGCCTGTTCGCCAAGGCCGAATTCCTGATGGATCGCAATCACGTCTGACAAGGCGCGCCCGCGGTTCGGGAACATCTGCCGAGTTGCATCCGCCGACCCTGCCCGCCATATATCCAAGGGTCAGGTTCCCGGATGTGAGACACGCGCGATGAACTATCTCGATTTCGAAAAACCCTTGGCCGAAATCGAGGGCAAGGCCGAAGAATTGCGCGCGATGGCACGCCGGGAGGAAGGCATGGATGTGGCCGACCAGGCCGCAGCGCTCGACAAGAAGGCCGGCGACATGCTGCGCGACCTCTACAAGGACCTTACGCCATGGCGAAAGTGCCAAGTCGCCCGGCACCCCGACCGCCCCCATTGCCGCGACTATATCGACGCATTGTTCAAGGAATACACCCCGCTGGCGGGCGACCGGAACTTTGCCGATGACCATGCCGTCATGGGCGGGCTGGCGCGGTTCAACGACACCGCCATCGTCGTGATCGGCCACGAGAAGGGATCGGACACCAAGACCCGGATCGAGCGGAATTTCGGCATGGCTCGGCCCGAAGGTTACCGCAAGGCGGTGCGCCTCATGGACCTCGCCGATCGTTTCAAATTGCCTGTCATCACCCTTGTCGACACCCCCGGCGCATATCCCGGCAAAGGCGCGGAAGAGCGTGGCCAATCGGAAGCGATCGCACGTGCCACAGAGAAATGCCTGCAGATCAAGGTGCCGCTGATCTCCGTCATCATCGGCGAGGGCGGCTCGGGCGGGGCAGTTGCGTTCGCCACGGCGGATCGCCTCGCCATGCTGGAGCATTCGATCTATTCGGTCATCAGCCCGGAGGGCTGCGCGTCGATCCTGTGGAAAGACGCCGAGAAGATGCGCGAAGCCGCCGAGGCGCTGCGGCTGACGGCACAGGATCTGCACAAGCTTGGCGTCTGCGATCGGGTCATCGAAGAACCCTTGGGCGGGGCGCAACGTGACAAACCCGCCGTGATCGCGGGCGTCGGCGATGCAATTGCGGCCATGCTGGCGGAATTCGACGGCAAGGACGGTGCCAAGCTGGTCGCGGAGCGCAGGCGCAAATTTCTCGACATGGGGTCGAAAGGCCTCGCGGCCTGACCTCACCTGCGGGCGAGGACAACACCCGCAAAGACCATCACCGCCGCCGCGACCATGGCGCAACCCGTCAGAACCATCACCCCCATCGCGTCGGCGCATTGAGCCGCACCCGGGCAGCCGCGTCCGCGCCAATCCGTGAACGCGGCATACACCACGAACCCCGCAACGACCCCAAGTGCAATGCCGAGGACAAACAGCACGGTGGCCACCGCCTTCACCACATCCGGTCCCGGGAATAGGCTTCATAGCCCGCGTCATAGGTGTCGGCGTCAAAGCCTTGTCCGGCTTCCTTCAGGAACCGGCCCGCCGTGGGCAGCCCCTGCACGGCGTCCCGGCTCCAGAGCCCGGACCGCATCAGCGCTTTGGCACATTGAAAATAGACCTCGCCCGACCGGATCACGATCACGGTCCGGGGCTGGCGTCCGCCTTGGATGAACTGCGCGGTGATGGCAGGATCGTCGCAAAGCACCGCGTTGCCATTGACACGTACGACGTTGTTTTCGCCGGTTACCATGAACATCAGGGACACGCGCCCGTCGCGCACGATGTTGCGCAGCGAATCCAGCCGGTTGTTGCCGCGCCAATCGGGTAGCCAGATCGTGCGGTCATCCACGATCCGCACCACCGGGCCGGCATCCCCGCGCGGGCTGGCGTCGGTGCCTTCCGGTCCAACGGTCGTCAGCACGACGAAGCGCGCGGCGTCGATCCATTGCCGGTAAAGCGGGGTCATGACCGCCGACACCTTGGTGACCGCAAGCGGATTGACGGAGTCGTAGAGTGCCTCCAGCGTGGCGATATCGGTGATCGTCCTCATGGGTGACCTCCGCCGACAAACCCTGCCTCCGCCAGTAGCGCGTCGCTGGCCATTTCGATGTAATGCTCCAGTTGGGCCATGACGGCCTTGGTCTTCAGCCCCGGATCGATCCGGGGCAGGAACTCGACCACGGCGAGGCCCGGTTGACGCAAAATGCCGCGTTTGGGCCAGAAGAGGCCCACATTCGTCGCCACCGGCACGCAGGGCTGGCCCAGTTGCTCGTAGAGCGCACCCGTTCCGACCTTGTAGGGCGCGGAGACGCCCGGCGCGATGCGGGTGCCTTGAGGATAGATTATCAGTTGCCCGCCCTGCTGGCGTCCGTTCTTCACGTCGCTGAGCATCTTCTTGATCGCAGCCCCGCGTTTTCCCCGATTGACCGGAACGCATCCGATCCGCAGGGCATATTGCCCGATCAGCGGCGTGAACATGATCTGGCGCTTCATGATGAACTTGCCGCGCGGCATGGCGTTGTAGATGACCAGGATATCGAGGAAGCTCTGATGCTTGGCGGCGACCATCACCTCGTCGGTCGGGGGCGTGCCGCGGATCTCGACGCGCAAGCCCGTCATCCAGGCCATCGTCCAGAACACCCAGCGGCAATAGGCATGGCAGGCGGCGTGTGCACCCGCCGGACTGAAGGCCGCCCACGGGAAGTAGAGAATGGCGATTACCAGCATCGCCACATACATCTGCACGATGAACAGGAAGGATCGCAGCCACTGGATCATTGCAGGCCCCTGAGCGTGCGGAAGGCCGCGAAACGCGTGGCCATGAACGCCGTGGCGGCGGCAAGGGGTGGAATGACCAGCGGCCATAGCCAGCCAGCGCCCGAAAAGCTCAGCCCGGTCAGAACCGCCGCCGTATCTCGGGCTGATGGCAGAATCGCCACCGCCACCAGCCCCGCGATCGTGCCCGCAAGCGCCCCGGTCAGGGCGCGCAGGGTGAAACGGCGCACGAAGGCATGGGCGATGTAGCGGTCCCGCGCGCCGACAAGGCGCAACACGCGGATGACTTGCTCATTGGCGCTGAGCGCGGCCTGTGCGGCCAAAGTCACCATGGCCGCCGTCGCGCCAAGGATCAGGGCCAGTGCCATCCATCCCAGAAGGCGCAACCGGTGCGCTGCCTCGGCCAGCGGCCTGCGCCAGCGATCGTGATCATCCAGAACCGCGCCGGGGGCTTCGGCCGCAAGACGTTGTCGCAGGCCGTCGGAATCATAACCCTCGGGCGTTTCCAGCACTTCGACAAGGCGCGGAATCGGCAAGTCGTCCAGCGGCAGGTCGGGCCCGAACCAGGGTGCAAGAAGCGCCTGTTGCTCCTCGTCGGTCAGGGCGCGTGCGCTTTGGATACCAGGGGTCTGTTCCAGCACTGTCAACACGGCCCAGGTCTGCGTGTCCATCTCGGCGGGGGGGGCCGAGATGCGGATGGTTGCGGTTTGTGCCAGCGCGCTGGACCAGCGGTCGGCCAAGCGGCCCGAGGCCATGGACAGCGCCATGGCGAAGACGGCAAGGAATGCCATCGCTGCAGAGGTCGCCAGCGTCAGGCGCGCGGACTGCCCGCTGCGCGGCACCACGCGATCCGCCTGTCCGTCGCCCGTCAACATCGACAAAAGCCGATCGCGGATGCTCATAGGTCCGCTCCCGCCGACATGATTTGGCCACCCTGAATGCGCAGGACACGCGCCTGCACGCGCTGCTTGGCGGCGCGGATCAGCGCAAGATCGTGCGTCGCGATCACGACTGTCTTGCCCAGTTTGTTCAACTCCACCAGCAAGTTCAGCAGGCGCAGCGACATCTCCCAATCGACGTTGCCGGTGGGTTCGTCTGCCAAGATCAGGTCCGGGTCCATGATGATGGCACGCGCCAGCGCTGCGCGCTGCCGCTCGCCCCCCGACAGCTCCGGCGGGGTGGCATCGGACCGGGCGGTCAGCCCGACCCAACCGATCAGCTCGTTCAGATTGGCCTCGTCAAGTATCCCGCTCTTGCCCGTCACCGTCAGCGGCAGGGCGATGTTCTGCGACAGCGGAAGATGATCGAGGAACTGGCAATCCTGATGCACGACGCCGATGCGCTGGCGCAGGTCGGCGATATCGTCGCGGCCAAGGCCATTGGCCTTGTGTCCAAACAGGTTGATCGTGCCGCCGGTGGGCAGCAATTCGGCATAGCACAGCTTCAGGAACGTGGTCTTGCCCGCGCCTGACGGTCCGGTGAGGAAGTGGAAGGAGCCGGGCGCGAGGGTCAGGGTCAGACCCGACAACAGCGGCTCGGCTCCATAGCCATAGGCGGCGTCCTGCATCTCGATCATCTGCGCTCCGGCCCTCGGCTTGGTACTGGACCTGTCTTGCACCGTCGCGGCCTCTCGTGCAATCGCGCGGCCACGGATGGTGCCGGAATGACGCGCAGATGCAACGGCCAAAGGGTTGGAATGAAACGGGGATTGGAAAGCAAGACCGGGATTGTTAGTCTTCCGCAAATACGCCAGTCGACTGACCGCCCCGTGAAGAGGCCCGTTGCAACTCGGCCCGTACGCGTGGCCCACGAAAGAGACCGAGGACACATGCGGCTCACATGTCCGAATTGCAGCGCCAGATACGAAGTCGATGAAAGCATGATCCCGGTCGGTGGCAGGGATGTTCAATGTTCGAATTGCTCGACCACGTGGTTCCAGCCCGGACCGCGTCCGCCCGAGGTAGAGCCCGATTTCGAGCCCGAGGCCGCGCCTGAAACCACGGATGCGCCGACGCCAGAGGTTGCCCGATCCCTGTCCGAGGTGTTCGTCGAAACCCCTGCCGCAGCCGAGGGCGAGCCTGCAGGACAACGCCCGTCACGCCGCCAGATCGACCCCGGTGTAGCCGATATCCTGCGCGAAGAGGCCGATCGGGAAGCCCGCCTCCGCCGTGCCGAAGCGCAGCCGGAACCCGTTGAGACGCAAGAGGAAATGCCGCTTGAAAGCGCGGAAGGCGCAGCCCGAAACCGGCGTCTGGCCGAATTGGACGCCATCGCCGAGGATGCCTTCGACACCGACGGCATCGTCGCAGCCGTCGCCACCGCTACGGCCGGGTCCCGGCGGGAACTTCTGCCCGATATTGAGGAGATCAACTCCACCTTGCGCGCCACCGATGATCGCAGCGCCGCCGAGGCCGACGCGACCGACTACGACACGCTCGACTCCGTTCCACGCAGGCGGGGGCAAGTGCGGCGGGGGTTCTTCCTTGCCATCCTGATCGCGTTGATCGGAACCGGCATCTACGCCTATTCGGGCCAGATCGCGGCGGTCGTTCCGCAGGTTGGCCCGGTGTTGGAGCGGTATGTGCAGATCGTCGATCAGGGGCGTTTCTGGCTGGACGATCTGGCACGGTCCGTGGCGCAGGGGAACGAAGGTTAGGGTGGTTCTGTCGTTCTAGAACTGGTCGAGCAGCCGCCGCAGATAGTCCAGTTCCACTTCGGGGCGTGCCTGATCGGCGGAGCGTTCGCGCAGAAGGTCGAGCAATTCGCGCGCCCGTTCGTGGGCATCCGCGGTGCCTTCAAGCCCCTCGTCTGAACCGAAGGCGCCGTTATTGCCCGCCTGTCGCCCGAGGGGGTCCTGCAACGGACGGCTTTCGGCCCTGTCGCCTTCCGTCTGTCCCTGTCCGGGTTGGGCACCCTGCTCCTGCGCCAAGGCCTCGCCCAGTTGCGTCATGCCTTCGCGCAGCGCTTCCATCGCTTCGGATTGCAGGTCCAGCGCCTCGGCGATATCGCCGCGCTCCAGCGCCTGCGCGGCTTCGTCCATGGCGCGGCCCGCCCCGTCGAGCTGTTCCAGCGCCTCGTCCCCCGCTTCGGTTCCCGTGCCGGGCAGACGGCTGGCCTGTTCTTCCAACTGGCGGCGAAGCGCCTCCTGCCGTTCTGCCAGCGTTCCGGCGTCCTCGGGGGTGTCACCGCCCTGGCCCTGGCCGGGGGTCTGCCCGTCCTGGCCGGGCTGGTTGCCCTGTGGTGCGTCGCCCTGCTGTTCGGATTGCTGGCCTGGACGGTTCGGATTGAACTGGTCCTGAAGCTCCTGAAAGCTGTCATCGCTCAGGCCCTGCTGGCCGCGGAGCGTGTCCTGCAGACCTTCCATGGCCTGCTGCCCGGGGGTCTGGGGGCCATCGCCGCCTTCACCGCCCTGGGTGACTTCCATGTTTTCCAGCATCTGTTGCAGGGCTTGAAGCATTTCCATCGCCTCGGCCATGCGGCCTTCTTCCATGAGCTCCTGGATGCGTTGCAGCATAGCTTCGAGATCGGCCATGGACATTTCCATGGTCTCTCCGCCTTGGTCGGGCTGATCGGTGCCGTCATTTGGCTCGGCGTTGTTGGCAAGTTCCTGCATGTACTCGGCCATCGCCTCGCGCATTTCCTGCATCAACTGGGCGATTTCCTCGTCCGAGGCGCCTTGGCGCATGGCCTCGGCCAGCCTTTCCTGGGCGCGCTGGAGACGCTCCAATGCGCTGTCCAACGCACCGAATTCCAACTCCAGCGCGGCGTTCCAGAGGATCTCGGCGACATCTTCCTGCGTTTCGATCGAGATGAGATCGACAGCGGATTCGAGGCGTTGAATGGCCGCACGCAGCCCGAGATAGACGCCTTCGTTCAAACCGGGTTCGGGCCGGTGGGTCAGGGCGCGCAGGATCTGGGCGGAGCGGGTGGCGTTCTCGCGGCTCCAGAGCAGATCGCGGCGCATCTCGATCAGGCCGTTTGCCAGCGGGTCGAAGAAGCGTTGGCCGGGCAAGCGCGCCACGTCATAGGACACGGTAGCGATCTGGCCTGCATCGTCGGTCACGGTCAGGGTCAGGGTGACGGGCAAGTTGGCAAAGAGATGCTGGCTGAGGTCTTCCAGCACGACCTCGGTGAATGCGTCGCGGTTGCCGCGGAAGGGCATCGGCAGGTCAAGCACGACCGGTTCGCGCGGTTCGGGGTCGACAACAAGGCCGAAACGGCGATCCACGGCGGCCGTATGCAAGCGGATCGTCGCGATGCCGGAACTGACGCCATAATCGTCCGTCGCGGTGAAGCGGAACTGCATGGCGCCGGGCGGCTCGCCCTCGACCTCGCCTTCCAACACGACGGTCGGCGGCGCGTCGGGGCGGACCGAGACCTGCCATTCCCGTCCGCCGGGGCCGTCGACGGCCAGTGTGCCGCCTCGCTCCATCCGTACGACCTGCGCATAGGCGTTCGGGTCGGGTTCGGGTATGGGGCCGATATCGGTGCGCAACGTGATCGCGCCCGGAGCGCCGTAGGCCCGCAGTGTCACCTCGGAACCGAGCGGCGCGTCGAAACTTTCTGCCCTGATATCATTGAGATAAAGCGACGGTAACCCCGTGTAGAGTGGCGGTTCCACCCAGCCTTCCCAGCTTGGACCGGCCGAGGCCGTGGCGGGCCCGGCGCCAAGCGGAATGTTGCCGATATCGGCCACTTCCTCCACCGCGCCGAACAAAAGCGCCATGGCAAGGGCTGTGGCAGCGACGTATCGCAGGGCGAAGGGATCGTTGCGCGACACGCGCAGGTCGGGCTGCGGCGCGCGGGCCTGACCGGCGCGGGTGGCCATCCGCGCGACATGGGCGGCCCAGACGGATCGGCTGGCCGCGTCATGGCCGCCGATGGCGGGCGTATCCAGCAGCGTGCTGATCGGGCGGCCCGGCATGGTGCGGTCCAACCGTTCCAGCGCCTCGGTGTAAGTGGGCATCCTGAAGCGCCGCACTCCAAGAACGATAAGCGCCAGTAATGCCAGTGAAAAAAGGGAAATCGCGACCCAATATCCGGTCGGAGTCAGCAGGCTCGCCGCTCCGAAGGCCAGGGCCGCGAGAACCGTGAACACCAGTGTCCAGAGTGGCCAGAACGACTGCACTGCACGCTCGGCAACCATGCCAAGCCGCGTCAGGCGCAGGGGCCAGATCAGGCGTTTGATCGCATTGGTCTTCGGGGTCTTGTCAGACATGGTCCCTTTCATGGGCGCGTCGCCCTGCGGGTTCATACCCACACAGGAATAATATCGCGGTTTATGATCTCGTCAAACGATGGACGCGCGCGGATGACGGCGAATTGATCGCCTTTGACGAGAACCTCGGGGACGAGGGGGCGGGTGTTGTATTCCGAAGACATGACCGCGCCGTAAGCTCCGGCCGAGCGGAAAGCGATCAGATCGCCTTCGGACACGGGGGGCAATTGACGTTGTTTCGCGAAGGTATCGCCGGATTCGCAGACGGGGCCGACGATGTCGTAGGGGACCTGCGCGACGCCCGGTGCGGGTTCGACGACCGGGATGATGTCGTGCCAGGCACCATACATGGCGGGGCGGATCAGGTCGTTCATCGCTGCGTCGAGGATCAGGAAATCGCGGCCTTCCCCGTGCTTTACGTAGATGGTGGACGCCACGAGGAGGCCCGCATTGCCGGAAATCAGGCGTCCCGGCTCGATCTCGATCTCGCAGCCCAGATGGCCCACGGTGCGCTTGATGACGGCGCCATATTCCATCGGCAGGGGCGGCGCGGTGTTGGAGCGCTCATAGGGAATGCCAAGCCCGCCGCCGAGGTCGAGACGGCTGATGTTGTGGCCGTCGTCGCGCAGTTGCTCGGTCAGCTCGGCTACTTTTGTATAAGCGATTTCAAAAGGTTCCAGGTCGGTCAACTGGCTGCCGATATGCACGTCGATGCCAACGACCTGAAGGCCGGGCAGGCTTGCGGCAAGCGCGTAGACCTCCCGCGCGCGGGCAATGGGTATGCCGAACTTGTTCTCGGACTTGCCGGTCGCGATTTTCTCGTGCGTCCTGGCGTCCACGTCGGGGTTCACGCGAATGGTGATGGGCGCTTGCAGACCGAGGGATGTGGCGACGTGGGACAGGCGCTTCATCTCCGGCTCTGACTCGACGTTGAATTGGCGGATGCCGCCCTGCAAGGCGAGGCGCATTTCGTCCTCGGTCTTGCCGACGCCGGAAAACACGATGCGGCAGCCCGGCACTCCGGCGGCCTTCGCGCGCCGGTATTCACCGCCCGACACCACGTCCATGCCCGCGCCGAGGCTGGCCATATGGGCGATAACTGCTTGATTCGAGTTGCTTTTCATCGCGTAGCAGATGAAGTGCGGCAGGCCCTCCAAGGCCTCGGTGAAGACGTCGAAATGGCGCGTCAGGGTGGCCGTGGAATAGACGTAGAAGGGCGTGCCGACGCTGGCGGCGATGTCCGCGATGGCGACATCTTCGGCATGCAACGCGCCGTTCCGATACAGAAAATGGTCCATCGCGCCGCCTCTTTCATCTTGCAAGCGGCCACCTAACATCTATCCCTTGTGGGTCCAAGCCAATCGAGGGGGAGCATCATGGCAAGAACGGCGATTATCGAGGCCCATGGCGGGCCGGAGCAGTTTCGCATCGTGGATCTGCCCGTGGGGGACCCCGCGCCGGGCGAGATCCGCATCCGCCACCATGCCTGCGGATTGAATTTCATTGATGTTTATCAACGCTCTGGTGCCTATCCGATGCTGTTGCCCCATGCCTTGGGCATGGAAGCGGCCGGCGTGGTGGAGGCAGTCGGCGCAGGCGTTGCCCACCTGAAAGCGGGCGATCGGGCCGCCTATGCGTGTCAGCCGCCGGGAGCTTACGCGGAATTGCGCGTGATGCCCGCCGCACAAGTGTGCCCCCTGCCGGATGACATCTCGTTCGAGGAAGGGGCAGCGATGATGCTCAAGGGGTTGACAACGCACTATCTTTTTCGCCGCACGACGCCGATTGCCAAGGGCGATACAGTGCTGTTTCATGCCGCGGCGGGCGGTGTCGGGCTGATGGCGTGCCAGTGGGCGGCGAGCGAGGGCATCCGTCTGATCGGCACCGCCGGAACCGACGAGAAATGCGCGCTTGCCAAGGCCTATGGGGCGGAGGAATGCATCAATTACCGGACCGAGGATTGGGTGACCCGCGTGCGCGATCTGACCGGCGGCAAGTGCGTCGACGTGGTAATGGACGCGGTCGGTGCAGATACGTTCGACGGTTCCATGGATTGCCTCAAGCCATTGGGAATGATGATTTCTTTCGGCGCGGCTTCGGGTCCCGTGCCGCCCTTTTCGGTCGGGCTTCTGGCCCAGAAGGGCAGCCTGAAGATCACCCGCCCGACCCTGTTCACCCATATCGCGGACCATGAAACCTGCCAGCAGATGGCCGCCGACCTGTTCGAGAAGGTGACTTCGGGCGCGGTGAAGATCCGCATCGACCAACGTTACCCGCTGGAGGATGTCGCCGAAGCGCATCGCGTGCTGGAGGCGCGCAAGACGACGGGACAGACGGTGTTGACGGTCTGAAGGTATATCAATGGTAGATCAATTCAGGTTGTCTGCCCGCGACGGAGTGTCATCAACAGGAGCGCGAGGGGAAGCCCCGCCGACACGCCGATGCCGAAAGTGACGGGGATCACCGACAGCCACCACCAGTCGCGCCGTGTCACCACCTCGACCGCGACCCAGACGCAGAGCGCGATTGCGGCGATGGTCAGATCCCAGGTCAGGGCTGTCGTCGCCTCGTTCACATACCAGGCGTCGATCATCGGGCCGAGATCCCAGCCGTGTTCCTCGAACCACGCGTAGAAATGCCGCCACGGATAGTAGATGCCGGCGAGGATGAGGGCGAGGTAGACGTAACGCATGGGAACCTCCGAAAACGGTGCCGCTGGACGTAGTGCGATAGCGCCGCGCCGTCCATGGCGCGCCTGCGGCCAAAATGACACCGCGTTACGATTGACGCCTGCGTCACCTGCGCGCTACGCCTCGCCGGACGTTTTTGCCGGGCCATGTCTTGTTCCCCCGGTTAATCGAGAAAAGGGAGGCTGACCGATGGCCGAGATCGAACGCGAAAGCATGGAATACGATGTGGTCATCGTGGGCGCGGGGCCTGCAGGCCTGTCGGCAGCGATCCGGTTGAAGCAGCTGGACGCGGATCTGAGCGTTGTCGTGCTGGAAAAGGGGTCCGAGGTCGGCGCGCATATCCTGTCGGGCGCGGTGCTGGACCCGGTCGGACTGACTGCGCTGATCCCGGACTGGAAGGAACGTGGCGCGCCGCTGAACGTGCCGGTGAAGGACGACAATTTCTACCTGCTGGGCGAGGCGGGCAGTATTCGCATTCCGAACTGGCCGATGCCGCCGCTGATGTCGAACCATGGCAACTACATCGTGTCCATGGGCAATGTCTGCCGCTGGATGGCGGAGCAGGCCGAGGAACTGGGCGTCGAGATTTTCCCCGGTATGTCCTGTTCCGAGATCGTCTACGGCGACAACGGCGAGGTGCGCGGCGTGGTCGCAGGCGTCTTCGGGCTGGAGCCGGACGGGTCGTATGGCGAGGGGACGGAGCCGGGCATGGAGTTGCTGGGCAAATACGTGTTCCTGTCCGAGGGCGTGCGCGGCAGCCTGTCGCAACAGGTCATCGCGAGATACAACCTGGCCTGCGACAGCGAGCCGCAGAAATACGGCCTGGGCATGAAGGAAATCTGGGAGATCGATCCGGAGAAGCATCGCGAAGGATCGGTCACGCACACGATGGGCTGGCCGCTGGGCAAGAACGCGGGCGGCGGCAGCTTCATCTATCATCTCGAGAACAATCAGGTTTACGTGGGCTTCGTGGTTCATCTGAACTACCGCAACCCGCATTTGTTTCCATACATGGAATTCCAGCGCTTCAAGCATCACCCGATGGTGGCGGAGCTGTTGAAGGGCGGCAAACGCGTGGCTTACGGCGCGCGCGCGATCACCGAGGGCGGCTTCCAGTCGATGCCGAAGATGGTGGCGCCGGGGGTGGCGCTGCTGGGCTGTTCCGTCGGCATGGTCAACGTGCCGCGCATCAAGGGCAATCACAACGCCATGCTGTCGGGCAAGGCGGCGGCGGAGGCGGCCCATGCGGCGATCAAGGCCGGGCGCGCGTCGGACGAGTTGAACGATTACGAGACGGAAGTGCGGACCGGTGCCATCGGTCAGGACCTGAAGAAGGTGCGCAACGTCAAGCCGATGTGGTCGAGCAAGGGGCTTGCGTCCTCGCTGGTGTTCGGGGGCTTCGACATGTGGACCAACACGCTGGGGTTCAGCCTGTTCGGGACGCTCAAGCATGGCAAGACCGATGCCGCCGCGACCGAGAAGGCGGCGCGGTGGAACCCGATCGATTACCCGAAGCCCGATGGCAAGCTGTCCTTCGACCGGCTGACCAACGTGGCGTTTTCCTTCACCAATCACGAAGAAAACCAGCCTGCGCATCTGAAGCTGAAGGATGCCGGCGTGCCGGTGGCGGTGAACCTGCCCGACTATGCCGGTCCGTCGCAACGCTATTGCCCGGCAGGCGTCTACGAGTTCGTGCGCGAGGAGGGGAAAGAACCCCGCTTCGTCATCAATTTCCAGAACTGCGTGCATTGCAAGACCTGCGACATCAAGGACCCGAGCCAGAACATCGTCTGGACGGTCCCGCAGGGGGGCGACGGGCCGAACTACCCAAACATGTGAGTTTCGCCAAGTCGTGATGGCCGCGCGATTGCCCTTCCGGTATGCGCGCCCTAATCTTCCCGAAATCGCCGCCCCCCGAGGGGTCGCCCTTGAGGAGAGCCCGATGGCCACGAGACGATCCGTTTTTGCATTGGCCGTGATGGTCGGCCTGGCCGCCCCTGTCGCGGCGACGGCCCAAGGGCTTCCGGGCGCATACCTGGCGGCCCGCGCGGCGGCGATCAGTGGCGATCATGCCGCGGCGGCGGAGTATTTCGACCGCGCGCTTGCGATGGACCCGGGCAACGCCTTCCTGATTTCCAACGCGGTCTACGCCCATGCCTCGCTGGGGAATTGGAACCGTGCGGCCGAGATCAGTGCGGACATGGGCGAGGATGCCGAGGGGCAGGAGCTTGTGAACCTCGTGCGGTTCGTCCGGCAGGTGGCGCAGGATGATCTGCAGGGCGCGCTTGACCTGATCGAGGCGGGCAACGGGCCGGGGCCGCTGGCCAACGAACTGGCGCGCGCCTGGCTGATCTTCGGGCAGGGCGACATGACCGGCGCGGTGGAGGCGTTCGAGGCGCTGGCCAGCCAGCGCGGGCTGGAGGAACTGGCCGCGTTGCATCTGGCGCTGGCGCGCGCGGCGGTGGGCGATTTCGAGGCGGCGAACGCCATCCTCTCGGGCGCGCGCGGCGTGCAGATCACCAATACGGAACGCGTGGTGCGGGCCCGGGCGCTGGTGCTGGTGCAGTTGGGCCAGCGGGCCGAGGCGCTGGACCTGCTGGACGGCTACACCCAGGCGGTGCCCGATCCGGGGCTGCTGGCCTTGCAGGCCGAGATCGGGGCCGGCGCGGATGCGCCCTATGATTTCCTGCTGAGTGCCCGGGACGGCGTGGCCGAGGTGTTTTTCAACGTGGCGCAATTGCTGTCGGGCGAGCGCAACACGACGCTGCCGCTGCTGATGGCGCAGGCCGCGCGCGGGGTGCGTCCGTCCCATACCGACGCGGCGCTGCTGGCCGGGGAGTTGATCGCGGACTCCGAGCAATTCGGGCTGGCGGCAGAGACCTATGGCGCCATTCCGGAGGGCGATCCGAACTACGTGGAGGGGCAGATGGGCCGCGCCGAGGCGCTGGACCGCGCGGGCCAGACGGAGGCGGCGATCGGCATCCTCGGGGCGTTGGTGGCGGCACGGCCGGACCTTGCCTCGGTCCAGGCCGCCCATGGCGACATCCTGCGTCGGGCCGAGCAGTACGAGGAGGCGATCGCCGCCTATTCGGCGGTGCTGGATCTCGTGGATGCGGACCTGCCGCGCTACTGGTTCATTCATTACGCCCGCGCCATCTGCTATCACCAGCTGGACGATTGGGAGCCCGCCGAGGCCGATTTCCGCCGCGCGCTGGAATTGAACCCGGAACAGCCCAACGTGTTGAACTACCTTGGCTATTCCCTGGTGGAGCAGCGCCGCAACTTCGACGAGGCGTTGGGCATGATCCAACGCGCCGTCGCCGCCCGGCCCGATAGCGGCTACATCATCGACAGCCTCGGCTGGGTCTACTACCGCCTTGGCCGCTTCGAGGAGGCCGTGGCCCCGATGGAGCGCGCGGTGGAGCTGGAGGCGAACGATCCGATCGTTACCGACCACCTGGGCGATGTCTACTGGATGGTGGGCCGTTACCGCGAGGCGGAGTTCCAGTGGCACCGCGCCCTGTCATTCGACCCGGCGCCCGAAGATGCCGAGCGCATCCGTCGCAAGCTGGAGGTCGGGCTTGACGTCGTTCTGGAAGAGGAAGGCGGCGTCGGGGCCTTGACCGAGGAGTGACCGCGACCACCGTGAGGGTCTTCGCACCCGCGAAGGTCAACCTTGCATTGCATGTGACGGGGCGGCGGGCGGACGGGTATCACCTGCTCGACAGTCTCGTGGTGTTCGCCGGCGTCGGGGACTGGCTGGAGGTGACGCCCGCGCCCGAGATGGCGTTGCACGTCACGGGGCCATGCGCGGCGGGGGTGCCGGTGAATGCGGGCAACCTTGTCTGGCGTGCGGCGGACTTGGCCGGGGTGTCTGCGCGGATCGGTCTTGAAAAGCATTTGCCGTCGGCGGGCGGGATCGGCGGCGGGTCTGCGGACGCGGCGGCTGTTTTGCGCGCCCTGGGGGCGGGCGCGGCCGGGGCAGAGGCGCTGGGGGCGGATGTGCCGGTGTGCCTGCGCGGTCGCCCCGCCCGGATGCGCGGGATCGGCGAGGTGCTGGACCCGGTGCCGGACTTGCCCGCGATGTGGCTGCTGCTTGTGAATGCGGGTGTCGCGGTGCCCACGGGGCCGGTTTTCGCCGGGCTGGCCGGGTTCGGCGCCGCGTTGCCCGCGTTGCCTGCGCTGGGCTGGGACGGCTTTGGCGGGTTCGTCGATTGGCTTGCGCAAACGCGGAACGATCTGGAACGCCCCGCCCTGGCGGTCGCGCCGGTGATCGCGGAGGTTCTGGCGCGGCTGGACGCGGCGCCGGGCTGTGCGCTGGCCCGGATGAGCGGATCGGGCGGGACGTGTTTCGGGCTGTTCGCGCGGGAAGCCGATGCGCGGGCGGCGGCGGCGGCGATGCCCGAGGGATGGTGGGCCGAGGCGGCGGAGGTCTTGCCCTGAGCGGCCGGCGCGGGCGGCGGGGTGAACCTCGCCCTACGGTCTAGTTCAGGCGTTCCACCACGTAATCTGCCAGGTCTGCCAGCATCTCGCGGATCGGGTGATCCGGCAGGGCCGCCAGCGCCGCCTTCGCACTGGCGATATGGGCATTGGCTGCATCGCGGGTCTGCGCCAGCGTGTCGTGGGCGCGCAGGAGACGCAGCGCCTCTCCCAGATCGCCGTCGCCCTGCTGACCCTTGCCGATGGTCCGCGCCCAGAAGGCGCGTTCGGTCGCATCCGCCGCCGCGATGGCGCGAATGACGGGCAGGGTCAGTTTCCGCTCGCGGAAATCGTCGCCGATATTCTTGCCGATCGCGTCCGCTTCGCCCGAGACGCCCCCCCAATCGAGCAGGTCGTCGGCCATCTGGAACGCCATGCCAAGGCCGTCGCCATAAATGGCGAGCGCGCGCACGACGGCCTCGTCGCGCCTGGCGATCATGCCGCCAACCTCGCAGGCGGCCTCGAACAGCGCGGCGGTCTTGCCACGGATCACTTGCAGGTAGGTCGCTTCGGTCGTCTCGATATTGGTGGCGGCGGTCAGTTGCAGCACCTCGCCCTCGGCGATGGTCGCGGCGGCGTTGGACAGGATCGACAACACGCGCAAGTTGCCCGGTTCGACCATCAACTGGAACGCGCGGGCGAAAAGATAATCGCCGACGAGGACGGAGGATTTGTTGTCCCAGAGCAGGTTGGCGGTGGGCCGCCCCCGGCGCTGCCCGCTTTCATCCACCACA
This sequence comes from uncultured Roseicyclus sp., assembly GCA_964615955.1. Lineage (GTDB taxonomy): Bacteria > Pseudomonadota > Alphaproteobacteria > Rhodobacterales > Rhodobacteraceae > Gymnodinialimonas. The sequence continues at coordinate 20,525 of CAZTUG010000001.1, forward strand.
TCGTCATGCAGCAGCGTGGCGGTGTGGATGAACTCCACCGTGGCGGCCAGCTTCACGTGATCGTCGCCCGCGTAGCCGCAGAGCCGCGCAGAGGCCAGCGTCAGTATCGGGCGGATGCGCTTGCCGCCAGCCTCCACCAGATGCGCCGTCACTTCGGGGATGCGGGGTGCATGGCGCGAGGCCATGCGGTCGCGGATCAGCCGGTTGACCTGTTCGAGGTCGTCCGACAGAATCTCGCGCAGGCGGTCATGCGGCTTTGCGATGGCGGTATCGAGGCTCATGGTGCTGTTCCCTGTCTCGACATCCGCGCAAGGGCGACCTAGCTGTTGCGCATGCTTGAAATCCTGCGCAGCACCGACCCGACCATCATTGCCTTCGCCTCGGCGCTTCTGTCGGGTGAGGATATAGAGGTGTTCGAGATGGACGTCCACATGAGTGCCCTTGAAGGCAGCATCGGCATATTGCCGCGCCGCCTGCTGGTGCGACGCGAGGATGCGGAGGCGGCGCGGGTTGTCCTGCGCGATAACGAGCTTCCGGTTTCGGAGTGAGCGACAGCCTGACACGGGACGGATTCCTCGGCGGGCGGGTGATGGCATGGCAACCGCGCGACGGCTACCGCGCGGCGACCGACCCGGTGTTCCTGGCGGCGGCCTGTCCGGCCGTGGCAGGCGACCGGGTGCTGGACCTGGGCTGCGGCGTGGGCGTGGCGGCGCTGTGCCTGGCCGCGCGGGTGCCGGGGGTTGCGATCACGGGGGTGGAGCGACAGGCGGAGTATGCGGCGCTGGCCCGCCGCAACGGAGTGGACGTGGTGGAGGCCGACCTGTCGGAGTTGCCGTCTGACCTGAGGGCGCGAAGCTTCGATCATGTCATCGCCAACCCGCCCTATTTCGGCGCGGGCGAGGGAACGGCGGCGCGCGACACGGGGCGCGAGGCCGCCCTGCGCGAGCAGACGCCCCTGGCCGACTGGCTGCGCGTGGCGCGCGCGCGGTTGCGGCCCGGCGGGTGGTTGACTGCGATCCACCTGGCCGAGCGATTGCCCGATGTGCTTGCCGGGCTGGACGGGTTCGGGTCCATCAGCGTGTTGCCGCTGGCCCCCCGCGTGGCGCGGCCTGCCAGCCGTGTCATGGTGCGGGCGCGCAAGGGCGGGCGGGGCAAGTTCGTGCTGTTGTCGCCGATTCTTCTACATGAAGGCGTGACGCATCTGCGCGATGGCGATGACTTTTCCGCAACAGCGCGCGCCGTGTTGCGCGATGGCGCGGCGTTGGCGTTCGGCTAAACGGCGAAATCCCAACCATTTTACTCGTCCACAGGGTTTTGCGTGACAGAACGATGACATTGTGGTGCACTGAAGGGGCAACCATCACCCAAAAAGAGGAGACATATATGTCGCTTGGAACCCATCTTCAGGAGCTCAAGAGAAAACATGCCACTCTTTCCGCCAAGGTCGAGGAAAGCCAACGCAGTCCGGCCACCGACGACCTGACCATTCGCGCCCTGAAGAAGGAAAAACTGCGCCTGAAGGAACAGATCGAGCGTCTGGACGCCTGATCGAAGTCCCTTCTCCCAGACACCGCGCAGGGCCGACTATTCGTCGACTTCGGCGGCATCCTTGAAGCGCATGCCTGTCCGGTAGCTGTCGAGCGTGGCGGTTTCCACCTCGATCCACTCACGGAATGCCCGGACCTGTGGACGATTCTCTGCCCCTTGGGGGCAAACGAAGCGGTATTGTGCATCGGTCCTGAGACCGATCTTGTAGGGCATAACCAGCCGCCCTGCAGCCAGATCCCGTTCCGCAATCGAAATGCGCCCCAGAACCACGCCGCCGCCTTCCAGCGCGGCATCGAGCGCGTGGTCAGCCTGGCTGAACCGTGTGCCGCTGGCGAAACGGGGCGGAAGACCGGCCGCGCGGAACCATGCGGGCCAGTCGATCGCCGGTTTCAGGAAGCGGATATCGTCCTGGTGCAACAACGGTGCGGCCGCCAGATCGGCGGGGTCGGGATAGTGCGCGGCCAAGGCAGGGGTCATCATGGGGGTCAGCCATTCGTCGATGATCGGCCGGGTGAAGAGGCCGGGTTCTTCCTTGTGCATGCCGAAGCGGATGGCGACATCGACATCGTCCCGGGTGAAATCCATCAAACGCAGGGTGGCGGAAAAGCGCAGTTCGATGCTGGGATGGGTCTGGGCGAACTTGAACAGGCGCGGGGCCAGCCATTTGGCGGTGAAGGCGGGACCGGCGGTAACGGTCAGGCTGGACTGATCCACCGTCCGCCGCGCCGCGCGCCATGCGGCGGCCAGCACGGTGAAGCCGTCGGACGCACCGGGGGCCAGCGCGCGGCCTGCATCGGTCAGTTCCACCGCGCGGTTCAGGCGGCGGAACAGGCGCGCGTCCAGGTGATCCTCCAGCGACTTGATCTGGAAGCTCAGCGCGGCGGGGGTCACGTTCAATTCGGCCGCCGCCTTCGAGAAGGACATGTGCCGCGCGGCGGCATCGAATGCGCGAAGGGCGGTCAGCGGGGGTAGGCGATCGGACATTCCACATCAGTATATCTTGTGTGAAGGCTTGGAAAGACTCGTTTGTCGGGGCGCGGAAGGATGACCATCTTCGGATCAACCGAAAATTGGCCACCAAGGAGCAGCCCCATGTTCTTCGACAATACCACCCGCCCCGAAACCCGCGACGCCATCGTCCGCGCCCATGCGGAGCGCGGCAAGATCCTGGGGGAGATCTGGGGATTCCTGACCGGGCGCCGCTGACCCCGGTAGGCGGCGGGGTTTCCGAACTTGCAATGCTCCGCCGCATCGCGACGCCATATGTCCTGAATCGATGGGGTTTCCCAAGGAAACAGGTGCAAGATGCAGAGATTGCCAAGCAGTGAAAACATCCGGCGGATCGAGAGCGAGGCCGGTCGATCGCGTGCCCGGGACCTGGCCCGGTTGGTCCGGCTTCTGGGTCGCCACGGCGCGAAGGCTTCGGCGAGCGTTGCAGCCAGCGGTTAGCGGCAATGCGAAGATAGCAATTGGGCTGGACCGGGTTGGCGCTTAGTTATCGGGCAGAATGAAAACTCCTCTCTCCGTTAGGTCGCTTAAAATGTTCTATAGTCTTCTTCAGGGGCGTCTGCCCTACGCGCTGTTCGCGGCTTTGGCCCGCAACGATGCGGAAATGGCCCGCCTGACCGGTTACCTCGGCGCGATGCGCTGAGCGCGCGCCGAACCGAAGGCCGCAAGGCTTGCGCCGCCCGTTATGAGGGCGGCGGCCGCCAGCAGGTTGGGGGAGGCTTCGGCCGCGCCCACCGTCAGCAACACCAGCGTCGATAGCAGCGGGGCAGCGTAGCTGGCCACGCCCAGAAGCTGTATGTCCCCGCGTTTGACGCCGATATCCCACAGGTAGAATGCCAGACCCACGGGGCCTACACCCAGGGCGATCACCGCGGCCCAGACCCTTGCGTCCGTGGGCCAGATCGTCGTTTCCAGCATGAGGTGCGCTGGCAGCGAGAGGATCGCGGTGGCGATGCAGAATATCGCGACGGATTGTGTCGGAATGGTCCCGAAGCGGCGCGACAGCACCGAATAGCTCGACCATGTCAGCGCGCAGAGGAAGGCCAGCAGGAGGCCCGCGCCGCCGGTGAAGCCCGCGCCCGCAGGTGCCATGATCAACACCGCGCCCGCGAAGGCGATGACTGCGCCAAGGATATGGAACGCCCCGATCCGTTCGTCCGGCAGGAGACCCGAGAACAGCACGATGAACAGCGGCCAGAGATAGGCGATCAGGCTCGCCTCGGCCGGGGGCGCAAGGCGCAGGGCGCTGAAATAGAGCGCGTGGTAGCCGAAAAGCCCCAGCGTGCCGACGGCATAGACCGCCAGGGGCACGGCGCGCAGGATCGACCAGCCGCCGGTGCAGCCGACCCAGACCAGCCCCAGTGCACCACCGATGGCAAAGGTCATCGCGTTGAGCTGGAACGGCGGGACGGGGGCGGAGCCGATGGTGAACAGCGCCAGCAGCGCCCAAAGCAGGACGGCGATGAAACCTGTGGCGGTGGCGGTGGCGCGGGACATGGCGGGGCCATACCCGAGCGTGGTGTTGGCCGATAGTCCCGACCGATGGCGGGCGTCCCCCCCCCCCCCCCCCCCCCCCCCCCCCCCGCCCGCCACCGGTCGGGACCAGACCCGCGACGGTGTCGCGTCGGATTTGGGTTGGAAGCCTCCGGCGGGAGGTTTTTTGCCAAGATGAATGGAGGGCCGCCGCTGAAAAGGCCCCCGCGCTGGCAGGGGCCTTGAAAGGGTGGGTTCGGTCTTGTCGCGTCAGGCGAAGAACTGCGCGCCGTTGGCCGAGATCGTGGAGCCGTTGATGAAGCCGCTGTCGTCGGAGGCGAGGAAGCAGACACAGCGGGCGATTTCCCTCGGCTCGCCCAGGCGGCCTGCAGGGATCATGCCGATGATGGCGTCGCGCACCTTTTCGGGCACGGCCATGACCATCTCGGTCGCGATGTAGCCGGGGCAGATGGCGTTGGCGGTGATGCCCGCGCGCGCGCCCTCCTGGGCGAGGCTTTTCACGATGCCCAGATCGCCGGCCTTGGTCGCGGCGTAATTGACCTGCGCGAACTGGCCCTTCTGGCCGTTGATCGAGGAAATCACGATGACGCGGCCGAACTTGCGCTCGCGCATGCCGGGCCAGATCGGGTGGACGGTGTTGAACACGCCGGTGAGGTTTGTGTCGATGACCTCGTGCCACTGCTGGGGGGTCATCTTGTGGAACGGTGCATCGCGGGTGATGCCGGCATTGGCGACGACCACTTCGATGGGGCCAAGATCGGCTTCGACCTGGGCGATGCCGGCGGCGGAGCTGTCGTAATCGGCGACGTTCCACTTGTAGGTCTTGATGCCGGTTTCGTCGGTGAATTTCTTCGCCGCCTCGTCATTGCCGGCATAGGTGGCGGCGACGGTGAAGCCGTCTTCCTTCAGGGCCTTGGAAATGGCCTCGCCGATACCTCGGCTGCCGCCGGTGACCAGTGCTACGCGTCCCATCTTGTCTCTCCTCCCGAGATTGTATCGATATCGTTGTAACTAAAAAGAAATGGCGCGCGCAAGATTATTGCGCGCGCCATTTTGTGTCCTGTGGATTACGGACGTTCGACGCACACGTGCACGTTCATGCGCGTTCGACGCACACTGCGACGCCCATGCCGCCGCCGATGCACAGCGTGGCGAGGCCGCGCTTGGCGTCACGGCGCTGCATCTCGAACAGCAGCGTGTTCAGGACGCGGGCCCCCGAGGCCCCGATCGGATGGCCGATGGCGATGGCGCCGCCATTCACGTTCACGATGGCCGGATCCCAGCCCATGTCCTTGTTGACGGCACAGGCCTGTGCGGCGAAGGCCTCGTTCGCTTCCACGAGGTCGAGGTCGGAGACGGACCAGCCGGCCTTTTCCAGCGCCTTGCGCGACGCGTAGATGGGGCCCACGCCCATGATCGACGGATCCGTGCCCGCCGTGGCGTAGGACGCGATGCGCGCGAGCGGCTGGATGCCGCGTTTTTCGGCTTCATCGGCGGACATCAGCAGGGTGGCCGCCGCGCCGTCGTTCAGGCCGGAGGCGTTGGCGGCAGTGACGGAGCCGTCGCGGGTGAAGGCGGGGCGCAGCTTGGCCATCGCCTCCATGGTGGCGCCATGGCGGATGTATTCATCCTGATCGACCACGGTGTCGCCCTTGCGGGTGCTGATCGTGAAGGGCACGATCTCGTCCGCGAAACGACCGGCCTTCTGGGCGGCTTCGGCCTTGTTCTGCGAGGCGACGGCGAATTCATCCTGCATCTCGCGCGAGATCTGCCACTGCTCGGCCACGTTCTCGGCGGTCTGGCCCATGTGGTAGCCGTTGAACGCGTCCCACAGGCCATCGCGGATCATCGTGTCGATATAGGACATGTCGCCCATTTTCTGGCCCTGGCGCAGCAGTGCGGCATGGGGGGACATGGACATGTTTTCCTGCCCGCCGGCAACCACGATGGCGGCATCGCCAAGCATGATGTGCTGCGCGCCAAGTGCCACGGCGCGCAGGCCCGAGCCGCAGACCTGGTTGATCGACCACGCGGCGGACTCCTTGGGGAGACCGGCGTTGATATGGGCCTGGCGGGCCGGGTTCTGGCCCTGCGCGGCGGTCAGGACCTGGCCAAGGATGGTTTCGGATACCTCCGACTTGTCGATGCCGGCGCGTTCGACCACCGCCTCGATCACGGCGCGGCCGAGGTCGTGGGCGGGGGTGTTGGCGAAGGAGCCGAGGAAGCTGCCGACGGCGGTGCGTGCGGCGGAGGCGATGACGACATTGGTCATGGGGGAAGTCCTTTCCTGTCCCGGCCGGGGGGCGTGCCTGCCGCCCGGCAAGATGTCTCTGTCGGGAAAGGTCATAAGGGGCGAAAGGGGGCGCTGACAACTGACTAGGTGTCTCAGGCCCGGTGAAGGGGCGAAGTTGCGCCGGGTTCGCGGCGGGCGGCGGGCGGCGCGGAAGCCGCCGCTCAGGCGGAGCGCTGCATCTTGCGGGTATCCGTGTCGGGCAATTTCATCGTCGGGGCGCCGTAATAATAGCCCTGCAGGCAATCGACGCCGGCGCGGACGAGCCATTGTGCCTCGGCTGCGGTTTCGACGGCTTCGGCGACGACCATCATGTCGAAATGGCGCGCCAGCGAAATCAGCGCCTCGGTCAGGACCTGGTTGTCGGCGTCATCGGCCACATTGCGGGAAAACTGGCCGTCGATCTTGAGAATATCGAAGTAGAATGTCTTGAAGTGCCGGAAGGCGGTGTAGCCCGCGCCGAAATCGTCCAGTGCGAAGGTGATGCCCTTGTCCTGCATATCCTCCATGAAGATGGCCACGATCTCGGGCATGGTGATGACGGAGCTTTCCGTGATCTCGAGAATCAGGCGTTCGACGACGGTCGGGTGATCGCGCAGGCAGGTGCGCAGGATCTGCATCCAGCGTGGATAACCGACGGAGCGGGCGGACATGTTTATCGACAAGCGCAGCCAAGGGTTCTGCTTGAGCATCAGCAGCCCGATCTGCAGCGATGCGCAGTCGATCTGGCGGCCGATATCGCGATCCTCCACCGCGCCCATGAAGTCGCGGGCCGGGATGATGCGGCCGGTTTCGTCGAGAATGCGGATCAGCCCCTCGTAGAAGGCGATGCCCTTGCCGTCGGCGCGCACGATGGGTTGGAACGCCAGCCGGGCATCGCCGCGCGCGAGGGCCTCGCTGACCATGGTCAGCGTGCCCCGGTCGCGCTGCGAGATGGCCGCGTCCAGCGGACTTTCCGTCCCCGGTTCGGCCAGGTCCATGGCTCTGTCGCGCATCGGTCTGCTCCAACTGTCCCGTGTCATGGCTTGATGGCCCCCGAGCCTTTAAGGAAGGATGAAATTCGGTATTTGCAACGAATGAGGGGGATTTTGGCGCATGCAGGACGATAACCGGGAGCGGTGCCAGTGGTGCGGGGCGGATCCGCTTTACGTGGCCTATCACGACACCGAATGGGGCGTGCCGGAACATGACAGTCGCGCGCTGTGGGAAAAGCTGGTTCTGGACGGCTTCCAGGCGGGGCTTTCGTGGATCACGATCCTGCGCAAGCGCGCGGCATTTCGCGATGCGTTTCAAGGGTTCGACCCGGAGGTCATCGCCGGTTGGGGCGAGTCGGAGGTGGCGCGGCTGCTGGCCGATCCCGGCATCGTGCGGCACCGGGGCAAGATCGAGGCCACGATCACCAATGCGCGCGCCTGGCTGGAGGTGGAGGCGCGGGGCGGGTTCGACACGATGATCTGGGACTACGTGGACGGGGTGCCATTGCGGAACACGTGGGAACGGCAGGCGGATGTGCCGCCTGCAACCGCGATGTCGGACCGCCTGTCGAAGGATCTCAAGACGGCCGGGTTCCGATTCTGCGGCCCGACCATCGTCTATGCCTGGTTACAGGCGACGGGGGTGGTGAACGACCATCTGACGGGGTGTTTCCGCCACGGGGAAGTGGCGGCGCTGTCCCGCCCATAGCCGTCTGCGGCCGAGGAGCGTTCGTTGACACTGTTCCCGATTCTCCCGGATCATCAAAAGACATGATCTCGCAAGATGGACCGATGGGCGTGACGCGCGACCTTTCTCCCAGCGAAACAGGCATGCCCGAAGATCTGCTGAGCGATGCGCTTCTGCAATTGCCCTTCGCTGTCCTGCTGTTCCGCCCCGATCCGAAGCTGACGCTTCTTTGGCGCAACTCCGAGCATGAAAGGATGTCGGGGAGCGTCGGGCGCGATGTCGTCGGTCGGCCGATGTTCGAAGCCTTCCCGCCCAGTGCCGAAAGCGCCGATGCGGCGGCGGCGGTCAAGGCGATCACCGACGTGGTCGACCGCATCAAGGCGACCGGTCGGCCGGAAGAGGTCGGCCCCGCCCGGTTCGACCTGAAGGACGAACACGGCGTCTACCACGAGCATCACTGGCAGATGCATTTCGCCCCGCTCCGGCGCGACGGCAGGTTGGTGGCGATCATGCAATCGGCCAGCGACGTGACCGAGGCCGTGCTGCGCCGCAGGCTGGCCGAGACCCATCGGCGGGCGTCGGAATCCTCGGCCTCGGTCGCGTATTTCGCCTATGATCCACTATCCGACCGGTTCGAGCGACACCCCGATATCGACCTGATGTTCGGCTTCGAGATCGGCGAGGCCGGACCATGTGCCGCGCCGTTCTTCAAGCGGGTGCATCCGGAGGATCTGCCCGGCGTCCACGCCGAGGTTGCCCGCATCCTGAACGCGCCGCGCGGGGAAATAGCCTCGCTCGATTGCCGGGTGCCGATGCCTGACGGAACCGAGCGGTTCCTGCGCATCCGCGGCGAGATCGCGACCGATCCCGAGGATCGGCGTTCCAAGCTGATCGGCACCTTCACCGACCTGACCGACCTTGAAATGAGCCGCCGCGATCTGGCCCGCGCGCTGGAGGCGCGCGACCGCCTGTTGCTGGAAGTCAATCACCGCATTCGCAACAGTCTGCAAATCGCCAGTTCGATGCTGTCCATCCAGAGCACTGCCCTGCAGGCGGAGGGGGGCGGCAATGCGGCCCGGGCCGTCGAGGCGCTGACGGCTGCGCGGGCCCGGATCAGGGCCATCGCGGACGTGCATGGCCTGATGCAGGTGGATGACCACATCACCACGGTCGATCTGGTCGTGATGCTGGGTCGGCTGGGCGATCTGACCCGGGAAAGCGCCGGCTATACCGGCGGCGAATTGCAGGTGGATATCGGTCTGCCGCGATTGCGGATCGAAAGCGACACGGCAGTCAACCTGGCCCTGTCGGTGAACGAAGCGTTGACCAATGCCGTGAAATACGGGCCAGCGGCGGGTGCGGGGGCGCGGGTGCGCCTGGCCATGTCCAACGACGGGGACACTCTGCGGCTGGTGGTCGAGAACCGCGTTGCGGATGTCGATGCGGTGGCGCCGGGGGCAGCGTCCAGCGGCCTTGGCGCGATGCTGCTGGTGGAATTCGCCGAAGCGGTCGGGGCGCAGGTGAATTGGGTCCTGGAGGGCGAAACCTATCGCGTCACGATCGACCTGCCGACACCGGATGGCGATGTGCAGGACGGCACCGCGCAGGCCCGCCGCGCGCCGGCCTAGAGGGCGTCGCGTTCGCTCGCCTGTTTGCGATGCGCATTGGCTGCATGGTCTTGCGCAGCGGAATTCGGACGGATGACGCCGGTTTCGCGCAACACGCTTCAGCCGTCGGCCGCGATCAGCGCCTCGATCAGCGCGATGGCGTCGGGGCTGTCCCAATGGGCATCGCCGCGCAGGCGGGCGATTTCCATGCCCTCGGTGTTCAGGATCACCGTGATCGGCAGGCCGAAGACCGCCATCTCGCGCGCGATCTGCTGGTTGATGTCGCGGTGCTGCGGCAGGGTGGTCACCCCGATCTCCTCGAAGAAGCGGCGGATGGCCTGGGGCGCATTGCGCCCGGTGGCCAGCGTCACGACCTGGAAGGTGTCGCTGCCGAGCGTTTCCTGCAGGGTTTGCAGGGCGGGCATTTCCTCGCGGCAGGGGGCGCACCAGGTGGCCCAGAAGTTCAGCAGAACGATCTGGCCGGCATAGTCGGACAGCGTGCCCTCTCCCTCCGTTTCCAGCGCGAAGGGCAGGGCCGAGGCCGCGACGGGCGCGTCATGCACCACCAGCCCGCGCATGTCGCCGGTCAGCAGGGGCGCGAGCCTGGCGCGATCCTGTGCCGTGGCGGGATTTGCACCGAGGCCCATGGCGATGTAAGCGGCGGTGAACAGCAGTTTGCGGACCATCAGGTTCCCCTTCGAGAAGGCGTGCAGCATATGACCAAGACGGGTCCCTCCGACACCGACACCACCGCCAACACGATGTGGGGCGGACGCTTTGCCGCCGGGCCGGACGCGATCATGGAGGCGATCAATGCCTCGATCTCGTTCGATCGGCGGATGGCGCGGCAGGATATCGACGGATCCCGCGCCCATGCGGCCATGCTGGCCGCCACGGGCATCCTCAGGGATAGCGACGCGGAGGCGATCCGGGAAGGCCTGCTCACGGTGTTGTCAGAGATCGAGGCGGGAGATTTCGCGTTTTCCACCGCCCTTGAGGATATCCACATGAATGTGGAGGCGCGCCTGAAGGAGCTGGTCGGCGAACCGGCCGGGCGCCTGCACACGGCGCGGTCGCGCAACGATCAGGTCGCCACCGATTTCAGGCTGTGGGTGCGCGACCAGATGGACGCCGCCATCACGGGGATCGAGGCGTTGCAGCGCGCGCTGCTGGGGCAGGCGGAGGTGGGGGCCGACTGGGTCATGCCGGGGTTCACCCATCTTCAGACCGCGCAGCCGGTGACATGGGGGCATCACATGATGGCCTATGTGGAGATGCTGGGGCGCGATGCGTCGCGGTTCCGGGATGCGCGGGCGCGGATGAACGAATCGCCTTTGGGCGCCGCGGCGCTGGCGGGGACGAGTTTTCCGATCGACCGCGAGATGACGGCGCAGGCCCTGGGCTTCGACCGGCCCGCCGCCAATTCGCTCGATGCGGTCAGCGACCGCGATTTCGGGCTTGAATACCTGGGCGCGGCCAGCATCTGCGCCATGCACCTGTCGCGTTTCGCGGAGGAATTGGTGATCTGGTCCTCGGCGCAGTTCCGCTTCGTGGTGCTGTCGGACCGGTTCTCTACCGGGTCCAGCATCATGCCGCAGAAGAAGAACCCCGACGCGGCGGAGCTGATCCGCGCCAAGGTGGGCCGCATCTTCGGGGCCAACGTGGCGCTGATGATGGTGATGAAGGGGCTGCCCTTGGCCTATTCCAAGGACATGCAGGAGGACAAGGAGCAGGTGTTTGACGCCGCCGACAACCTGATGCTGGCGCTGGCCGCGATGGAGGGGATGGTGCGCGACATGGCGGCGAACGTGCCTGCCCTGGAGGCGGCTGCGGCCAGCGGCTTTTCCACCGCGACGGACCTGGCCGATTGGCTGGTTCGGACGCTGGACATGCCGTTCCGCGACGCGCACCATGTCACCGGCGCGCTGGTGAAGCTGGCCGAGGACCGGGGCTGCGACCTGCCGGACCTGACGCTGGCCGACATGCAGGGGGTCCATGGCGCGATCACGGCGGCGGTGTTCGAGGTGCTGGGCGTGCACAACTCGGTCGCGTCGCGGCTGTCCTTTGGCGGCACGGCGCCTGTGCGGGTGCGCGAGCAGATTGCCCGCTGGCGGGCGGTTCTGGGGTAGCCGGCACTGCGCGGAGGATGGGCGGCAGCCGCCGCCGCCGCCGCCGCCATCGCCGGGCTGGACTTGCGCCCCGCCATGCCCGAAACTTGACGCAGCGCCGCCGACCTGCGGCGGACAAGGAGACAACCATGCGCCCCACGGCCCTTTTGCTGTCCTTCCTTCTGGTGTTGGCCGCCTGTGGCGTCGATGGCGAACCGGAGCCGCCCACGCGGTCGGCTCAGTCCGTCCCCGGTGTTTCGATCTCGGGCACGGCAAGCATCGGGATCACCGCGGGAAGCTGACACCACCGCGCGCGCCGTGGCCCGCACCTCTTTGCCGGTGCGCGTCAAACCCAGTTGAACCCGGCTTCGAACCCGCCTAGTCTCCGCATTCGACGCCGGGAGCCTCATGCGCCCGGCCTTTTCTTTCGCGTAGACCTCAAGGCCCTGACCCATGGAAAAGATTCCGATGACGCCCGGCGGCCTCGCCGCCCTGAACGGCGAGTTGAAGCAGCTGAAAAGCGTGGAGCGGCCCGCGATCATCAAGGCGATCGCGGAAGCGCGCGAGCATGGCGACCTGTCGGAGAATGCCGAATATCACTCGGCCAAGGAAAAGCAGTCCTTTATCGAGGGCCGCATCAAGGAGCTTGAGGGCACCATTTCGCTGGCACAGGTGATCGACCCCAAGACCCTGTCCGGCCCGATCAAGTTCGGCGCGACGGTGGCGCTGGTCGACGAGGAGACCGAAGAGGAAAAGACCTACATGATCGTCGGCGAGGCCGAGGCTGATATCGAGAAGGGTCTGCTCAACATCAGATCCCCCCTTGCGCGCGCCTTGATCGGCAAGGAGGAGGGCGATAGCGTCGAGGTGCGCACGCCGGGCGGGTCAAGGGATTACGAGATCGTCAAGATTTCCTATGTCTGACCGGCGCCGGTGCCGCGCCCCGACTGACCTGCCACAGAAGGCTGACGCCGCCCATGCCGTCCCCTGATTCAGCCAAACCGAAGGCCAGGCCTCCGACGGCGCTTGACCTTGGGCTTTACGCCCGGGCCGAGCCGGGGCCGCGGATCACGGCGATCGAGGTGGTGGCCACGGTGGTGTCGCTGCTGTGGATCGCGGCGGTGATCGTGCTTGGTTTCGCCACGCCCGACGGCGAGGCGGCGCCGAGCGGGGTGTCGCGCCTGTTGTCGATCCTGGCGGTGGTGCTGCCGCTGGCGCTGATCTGGGTGGCGGCCATGGCGGCGCGGACCGCTCGGGCCTTGCGGCAGGAGGCGGCGCGGCTGCAAGGCTCCATCGACGCGATGCGCGCGGCCTATGTGGAACAGCAGCAGCGACAGAGCTTCGAGATGAAGCCCGAGATCGTGCAGAAGCTGGACGATCTGATGGCGGCGCAACAGGCGGCGGACAGTCGGATGGCGACGTTCACGTCGATGCGGGTGGCGGAACCGGCCGAGGTGCGGCCCGCCCTGGCGCCGGTGCCGACCGCCTCCGACCCCGGCCCGCCGCAACCCGCGCTGGGGCTGGCGCAACCCGCCGAGCGGGAGCCGATCACCGTGGCGGATTTCATAAAGGCATTGAATTTCCCCGAGAACGAACATGACAAGGAAGGCTTTCGCACCCTGCGGAGGGCGCTGGAGGATCGCAACACGGAGCGCCTGATCCGTGCGTCGCAGGACGTGCTGACGCTGCTGTCGCAGGATGGCATCTACATGGACGACCTGCGCCCCGACCGGTCCCGTGCCGAGGTCTGGCGGCGTTTCGCCAAGGGCGACCGGGGCCGCCCGATCGCGGCGCTTGGCGGGATCCATGACCGGTCCAGCCTGGTCCTCGCGGCGGGGCGGATGCGCAAGGACCCGGTGTTCCGCGACGCGGTCCACCACTTCCTGCGCCATTTCGACCGGACCTTCATGGAGTTCGAGAAATCCGCCAGCGACGAGGAAATCGCGCGGCTGGCCGATACCCGCACGGCGCGCGCCTTCATGTTGCTGGGGCGGGTGTCCGGCACCTTCGATTGACGGCGGCGCTTACAGTTTCGGGGGGCGGGCCGCGCGGGGCTTGTAGACCGGCAGGCGCCAGCCGAAGGCCAGCGAGCCACCGCGCAGGGTGAAGGCCACGGCCATGCAGGCCACAAGCGCGAGCGTCGCGTCGCCGGTCAGACGGTCGGTGGCGATGGCGGCCGCAGCGCCCGCCAACGCGGCAGTGACATAGAGCTTGCCGGTGCGGATCAGCAAGGGCACCTCGTTGGCCACGATGTCGCGCAGGAGGCCGCCGAAACAGCCGGTGGCGATGCCCATCAGCACGATGATCGGGGCGGACTGGTCCATCTCGGTCGCGGCGCGGACGCCTGCGGCCACGGCGATCGGAAGCGCCACGGCGTCAAGCCACATCAGCACCGTCTGGCGGCTTTCCAGCAGATGCGCCGTGAAGAACACCAGCACCGCCGCGCCGCTGGCGATGGCCAACGGCAGGGGATCGGCAATCCAGAAGATCGTGCGGTCCAGCAGCAGATCGCGCACCGTGCCGCCGCCAAGCGCTGTCAGGCTGGCGAGAAACGCGAAGCCCACAAGGTCCAGTTGCGCCCGCGACGCGGCCAGCGCGCCGGAGGCCGCGAAGATCAGCGCCGAGGCGTAGTCGAGGGCGACGAGGGGTGTCATTGTCGCTCTCCTTCGGGCAGGGGCGCGTCGATATGGACAAGCGCGCGGCGATAGCGGGGGGCGAAACCTTCGGGCGGCGGCGAGCAGAGCCGCTGCCAGAAGACCGCGAAGTCGTGGCCGCCGTCGTCGGCGCAGGGATGGGTCCAGGTGTCGGGCAGAGGTGCTTCGGACATCAGCCAGACGCGCCAGAGTTCCCCCGGTTCGATCCGCTGGCTGGTGCCGAGGTCGCGGATGGGGCGGAGCGCAAGGCCGGATTCCTCGGACAGTTCGCGTTCGGCGGCATCTGCCGGATGCTCTCCGTCGTGCCCGCCGCCCTTGACCAGTTGCAGCCCGGCTTGTGGGTGCCGAAAGGCCAGCGCCTCGCGCCCCGGGCGCAACACCACGGGGCAGGCCTTATGCACCGCTGCCATGGACCGCGCCCTTGCCGGAAGGCTTGAACGGCGCCATGCCCGCGCGGGCGAGTTCGTCGGCGCGTTCGTTGCCTTCGTGCCCGGCATGGCCCTTGATCCATTCCCATGTCACCTCGTGGCGGGACTGCGCCGCGTCCAGCCTTTGCCAGAGATCGACATTCTTGACCGGCTTCTTCGTCGAGGTCTTCCAGCCGTTGCGCTTCCAGCCGTGCAGCCAGCCGGTGATGCCGTTCTTAACATAGGCGCTGTCGGTCACGATGGTGAGCCTGGAGGGCCGCTCTAGCGCGTCCAGCGCCGAGATGGCAGCCACAAGCTCCATCCGGTTGTTGGTGGTCTCGGCCGCGCCGCCGTTGAGTTCGCGTTCCTTGACGATGGTGTCGCCGTCCATCGCCCGCATCAGCGCGCCCCAGCCGCCGGGGCCGGGATTTCCCGAGCAGGCGCCATCGGTATAGGCATAGAGTTCAGGCATGGGCAGGGTTCCGGGCGCAAGGGGGCGTGGCGTTCATGGGGCGAAAGCTGCACCGATCGCAAGGCAGAACACAACCACGCTGGTGAGGATCAGGCGCAGGGGCATCCACCATTCGGGCGCGAGGCCGCGCCGTGCGCAGGTGTGATCGATGGCGAGAAGGCCGGTGAATCCGGCAATGAGCGCAAGGAGTTGGGTGCCGTCGGGCTGTGCGCTGAAGAAGAAGATCCACAACGGCGGCAGGACCGAGAGGACCAGTCCGGCGGGCATGAACGGGCCTCCGTCGCGGGCGGCGAAGCCCCAGATCACGCCCGCCATGAAGCCGAGGATGATCGTGCCGTAGGCCGCCAGCAGGTCTGTTCCCGTGAGTGTGGGAAGGATGGGCAGGGCGGGCGCGTAGTCCAGCAGCAGCGGCACGGCGGTGGCCCCGCCCCAGAGGAACGGCAGCAGGCCCGCGAGGCCGAGGACGAGAGCGGAGGGGGGGATGCGCTTCATGGCGGTGTATGTGGCGCGGCGGGGCGGGGGTGGCAAGGCCCGGCATGGCGCGCCGCCCACCCGCCCGCCCCGTCGCGCCATGCCGAGCCTGCGCGGCGCGGTTCGGGTCGAGATGTAGTAAAGATGAGTATTTTCAGATAGATGAAGGGGTCAGGCGCGTTCCAGCGCAAGCCGCCCGGCGCGCAGCGCGAAGATCGCGGCGAAGGAGCGGTTCAGCCATGTCATCGCGCGGGCCGAGCCGAGGATCCAGTCGCGGGCCTGTGCCGCGAAGAGGCCGTAGAGGACGAAGACACTGAGTGTCATCGCCATGAAGATGCTGCCCAGAAGCAGGGTTTCGCGGGTCACCGTTGCCGGGTTTCCGGACAGGAACGGGGTCAGCAGGGACAGGAAGAAGATCGAGAGTTTCGGGTTGAGGATATTGATCAGGGCGCCGCGCCGGGCGATGGCGCAGCCGGGTTCGGTGCTGTTGGATGCCTCGACCCGCAACGCGCCGCCGGAGCGGAGCGCCGACCACGCCAGCCAGAGCAGGTAGGCCACGCCCAAGGCTTTGACAGCGTTTAATAAAATGGCGGAGGCGTGAAGGATCGCGGCAAGGCCGAGGGTTGCGGCCAGCAGGTGTGGGACGATCCCGAAGGTGCAGCCGGGCGCGGCCCAGAGGGCAGCCTGGCGGTCTCGGCCGAGGCCCAGGGCGAGGGTGTAGACGACGCCGGTGCCGGGCGCGAGGACGACGACAAGGGCGGTCAGGAGGAACAGGGTGGAGACAATGGTGCGTCTTCCGTAATTCTGATTACGGCACCGTGCCGCAGTGCCCTTGGCCTGTCAATCAGCCGTTTCGCCCGGGCGACCTGCCAGCGCGGGCCCGGTCCGAAAGAAGCTGACATCGTTGGTGAAGGTGCTGTCCGGCACCAGCCGGATCAGGCGGCCACCCGGGTCGTCGATCCGCGCGACATTCTGTATAAACCATTGATTTTGCGCCTCGTCCGGGCCAAGATAGCGGGTCAGGAGGCGGCGAAAGAGGGGTTTGTCCATCGGCTCCAGGCTGGCCCGTCCGCGCAGGCCGAGATGGCGCAGGATCCCCGCCGCGTTGTCGTGATCCACGATGTCGACGGCGACGGCAGGGTTGGCCGCGATGCGCTGTGCGCTGCTGGCGGAGACGTCGGAGAGCATCCAGAGTGCATCGTTCTCCCACGTGAACCAGACCGGAGTGGTGCGCGGATGCCCGCTGGCGGTGACGGTGGCGAGGCTGGCGACAAGCGGGCGGGAAAGGACGAGAGCGGGGTCGAAGGGGGTCGGCATGGCGGGCTTTCGGTCGGAGATGGGTAGATCAATGGTAGATCAATTCGGCTTGGGCGGTCAAAATCCAGGGCCGCTGGCCGTGCGATGCGGGGTGCCGCCACGGGGTGCGATAGGGGCGACGCGGCGGACCTCCACCAGCGCGCCGTCGCGGCGCAGGCCCGCGACCTCCATGGCGGTCCGGGCCGGGTAGGGGGCGGGGTGCGGGGACGGTCTTCATGGCGCGGGGACCGACGCCGGGTCCAGATACATCCGCCAATCGTGGTGCGGCGCGAATCCCACCAGCGCCTTGGCCTTGCGGTTGGAGAAAAAGGTCTCGTCCGGGGCCATGTCGGCCACCGGCACGCCGGGATAGTGGCGGGCGACCAGGTCGGCGGTGGTCTCGTTCACGGAATGGGTGTCGTTGGAGACGTTGAACACCTGGTATCCCAGCCCGTCGGTGTGCAGGCAGCGATCCACCATCTGGCCGAGATCGCGGGCGTCGATATAGGCGAAGAAATTGCGCAGGCGGCGGGCGGGATCGGCCAGGTAGCCGGGAAAGTCCTGCGCGTATTCGTGCGGTTCCACCACGTTGTTGATGCGCAGCCCATAGATATCCGCGCCGGTGCGGCGCTGGAAGCTGCGGGCGGTGGCCTCGTTCACGACCTTGGACATGGCGTAGCTGTCTTCGGGGACGGTCGGGTGATCCTCGTCCACGGGAAGGTAGTCCGGCCGCCGGACGCCATCGGCGAAACAGACGCCGTAGGTGGTTTCCGACGACGCGAAGACGATCTTGCGGATGCCGGATTTCAGCGCCGCGTCGAGCACGTTGTAGGTGCCGATGGTATTGACCCGGAAACATTCGTTGTCCGTGGTCTGGAGGATGCGCGGCACGGCGGCGAAATGCACCACGGCATCGAAGCGGGGCACGCCGGTGCCGGGCTCAAGCTCGGCGAAATTGGCGTAGCTTTGCATCACGTCGAACATCTGCCCGGCATCGGTGATGTCGGCGATGCGGTTGTCCACCCCCGGCAGATCCAGGGCGATGCGGTCGACGTTGAGGACCTGGTGGCCGTGGTCGAGCAGGTAGGCGATGGCGTGGCGTCCGGCCTTGCCGGAGCCGCCGGTGAACAGAATGCGCATGGGGCGAGGCTCCTTGGTGGGTGTGGGCGTGTCGGGTGGCACCTGGACCACGCATTGGCGTCCCGGGGACGATTCCGGCCCGCGTTGGTGCGACGGCCCGCGTCGCGCGAAATGAGGCAGACAGGCCGACGACCCTTGCACGGCGCGCCTGACAACAGGGCCTGACAACAGGGCCTGACAACAGGGCCTGTCTTGCAAAAGTGGAGGTTGCGATCAATACTCGGGCCGAGTTTTTTGGCGGAGGGGGACATGCACAAGGCGGGTTTGCTGATAGGTTGGATTTCAGTTGGCTACGCGGTCGTGGTGGCCGGGGCATTCGGGCTTTTTGTCCTTCTCGCGGGGCCGCCTCCGTCTGGCGCGCCGTTGGCAACGAACCCGGCTTTTTACATTGCAACAGTGGTCCCGTTCCTGGGCGTTGTCGGTCTGCTGCTTTCCCGCAGGGCGCCTGTGCCGGGTGTGGCGCTGTTGGGCATTTCGGGCGCGATCATGGCCTTGAATGCCTTTGTGATCGGGGCAGAGGTCAATCCGCTGATCGGCATTTCCGGGATCCTGATGGTCGTCGCTGCCGGGCTGGTCTTCGCGGGCCGATCATCGGCGGTCCCCTCGGATTGAGTTTCGGGAAGGCAGGTCATCGGTTCGACCGATTGCATCGACCGTGCAGCGCCCCGGTGGGTCGTCGCGCGCCGGACGGGATTTCCTAGACGCGGGGTTCCGAGCGAGAGCTGCCGCCTCAGGCCGGTTCGCGCAGCACCCGTGGCACCTTGAATTCGACGTTCTCGACGGCGGTTTCCACCAGTTCGCGGCGGACGTCGAAGCGGGCCTCGAAGGCGGCTATGACCTCTTCGATCAGCACCTCGGGGGCGGAGGCGCCTGCGGTGATCCCGAGTGTCGCAATGCCGTTCAGCGCGCGCCAGTCGATATCCGCCGCCCGTTGCACCAGTTGCGAATAGCCGCACCCGGCGCGGGTGCCGACCTCGACCAGACGGCGCGAGTTGGACGAGTTCGGCGCGCCGACGACCAGCATCGCGTCGCACAGGGGCGCCATGGCCTTCACGGCTTCCTGCCGGTTGGTGGTGGCGTAGCAGATATCTTCCTTGTGGGGGCCGATGATGGCGGGAAAGCGGGCTTGCAGGGCGGCGACGATATCCGCCGTATCGTCCACCGAGAGTGTCGTTTGCGTCACGAAGGCGAGGCGCGCGGGGTCGCGCGGGGCGACGGTGGCGACATCCGCGACGGTTTCGACCAGCAACACCTCGCCCGGCGGAAGCTGGCCCATGGTGCCGACCGTCTCGGGGTGGCCTTCGTGGCCGATCATGATCATCTGGAGACCGTTATCGGCGTGGCGTTGCGCCTCGATATGCACCTTCGACACCAGCGGGCAGGTGGCGTCGACATAGACCATCTGGCGCGCCTGCGCGGCGGCGGGAACGGATTTGGGCACGCCATGGGCGGAAAAGATCACGGGGCGATCCGGGGGGCAGTCGTCCAGGTCCTCGACGAAGACGGCGCCCTTGGCCTTGAGGTCATCGACGACGAACTTGTTGTGCACGATCTCGTGCCGGACATAGACGGGTGCGCCCCATTTCCCCAGCGCCATTTCGACGATCTTGATGGCGCGATCCACACCGGCGCAAAAGCCGCGCGGGGCGGCGAGGTAGAGGGTGAGAGGCGGTTTTGTCATCGGTCTGGCTGTCCGGTTCTGGATCGGGGCGCGCCGATCACTCCACGATCTCGGAGCGGACCTGCCCCCAGACCAGCAGCGCGAAGATCGCCGTGCCTCCGACCACATTACCCGCCAGGACCGGCAGGAAAAAGCCGAAAGCTGCATCGGCGAGGCCAAGGCTGCCTTCGAGCATCAGGAAGGCCATCTCGACCGAGCCCGCGACGATATGGGTGAAGTCGCCCGCCGCGATCAGCCAGGTGAAGACCACGATGATCCAGAAGGCCGAGGCGCGGGCCTGCGGGATCATCCAGACGATGGCGGCGATCAGGACACCGGCGGGAATGCCGCGCACGAAGCCCTGCCAGGCGCCCATGCCGGTGGCGTGTTCCGACAGCGCGCGGATGGCCGCCACCACGTCGGGCGATATGGCGGCGGTTTGGGCCATGACGGCGGCCGCCGCGAAGGCCCCGACAAGGTTGGCCGCCAGCACGATCCCCCAGAGCGACAGCACCTTGCCGAGCAATTTCAGCGAGGGGCTGACCATGAAGGGCAGGACGGTTGTGATGGTGTTCTCGGTGAACAATTGCATCCGGCTCAGGATGACCAGCAGGAAGCCGAGGCTGTAGCCCAGGTTCTCGATCAGGTAGCTGGTGGGGGCGTCGGGCAGGTAGCTGCGCAGGGTCGCCTCGCCCAGGACCGAGAAGCTGATGAGGATACCGGCGGCGATGCCGGACCAGATCAGGGCGGCGGGAGGCCGGGCCAGTTCCTCCAGCCCGTCCTTGCGGATCACCTCGTAGATGACGAGGGAGGATTTCGGGGCGGCGTCGCGGGCAGAGGAGCGTTCGGCTTCGGTAGTGACCACTTCGGTGCGGTCCACTTCGTCTTCGAGTTCTTCCTTCGTCATCCGCGCGCACCTTTTGCAAAGCGGTATAGCGTGCGAGGGCCGGATTGGTTCCACACCGGGTGCAGTATCGGGACGGCGGGTGGCCCGGCCCGGCGGTCTGGCGGCGTCCCGTCCGAGGCTGGCATGGCGCCGTGGCAACGGTCAGACCGGCCAGCGCGTCGGCGGTCCGCCATCGAAAGATCGCTGCGTGCTGCGCCGTTACGCTGCCAGGCGGTGGAGCAGGGCAAGGGCGGCATCGGCGCGGGCACGGCAGGCGTCCTGGGTCGGGGGGGCATGGCGCCGATGACGCGGCGGATCTGGAGGTCGCCGATCAACTGGGTGAGGTAGATCTGCGCCAGCGCCGGGGGGTCGCCCCGCAAGCGCCCCGTTGCGACGGCGCGGGCCATCAGGGCGGCGATCAGGGGGGCCACCACCGCGCCCCCGCCCATCGACAGCGCGCGCCCCAGATCGCCCGAGGCATCCGCCGCCGCCGCCCGGTTCAGGGCCACTGCCCGGGGGCCGAGGACCATGCCGAGCAGGATCGGGCCGATCCGGGCAAGCCGGTCCAGCGGGTCGCCTGCTGCGCCATCGGCCAGTGCCGCACGGACCACGTCGGTATTGCGCGCGATCAGCGCTGCCATCAGCCCCTTCTTGTCGCCATACCAGTTGTAGAGCGTCTCGTTCGAAGCCTTCGCGGCGCGCGCGATGGCCTGCATGGAGGTGCCGCCATAGCCCTTTTCGTCGAGCAGGCGGTAGACGGCCTCTTCGATCTGGGCGCGGCGGGCGTCGCGGGTTTCATCCTTCATGGCGGTCTCCCTCGACTTGAAAGCGTAATTTTGGTTACGGATGAAGACAGGGCGTAATTATAATTACGGTTACTCTGGAAAGAACTTGCGATGCGGGAAATCCCGTTCGGGTTCGGGTTCGGGTTCGGG
>CAZTUG010000001.1:42262-50647 GCA_964615955.1 uncultured Roseicyclus sp.
GTTCGGGTTCGGGTTCGGGTTCGGGCTGGGGCTGGGGTCGCAGCTGCTGGCGGGGGCGGGGCTGTTCGCGCTTGGGCGCGGCTGAACGCGGCCCCACATGCGGTCGCCTTGCGGCGGCCCAGGGCCCCTGTCCCGCCCCTCGCCCGATATCCGCCGCAACAAGAGAGGGCCGCAACAACAGAGGGATGCGGCAAGAGAGGGATGCGGGCAGGACCCGGTGTGAGGACCGCCGCGGGTGCGGCACGGGCCGGTGCGGGCAGGCTCAGTCCGCCTCGACCTGGTCCATCTGGCGGGAATCGACGCGCGGCTCTCGCGGGGGGCGGCCGATGACGTCGCGCAGATCCTCGAGGTCGATGAAGGTGTCGCACTGGCGGCGCAGGTCGTCGGCGATCATCGGCGGCTGGCTGCGGATCGTCGAGACGACCGACACGCGAACGCCCTTGCGCTGCAATGCCTCCACCAGGGGGCGGAAATCGCCGTCGCCCGAAAAGATCACGATATGATCGACATGGTGCGCGGCTTCCAGCGCGTCCACCGTCAGTTCGATATCCATGTTGCCCTTGATCTTGCGCCGACCCTGGCCGTCGACGAACTCTTTCGCGGGCTTCGTGACCATGGTGAAGCCGTTGTAGTGGAGCCAGTCGACCAGCGGGCGGATTGGAGAATAATCGTCATTCTCCAGCAGGGCCGTGTAGTAGTAGGCGCGCAGAAGCTTGCCGCGCTGCATGAATTCGGACCTGAGCAGTTTATAGTCGATCTCGAAATGCAGCGCCTTCGCGGCCGCGTAGAGATTTGAGCCGTCAATGAACAGCGCGAGTCGTTCGTCCCGGTAAAACATAAATATGTCCAATACTCGTGAGTGAATGTAGAGCACCGGTCGCTTTCAAAAATCCGGGAGCGAACCGGATGGCAATCTGTGCAGAGCTGTGCACCTTTATGGTGTTGCGGCACGAGAGGTGCAAGATCGGATGAAAACAAGTGACGCCGCGAAGGGCGATTTCGCCACGATGGGCCTGGTTGCGCTGGGCGCGAACCTGCCATCGGGCGGATTTCCGCCGGACCTGAGCGTGCCGCGCGCGATGGCACGGCTGGCAGAGGTGCTGGGCGGCGATGTTTCGGCAAGCCGTCTTTACCATACGCCGGCGTTTCCGGCGGGGTCCGGGCCGCAATTCGTCAATGCCGCGATGCGCGTCGCGTGGCGCGGCGATCCGGAGGATTTGCTGGCGGTCCTGCACGGGATCGAGGCGGAATTCGGGCGCACCCGCGCACATCGCTGGGAGGCGCGGGTGATGGATCTTGACCTGATCGCCTTCGGTGACGCGGTGCTGCCCGATGCGGCGACAAGGGCCGAATGGGCGGGGCTGCCCCCGGACGTGGCCGCGACGGTCGTGCCGGACCGCCTGATCGTGCCGCATCCGCGCCTGGCCGAGCGCGCCTTCGTGCTGGTGCCGCTGGCCGATGTGGCGCCCGACTGGGTGGAGCCCACCAGCGGGCGCAGCGTGCGGCAGATGCTGGCCGCCCTTCCGGAGGCCGACCTGGCGGGTGTCCGGCCGTTCGACGGGGCGGGCGGGTAGGCGTTTCGAATCCGGTTGTCAAGCGCTGTCGCTGCGATTAAGAAGGCTGCTCTAATCCCCAAGGCTGGAGTATCCGAATGGCCCGCGTCACGGTTGAAGATTGCGTTGATAAGGTCCCGAACCGGTTCGAACTGGTGATGCTGGCATCGCATCGCGCCCGCGAGATCACTGCGGGCGATCCGCTGACCATCGACCGCGACAACGACAAGAACCCGGTCGTCGCCCTGCGCGAGATCGCGGACGAGACACAGGGCGCCGAGGACCTGCGCGAGCGTCTGATCGAAAGCCACCAGACCCAGATCGAGGTCGACGAACCGGAAGAGGATGCCATGGCCCTGCTTCAGGGCGTCGAGGCCGACCGCCCCAGCCAGGACGACATGAGCGAAGAGCAGATGCTGCGCGCGCTGATGGAAGCGCAGGGCCAGAAGTGATGGTGACCCTCCTGTGACGGCGGATGTCAGGCTTTCGGTTCCGTCCGGTGTCGCCGAGATCGACGTCGAGGACCTGCTGAGCCTGATCCGCAATTACAACCCCAAGACCAACGAGTGCCTGATCCGCGACGCCTTCGCCTACGGGGCCGAGATGCACGCGGGTCAGAGGCGCCAATCCGGCGAGTCCTATTTCTCCCATCCCGTCGCGGTCGCCGCGATCCTGACCGAGCAGCAGCTGGACGACGCCACGCTGGTGACGGCGCTTCTGCATGACACGGTGGAGGACACGCGTTCCACCTATGGCGAGGTGGCGGCGCGCTTCGGCGAGGAGATCGCGGAGCTTGTGGACGGTGTGACCAAGCTGACCAACCTGCAATTGTCGAGCCGCGAGAGCAAGCAGGCGGAGAATTTCCGCAAGTTGTTCATGGCGATGTCGCGGGACCTGCGGGTGTTGCTGGTGAAGCTGGCCGACCGGCTGCACAACATGCGCACGATCAAGCACATGCGCCCGGAAAAGCAGCGCCAGAAGGCGCAGGAGACGATGGACATCTTCGCGCCGCTGGCGGGCCGGATGGGCATGCACTGGATGCGCGAGGAACTGGAAGACCTGTCGTTCCGGGTGATGAACCCCGAGGCGCGATCGTCCATCCTGCGCCGCTTCATCACCTTGCAACGCGAAACCGGCGACGTGATCCCGAAGATCACCGAAGATATCGAGGCGGTGCTGGAAAAGCACGGGCTGAAGGCGCAGGTCTTCGGGCGGGCCAAGCGGCCCTTTTCGATCTGGCGCAAGATGCAGGAGAAGAAGCTGGCCTTCAGTCGCCTGTCCGACATCTACGGGTTCCGGATCATCACCGAGACGGAGGACGACTGCTACCGCGTGCTGGGCGCGATCCACCAGCGGTGGAAGTCGATCCCGGGGCGGTTCAAGGATTACATCAGCCAGCCGAAGTCGAACGGCTACCGGTCGATCCACACCACGGTCAGCGGGCGTGACGGCAAGCGGGTGGAGGTGCAGATCCGCACCCGCCAGATGCACGAGGTGGCCGAGGCGGGCGTCGCCGCCCATTGGGCCTATCGCGACGGGGTGCGGGCGGAAAACCCCTTTGCCGTCGATCCCGCCAAATGGCTGGAGACCCTGAACGAACGCTTCGAGAATGCCGAGGACAACAACGAATTCCTCGAACACGTCAAGCTGGAGATGTATTCCGACCAGGTGTTCTGCTTCACGCCCAAGGGCGATGTGGTGAAGCTGCCGCGCGGCGCCACGCCCATCGACCTGGCCTATTCGATCCACACGCGGATCGGGCATTCCTGCGTCGGGGCCAAGGTGGATGGCCTGCGCGTGCCGCTGTGGACGCGGTTGAAGAACGGCCAGTCGGTCGAGATCATCACCGCCGAGGGGCAGACCCCGCAAGCGTCGTGGATCGACATCGCCACCACGGGCCGCGCCAAGGCCGCGATCCGGCGCAGCCTGCGCGAGGTGGACCGCGACCGCTACATCAAGCTGGGCCGCGAACTGGCCCGCGTGGCGTTCGAGCAGGTGCGCAAGAAGGCCACCGACAAGGCGCTGGCCACCGCCGCCAAGGCGCTGGTGCTGCGCAGCGGCGACGAGGTGCTGGCGCGGATCGGATCGGCCGAGTTGAGCGCGCGCGCGGTGGTGGCGGAGCTGTATCCCGAACTGGTCCAGAAGGCGGGTATCGACGTGGTCGACGGCGCGCGCGCCGTCATCGGCCTGCCGCCGGGCGCGCGGACCCAGCGGGCGCAATGCTGCCAGGCGGTGCCGGGCGAGCGGATCGTGGGCATCACCTACCTTGGCAAGGGCCCCCTGGTGCATGCCATCGACTGCCCGGCATTGGCCGCCTTCGATGACATGCCGGACCGCTGGATCGACCTGCACTGGACCGATGGCCGCCATGCGGCGGTTCACAACGTGACGCTGGACGTCACGATTTCGAACGAGAACGGCGTGTTGGGGCGCATCTGCACGCTGATCGGCGAACAGAACGCCAATATCTCGGATCTGAACTTCATCGACCGCAAGCCGGACTTCTTCCGGCTGCTGATCGATGTGGATGTGCGCGACGCCGAACACCTGCATGCGGTGATGATGGCGGTGGAGGCCGACAGCGACGTCGCGACGCTGGAACGTTCGCGCGATCTGGACCGCAGGCCCTAAAGCCTCCATATCTCTGCCATGGTGGCCGGGTATCGCCCCGGTCAAAGCGCAACAAGAGGGCGGAGCCACGTGTTCAAGCGCCGCGATAACAGACCATGGCACCGCGTCGTGCTCGAGGCTCTCTGGCCCCGGGGCGGTTGGCTGCGCGCCGCGACCTATGTGAAGCACCGGATGCGCCGGCTGCCCGGCACGCCGGAACAGATCGCGCGCGGCGTCATGGCGGGGACGATCATCGTGTTCACGCCCTTTTTCGGGCTGCATTTCCTTCTGGCGGCGATATTGGCGCGGCTGATGCGCGGGTCGATCCTGGCCTCGCTGCTGGCGACGTTCATCGGCAACCCGCTGACTTACGTGCCGATCGCGGCGATCTCGCTGAATTTCGGGCATCTCCTGCTGGGCACCCGGATCCATGGCGCGGTGAATGATTCCCTGTTTCGGCGCTTTGGCGCGGCGGCGGGCGATCTGTGGCACAATTTCGTGGCGATCTTCACCCCCGCGCGTGCGAACTGGCACGAGTTGGGAGTGTTCTGGGATACGGTCGTTTGGCCCTGGACCGTGGGCGGGATCATCCCCGGCATCATTTGCGGGCTGATCTGTTACTACATCAGCCTGACCGTGACCCGGGCCTATCAGAAAAGCCGGGCGGCGCGCTTGCGCAAGAAGATGGACAAGTTGCGCAACCAGGCGGAAGCGGCGGAGTGAGAGCCGCCAACAGGTGGCGACGGCAAGAGATCAGGGGATCAGGATCATGCAACGACTGCGGCTGGGTGTGAATATCGACCATGTGGCGACCTTGCGGAATGCGCGGGGCGGGGCCCTGCCGGATCCGGTGCGCGCCGCCGTGCTGGCCGAGACCGCCGGGGCCGACGGCATCACCGCGCATCTGCGCGAGGACCGGCGCCATATCCGCGACGCCGATATCGCGGCGATCCTCGGCGCGATCTCCATCCCGCTGAATTTCGAGATGGCCGCGACGCGGGAGATGCAGGGAATTGCCCTGGGTCACATGCCCCACGCCGCCTGCATCGTGCCCGAACGGCGCGAGGAACGCACGACCGAGGGCGGGCTGGAGGTGGCGGGCGACGATAACCGGCTGGCGCAGTATATTGCGCCCCTGCGCGACGCGGGCATCCGGGTGTCGCTGTTCATCGCCGCGGACCCGGCGCAGATCGCCGCCGCCGCCCGCATCGGCGCGCAGGTGGTGGAATTGCACACCGGCGCCTATTGCGATTTCGCCGCGGACGGCGACGGGGCCGCGCGCGACGCGGAACTGGCGCGGTTGATCGACGGCGCAAAGCAGGCCGCCGACCTGGGACTGGAGGTGCATATGGGCCATGGGCTGAACTACGATACCGTGGCGCCGATCGCCGCGCTGCCCGAGGTGGCGGAGTTGAACATCGGCCATTTCCTGATCGGCGAGGCGGTCTTCGTGGGGCTGGAGGCGGCGATGGCGGAGATGCGCGCGCGGATGGATGCGGCCAGACCGGCGGGGATGCGGCCATGAGGGCGCGGTGGCCCCTTGCGGCCCTTACGCTGACCGTGGCGCTGTCGGGCGTGCCTGCAGTGGCCCAAACCGCCATGGTGCAGCCCTGCGACCCCGATCTGCCCGGCCATGCGCGGACCATCGCGGAGCCGTGGGAGGCCAATACCCGGACCTTCGCCAATGGCGCGGTGCGGGTCGCGATCCTTGACACGATCGAGCCGGCGGCGGCGGCGTTTCACCTGCTGGTCCTGTCGCCGCCCCACGACGAGTTGGGGGAGCGGCAATGCCGCATCGTCTCGGCGGGGGCAGGATGGACGGGGTTCGGGGCCCTGTCCTTCGAGCGGCTGGAGGCGGCCTATGATCCGGCCCAGGGGCTTGTGCTGGTGCTGGACATGGGACTCTACAACCCCGCGACCACCCTGAGCGACGCGCTGGCGTTGCGCGTCACGATCAACCAGGCGACGGGCGTCGTCACCGGGGCGTGGTCGCCGCAGTGATTCTCGGCATCGGGACGGATCTTGCGAATATCGAGCGGATCGCGCGCGCGCTGGAACGGTTCGGCGACCGGTTCCGCAACCGCGTCTTTACCGCGACCGAACAGGCCCGCGCCGAGCGGATGCCGAAGCCGGCGGAGGTCTATGCCAAGCGCTGGGCCGCCAAGGAGGCGTGCTCCAAGGCGCTGGGCACGGGGTTGCGCATGGGGATCGCGTGGAAGGACATGTCGGTGCGCAACCTGCGCACGGGCCAGCCGGTGATGGAGGTCACCGGCTGGGCGCGGGAGCGGCTGGAGGCGATGACGCCCGAGGGCTACTTGCCGGTGATCCATGTGACGCTGACCGACGATCACCCCTGGGCGCAGGCGATGGTGGTGATCGAGGCCTTGCCTGCGGCCGAGGAGGGGCTGCGCCCCGTGGTGCGCCCGATGCCGCGCAAGACGATGAGTTGAGGGGATGGGGGTGACGCTGGCCTGCGGCCTCGCCCCACCCGCCATCCCGCGCGGGGGGCGCCCGGTCCGGGACCGGTCTGCGGGGGGGCGTCGGCGGGATTGAGTTTTTCGCCAAGATGAATGGGTGGGCGTTGCGTGAAAATGGGTGGCGTTTGCTTGACTTGTGCGCGGGCGGGCGGGCAAGAGACGCCATGAGGCAGGTCGCAGCGCAGGGAAGGGCAGCGGAATGGCAAAATCCGAAGGCGGAGTGATGGAGACGGTGAAGACCGTTTTCTGGGCGCTTCTGATCGCGGGCGTGTTTCGCACGTTGTTTTTCCAGCCGTTCTGGATCCCGTCCGGGTCGATGAAGGACACGTTGCTGATCGGGGATTTCCTGTTCGTCAACAAGATGGCCTATGGCTATTCGCAGCATTCCTGCCCGTTCTCGATCTGTCCGTTCTCGGGGCGGATCCTTGGGGCCGAGCCCGAGCGTGGCGATGTGGTGGTGTTCCGGCATCCGACCAATGGAACCGATTTCATCAAGCGCGTGATCGGGTTGCCGGGCGATCATGTCCAGGTGATCGATGGCGTGTTGCATATCGGCGTGTTCGATCCGGAGACGGGCGTGGCCGGGCCGCTGGAGCCGGTGCGGCTGGCGCCTGTCGCGCCCTTCGAGGAGGTGATGGAGCCACAGGGACCGCAGGGGCATGCGCCGCGCTGCGCCAACGGTCCCGTGGGGGCGGGCGGGCTGTGCGTCAAGGAGCGGTTCACCGAGACCTTGCCGAATGGCGTGACCCATTCGATCCTGAATATCGAGGATGGCACGCGGGGCGACAACACGCCGGAATTCGTGGTGCCCGAGGGGCATTATTTCGTGATGGGCGACAACCGCGACAATTCCATCGATTCGCGCTTCCCGCAATCCATCGGGGGCGTCGGCTTCGTGCCGGCGGAGAACCTGTTGGGGCGGGCGGACCGGGTGATCTTCTCCAGCGCGGGGCGCCGGATGGTGTATTTCTGGACCTGGCGGTCGGATCGGTTCTTCCGGGCGATCGAGTGAAGCCGTCGAAGGACTTGATGGCCTTCATGGATCGGTTGGGGCATCGCTTCGCCGATCCCGGCCTGCTGGCGCGGGCCTTGACGCATTCCTCGCTGTCGTCGCCGAACCGGGGCGACAATCAGCGGCTGGAGTTCCTGGGCGACCGGGTGTTGGGGTTGGTGATGGCGCAGGCGGTGCTGGCCGCCGACGAGGCCGCGCGGGAGGGCCAGTTGGCACCGCGGTTCAATGCGCTGGTGCGCAAGGAGACCTGTGCCGACGTGGCCCGCGAGATCGACCTCGGCGCCGCGATGCGGCTGGGCAAGTCCGAGATGAGCGCGGGCGGACGGCGGCGCATGGCGCTTCTGGGCGACGGGATGGAGGCGGTGATCGCGGCGGTCTACCTCGATGCCGGGTTCGAGGTGGCGCAGGCGCTGGTGCTGCGGCTTTGGGGGGAGCGGGTGGCGACGGTGGAGGCGGACGCGCGCGATGCCAAGACGGCATTGCAGGAATGGGCGCAGGCGCGCGGCATGGAACCGCCCGCCTATGCGGAAATCGCCCGCTCCGGTCCGGATCATGCGCCGGTGTTCCGGGTGCGGGTGGCGCTGGCGACCGGCGAGAGTGCCGAGGCGGAGGCCAAGGCCAAGCGCCAGGCGGAGCAGGCGGCCGCACAGGCGCTGCTGGACCGGGTCGAGGCGGGCTAGGTCGCGGGCCCGGTGCGGGAGGTGCCGGTGCTGGAGGTCTCGGTGCGGGAGGT
>CAZTUG010000001.1:50747-58500 GCA_964615955.1 uncultured Roseicyclus sp.
GGAGGTCTCGGTGCGGGAGGTATCTGTCCCCTCGTGCGCGTTCCCGGGGATGTTGGGCGAACAGGAACAGGAACAGGGACAGGGACAGGGGCGGGGATAGGGACGGTCCATGGGACAGGTGACATTGATCGTGTTGGCGCATCCCGAGCGGCGGTCGTTCTGCGGCGCCTGGGCCGAGGCGAGTGCTGCGGCCGCGGCGGTAGCGGGGGACCAGGTGGTGTGGTCGGATCTCTACGCGATGGGCTTCGACGCGGCCGAGCGCGCCGCGCATTACGGCGCGTCGCCCGATCCGTTCGATCCGTTGAAGGCGCAGGAACAGGCGGCGGCGGCGCAGGCATTGCCGGGTGATGTGGCGGCGGAAGTGGACAAGATCCGCCGGGCCGACCGCATCGTGTTCCATTTCCCGCTGTGGTGGTTCGCGCCGCCCGCGATCCTGAAGGGCTGGACCGAACGGGCGCTGGTGCATGGCCTGCTGCATGCGGTGGGGCAGCGGTTCGATCGCGGTCTGCTGGCGGGCAAGCTGGCGGTGTTTTGCGTCACCACAGGGGCGCAGGCGGTGGAATCCGGGCCGGATGGCAAGGAGGGCGAGACGCGCCTTTTGCTTTGGCCGCTGGCGCAGACGCTGCGCTATTGCGGCATGGCGGTGGCCGAACCGGTTGTGGTCCATGGCGTGCATGGCTACCACAACGGGGCGGCGCGCGCGGCGCTGGAGGTGCGGCTGGCAGCGGTGCTGGAGGGGCAGGCGGCGCTGCTGGCCGGGCTTGGGGCGCGCGCGCGGATGCCGTTCAACCCCGATACGGATTTCGACGCCGCCGGGCGGCTGCGGCCGGACGCGCCGAGCCATTGGCCCTTCATACGTCACCCCGTCTGAGGTCGATCCATGCGGGGCCATGCGGGGCCGTTCGGCGCTGTGCCGGACATCGGCTTGGCGCGGCGGGGGATTGCCTGTATCAGCGCCTCAGTTCACCCCAAGCTCACCCCCCTTTGCAAGGTTCCCCCATGTCCATCCGCGCCGGTTTCATCGCCCTGATCGGAGAGCCCAATGCCGGGAAATCCACGCTGCTGAACCGGATGGTGGGGGCGAAGGTCTCCATCGTGACGCACAAGGTGCAGACCACCCGCGCGCGCATTCGCGGTGTCGCGATGGAGGGCGAGAGCCAGTTGATCTTCGTCGACACGCCGGGGCTGTTCCGCCCGAAGCGCCGGCTTGACCGCGCCATGGTGGCGGCGGCGTGGTCCGGTGCCGCCGATGCCGATGTGGTGGTCCTGCTGATCGAGGCGCATCGCGGCATGACCGAAGGCGTTGAGGCGATCCTTGCGGGGTTGAAGGAGCGCACCGGCAAACGAAAGGTCGCGCTGGCGATCAACAAGATCGACCGCGTGGAGGCGTCGGTGCTGTTGAAGCTGACCGAGGACATGAACGCCGCCTTCCCCTTCGCGCAGACCTACCTGATCTCGGCCGAGAAGGGCTATGGCATCAGGGAATTGCGCGCCTGGCTGGCGGCCGAGGTGCCCGAGGGCCCGTGGCTCTACCCCGAGGACCAGATCGCCGACGCGTCGATGCGGATGATCGCGGCCGAGATGACGCGCGAGAAGCTGACGCTCCGCCTGCACCAGGAACTGCCCTATCAGCTGACGGTGGAGACCGAGACCTGGGAGGATCGGCCCGACGGCTCCGCCCGGATCGACCAGACGATCTATGTCGCGCGCGATGGCCACAAGGGCATCCTTCTGGGCAAGGGCGGCGAGACGATCAAGTCCGTCTCCAAGGCCGCGCGCGAGGAAATCGCGGCGTTCGTCGGCCACCCCGTGCACCTGTTCCTGCAGGTCAAGGTCCGCCCCGGCTGGCTGGACGAGGCCGAGCGCTATTCCGAGATGGGGCTGAACTTCAAGGACGGCGCGCCGTGACGGCGTCGCACGCGCCATGAGCGGCCCGCGCCTGACCGCCGAATTCTGGGTCGCGGCCTATCTCGCGCGCCTGCGTCTTGCGGATATCCCCGCTTTCATCGTGGCGCGCGGCGACGGGACGGCGGGGTCGATCCTTGTCAAGCAATCGCCGCTTGACGGCAGCGCGACACTCTACCAGCGCAGCTTCGATCCGCTGAGCGGCGCGCGGATGTGGATGGTGCTGACCCGGGGGCCGGAGGCCGAGGTCGACGCGTCCATCGCCCGCCAGCGCAGCTTCGACCCGGATCTCTGGGTGATCGAGGTGGAGGACCGCGGCGGTCGCCACCTGCTCGACGAGGATGGTCTGGGCTGACCAGACCTTGCCCATTCATCTTGGCAAAAAAACTCGACTCCGGACCGTGCCGACGGGCTCAGCCGGTGCAGTTGTCCAGTTCCACCGCCATCCGCGCACCGATCACCGTGATGCGCAGGTCCGCGCGGTTCATCGCGAAGGGGCCGTGGTCGGCGGGCACCACGTCGGCGGTGGCGCTGATCCAGCCGCCCTGCCGCTCGGTCGTGGCCTCGGACACCCAGATCATCGGGTCGCGGTGTTCGAGCACCACGGTCTCGTCCGGTCCGGCATCGGGCACCTGTGCGCGCACCGTCACCCGCAGCCCGTCACTGATCGGCACGATGGCGCAGGTCGCGGCGCCCGCTCCGGCCTCGGCGGCGGTGAGGGGGCGGTCGGACAGGGCCGCGCCGATCGCGCCGTCGCGCGCGGTGGCGGTGGGCAGCAGGCCGACGAGGTCGACGCTGATCGGCATGCACACGTCCTGGCAGACGCCAAGCTCCAGTCGCCCGGCGACCTGCGCCACGCCATCGGTGGTCAGGGCGAATTCGACCGGCAGGATCACGTCGCCTCGATATCCGATGGAGCGCAATCCGTTGGCGAAAAAGACCTCCGGCCGGGGCCAGTGGATCGCCATGCCCGACACGCTCCTGGCTTCGGTCAGGTGCAGAACCGGCGGCACGCCGCCGTCGCCCGGCGCGCGCCAATAGGTCTTCCAGCCGGGGGCCAGGTGAATGCGGATCGCGGCCATGTGCCGGTTGCCATCCATCCGGTAGCCCGGCAGCAGGCTGACCTGCACCACGTCATCGGCGGTGCGGCCAAGGAACTGGGCCTGCGCGGGCAGGGCGCAGGCGAAGGCAAGCAGGAGGGCGGCACACAGCCGGAACAGGCGGGTCATGCTGTCTGAAGTAGAAAACCGGCGCGACAATGGAAAGTCACGTTCTCGAGACGCGCGCATTCGGAAAGCCGATTGATTGAAACCGGCAACACGCCCATGCTGCGGCCATGACGATGCCCGATCTCGACCATGACCTGACCGGCAAGCTGCTGATCGCGATGCCGGGGATGGAGGATCCGCGTTTCGCGGGTGCGGTGGTATTGTTGTGCGTGCATGATCCGGGGCAGGCGATGGGCCTGATCATCAACAAGCCGATCGAGGACATCACCTTCACCGAGATGATGGAGCAGTTGGACATTCCTCGCCGGGGCGGCGTGGCGCCGACGCTGCCGGTCTGTTTCGGCGGCCCGGTGGAGATGCGGCGCGGCTTCGTGCTGCATTCCTCGGATTATGGGCCGCGCGGCGAGGACGGGCTGCGCATCTCGCCCCGGTTCGCGATGACCGCGACGCTCGATATCCTTGAGGATATCGCCGGGGGGCGCGGCCCGCATCACGCGCTTCTGGCGCTGGGATATGCCGGGTGGGGCGCGGGGCAGCTGGAGGCGGAGATCGCCCGCAACGACTGGCTGACCGCCGATGCGACGCCGGAGCTTGTCTTCGACAACCGGCTGGAGCGGAAATGGGAGGCGGCGATCGAAAGCCTCGGGATACACCCCATGGCGCTGTCATCCGAGGCGGGGCGGGCCTGAGGCCGGCTGGGTTCAGTCTGCTGCCGCCCGCCGCAGTCGGTCGTTGATCGCGCGGCCAAGCGCCGTTTCCGGCACTGGTGCCACGCGGATCACCGATGCCCCCCGCGCCTGCGCCAGCGCGTCGGCGGCGTGGAGGACCGCGTAGAGCCGCGCCGCCGCCTCGACCAGGTCGCCGGTCGCCGACAACGTCAGGTCGCCCGGCGCGGCCCCGAAGCCGATGCGGACCTCGCCCGGCCGGGGATCGCCGCCCATCACCAGCCGCGTGCGGGGGGCGTAGTGCCGCTCCATCTGGCCCGGCGCTTCGATCCGGCCCGGCGTCAGGTCGGCCGTGACCGGGCCCACCAGCGCCTCCACCGCGTCGCGCGCGATGCCGCCTTCGCGCAGCAGGCGGACACTTGCGTCCGACCCGGGTGCGAGGATGGTCGATTCGAGCCCCACGCCGCAGGCCCCGCCATCGAGCACCGCGTCGATCCGCACCCCGAGGCCCGCGACGACATGGGCCGCCGTCGTCGGGCTGATTGCGCCCGACGGATTGGCCGACGGGGCGGCGATGGGGCCGCCGAAGGCCGCCAGCACGGCGCGGGCGACAGGATGGGCCGGCACGCGCACCGCCAGCGTCGGCAAGCCGCCCTGCACAAGGTCGGCCACGCCACCGCGCGACGGCAGCACCAGTGTCAGCGGCCCGGGCCAGAAGGCCTGCGCCAGCCGATGCGCAAGGGGGGTGAACGCGACCAGCGCCTCCGCCTCGGCCAGGGAGGCGACATGCACGATCAGCGGGTTGAAGCCGGGCCGCCCCTTGGCCGCGAAAATGCGCGCCACCGCCATCGCGTTGCGCGCATCCGCGGCAAGGCCGTAGACCGTTTCCGTCGGCAAGCCCACCAGCCCGCCCGCGCGCAGGATCTCGGCCGCGCGGGCGATCCCCGCGACATCATTGCGCAAGACTTCGGGTTCATGGCGCGGCATTCGTGACGTAACGTTGAAGTTGCGTAAAGCGGGGCGGGGGCGGACACTCCGCCCTATCAAGACCACGGCCCTAGCGCGAAAACCCGGCCCATGCAAACAGGCGCATGCGACCCGGACGCGCGGCCATCTGGGAGGAACCCATGCCCTACCGCGCCCCTGTCACCGACATCACCTTCTGCCTCGACCACATCGTCGGCTTCGACCGCGTGCAGGCCGCGTCCCGGTTCGAGGATGCGACAAGCGACGTGGTGCAGGCCATCCTGACCGAGGCCGGGCGCATCTGCGAGGAGGTGCTGGCCCCGCTCAACCGCGCGGGCGACCTGCATCCGGCGCGGCTGGAAAACGGCGTCGTGCGCACCTCGCCCGGTTTTGCCGAAGGCTATCGCGCGATCGCGGAGGCGGGCTTCGTGGCGATTTCCGCCGACCCGGCCCATGGCGGGCTGGGTCTGCCCCATACCGTCACCACCGCCGTGAACGAGATGATGGGCGCGGCCTGCCTGTCGCTGGAACTGAACCCCCTGATGACCCAGGGCCAGATCGAGGCGCTGGAACATCACGCGACCGACGCGATCAAGGATCTGTATCTGCCCAGGCTGGTATCGGGCGACTGGTGTGGCACGATGAACCTGACGGAGCCGCAGGCGGGATCGGACGTGGGTGCGCTGACCACAAGGGCGGTGCCGAACGGGGATGGCACGTATGCCGTGACGGGGCAGAAGATCTACATCTCCTGGGGCGACAACGATTTCGCCGGGAACATCGTGCATCTGGTGCTGGCGCGTCTGCCCGATGCGCCCGGCGGCACCAAGGGGATCAGCCTGTTCCTCGTGCCCAAGAAGATCCCCGATGCGCAGGGCAATCCGGGCGTGGCCAATACGCTCAAGGTCGTGTCGCTGGAGCACAAGATGGGCCTGCACGGCTCGCCCACCTGCGTGATGCAGTATGACGGCGCGCAGGGCTGGCTGATCGGCGAGGAGAACAAGGGCATGGCCGCGATGTTCACGATGATGAACAACGCGCGGCTGGGCGTGGGCGTGCAGGGCGTCTCGGTCGCCGAGGCCGCGTATCAACACGCGCTGGCCTATGCGCTGGACCGCAAGCAGGGCCGCACCGAAGGCCCGACCGGGTCCATCGTGGACCATGCCGATGTGCGCCGCATGCTGATCGAGATGAAGGCCGAGATCTTCGCCGCCCGCGCCCTGTCGCTGGACCTGGCCGTGGCAATCGACCTTGCGAAGGCGGGCGACGCGGAGGCGCAGGCCCGCGCCGCCTTCCTGACGCCCATCGCCAAGGCCTACGGCACCGAGGTCGGCATGAAGGTCGCGGATCGCGGCATCCAGATCCATGGCGGCATGGGCTTCATCGAGGAAACCGGCGCGGCGCAATTCGCCCGCGACGTGCGGGTGACGGCGATCTACGAGGGCACCAACGGCATTCAGGCGATGGACCTTGTGGGTCGCAAGCTGATGGATGGCGGCGCGGCCGCCTTCGCCCTGCTGGACGAGATCGAGGCGGCGGCCTCGGGCGATGATCTGGGCGCTATGCTGACGCCTGTGGTGGCGGCCCTGCGCGAGACGACGCAGGACATGCTGGCGCGCGACATGGCCGACCGTTTCGGCGGCGCGGTGCCGTTCCTGATGGCCTTCGCCCGCGTGCTGGGCGCGCAGTACCACGCCAAGGCCGCAGTCACCGGCGATGCCGCCCGCGTCAGCCTGGCGCAGTATCACCTGACCCGGCTTCTGCCCGAGGCGCACGCGATGATGGCGCAGGCCCGCTGCGGCTCGGGCGGATTGTATGACCTTTCGCCCGACGATCTGGCGGCCTAGACAGCGCCCATGAACATCCGCACCGATCCGATCCGCACCCCCTTTCCCGATGCCCCCGCCCCGGGCGTAGCGGTGGAGGTGGCGGACGGCGTCCTGTGGCTGCGCATTCCCTTGCCGATGGTGCTGAACCACGTCAATGTCTACGCCCTGCGCGATGACGACGGCTGGACGGTGATCGACACCGGCGTGAACAGCGGCAAGACCCGCACCCTGTGGGAGGCGATTTTCGCGGGCCCGCTGGCCGGTGCGCCGGTGCGCCGCCTGATCGTCACCCACCACCATCCCGACCATGTCGGCCTTGCCGGCTGGTTCCAGGGGCGGGGGGTGGAGCTGTCGATGACCCGCACTGCGTGGCTGTTCGCGCGGATGCTGACGCTCGACAACCAGGCGCAGGCGACGGTGGAGCAGGTGCGCTTCTGGATCGACGCGGGCATGGATGCCGACACGCTGGCCACGCGCCGCACCGAGCGTCCGTTCAACTTCGCCGATATCGTGTATCCGATGCCGCTGGGCTTCACCCGCCTGCACGAAGGCGGCACGATCGAGATGGGCGGGCGGTTGTGGGACATCCGCTTCGGCCATGGCCACGCGCCGGACCACGCCACGTTCTGGAGCAGCGACGGCGATCTGGTCATCGGCGGCGACCAGCTTCTGGCGACGATTTCGCCCAATATCGGGGTCTATGCCACCGAACCCGGTGCCGATCCGCTGGGCGACTGGATGGACGCCTGCAGCGCCCTGCAACCCCATGCCCGCGACAGCCAGCTTGTCCTGCCCGGGCACAAGCTGCCCTTTACCGGCCTGCCCGCGCGGATGCGGCAATTGATCGACAACCACCATGGCGCGCTGGACCGCCTGCGCGCGCATCTGGCGCTGGCCCCCGCAACGGCGGCGGAGTGTTTCCCGCCGCTGTTCAAGCGCAAGATCGACGAGGGCACCTATGGCCTCGCGCTGGTGGAGGCGGTCGCGCATCTCAACCACCTGCTTGCCCTCGGCGAGGTGACACGGCAGCGGCGTGCCGATGGGGCCTGGGCCTTCAGCCTCGCGTGATCGGCGCGGTCGCGGCGATTTCCCTGCTGTGCCTCCAGAGCGGCGTGGGAGCCTGCTGTGCCGCCATAGCGGCGTGGGAGCCTGCTGTGCC
>CAZTUG010000001.1:58600-102631 GCA_964615955.1 uncultured Roseicyclus sp.
CCCGCCCGCTTTGCGCGGCAAGGCAAAACCCCCGCCCGCTTTGCGCGGCAAGGCAAAACCCCCGCCCGCTTTGCGCGGCAAAGCAAAACCCCCGAACGGCACTGCCTCGGGGGTTTTCCAATTCTTGCGATTCGCGTGGGCGATCGGACGAAAGGGCCTCAGAGACCGCCTTCGCGCTGCGCTTTCTTCCGCGCCAGCTTGCGGGCACGGCGAATGGCTTCCGCCTTCTCGCGCGCGCGCTTGACCGAGGGTTTTTCGTAATGCTGCTTGAGCTTCATTTCCCGAAAAACGCCTTCGCGCTGAAGTTTCTTCTTCAACGCACGGAGCGCCTGATCGACATTGTTGTCGCGAACACTGACCTGCATGTGGTGTCACCACCTTTCTAGGTTAGATTTGCAAGGATCTGCAGGAGGTGGCGCTATAGCAAAGTGCCCCTATGTTGTCCAGCGAGCCAGACGGGAGAGTTTTCATGCGTGACGCCTTAGACAGGATGCTCGACGCGGCCTTGATGCATGTGCCGTTCGACGGCTGGTCCGAGACCAGTTTTACCGCCGCCGCGGCCGATGCGGGCGTGCCGCAGGCCGAGGCGCGGGCGCTGTTCCCGCGCGGGGCCGTCGACATGGCCGTGGCCTTCCACCGCCGCGCCGATGCGGAACTGGCGCGGGCGCTGGCCGCGACGGATCTGGGCGCGATGCGGTTTCGCGACCGGGTGGCCCATGCCGTCCGCCTGCGGCTGGAGATGGTGGAGGACGACAAGGAAGCCGTGCGGCGCGGCGCCACGCTGTTCGCGCTGCCGATCCACGCCGCCGACGGGGCGCGGCTGGTCTGGGAAACGGCGGACGTGATCTGGACCGGGTTGGGCGACCGGTCGGACGATCTGAACTGGTACACCAAGCGGGCGATCCTGTCGGGGGTCTATTCGGCGGTGGTGCTGTACTGGCTGGGCGATACCTCGCCCGGTCACACGGCGACATGGGAGTTCCTTGACCGTCGGATCGGCGACGTGATGCGGATCGAGGAGGTGAAGGCGAAGGTGCGCGGCAACGCGATGCTGAAACCGCTGGTGGCGGGGCTGGAGCGGTTGACCGCGGGCATCAAGGCGCCGCCGCGCGGCGCACCGGAGGATCTGCCGGGCCGCTGGCCACCCTCGGCCTGAGATGCGTGGGGCGGTCGTGGGAGGGGGCGCTGCCCCCGTCCTTCGGACTCCCCCGGAGGTTTTTCGCCAAGATGAAATTGGAGGGCGCGGCCCCTTGCTCCCCCGGTCCGAATTGGTGAGGGATAGGGGGGCGCGGCACCGGAGGTGGAACATGGTCGAGATGATGCAAGCGGTGGAAATCTGGACGCCCGGCGGGCCCGAGGTGTTGCACGTGTGTGATCGGCCGGTTCCCGCGCCGGGTGCCGAGCAGATCCTGATCGCGGTCGATCATGCCGGGGTGAACCGTCCCGATGCGCTGCAGCGGGCGGGCGCCTATGCCCCGCCGCCGGGGGCGTCCGACCTGCCGGGGCTGGAGGCGGCGGGCGAGGTCGTTGCCGTTGGGCCCGGTGTCACGCGCTGGCGCGTCGGCGACAAGGTCTGCGCCCTGCTGCCCGGTGGCGGCTATGCGCAATATGCGGTGACCCATCAGGACCATGCGCTGGCCGTGCCGGAGGGGCTGTCCATGGCCGAGGCGGCAGCCTTGCCGGAGACCTGTTTCACGGTCTGGAGCAACGTGTTCATGCGCGGTGGCTTGCGCGCCGGACAGCGGTTCCTTGTGCATGGCGGGTCGAGCGGGATCGGCACGACGGCGATCCAGCTGGCCCGCGCGGCGGGGGCGCGGGTGTTCGCAACCGCAGGCTCGGCCGAGAAATGCGCCGCCTGCGTGGGGCTGGGCGCGGAGCGGGCGATCAATTACCGGGAGGAGGATTTCGCCGCCATCCTGAAGGCGGAAGGCGGCGCGGACCTGATCCTCGACATGGTGGGTGGGTCCTACCTGCCGCGCAACATCAGTGCGCTGGCCGATGACGGGCGCTTGCAGCAGATCGCTTTCCTTGACGGGCCGAAGGTGGCGTTGAATTTCGCGCAGGTCATGGTGCGGCGGCTGACGATCTCGGGGTCGACCCTGCGGCCGCAGAGCGACGCCGCGAAGGCCGCCATCGCGGCAGAGTTGCGCAGCCATGTCTGGCCGCTGGTGGCCGCGGGACGGGTGCGTCCGGTGATGGACCAGACCTTCGCGCTTGCCGATGCCGGGGCCGCCCATGCGCGGATGGAGAGCAGCGCGCATGTGGGCAAGATCGTTCTGAAGGTGGCCTAGGGCGTGTCGCGGTCATTCGCATGCACGCGACCCACCCTGACCTTTTATACCGCATGTCCAAGGCGCGCAGGACCGGTCCCCACTTTTGCGCGGCGCGCTCTGATCCATGCTGAAATGCATGGGTAATGTGAAAAATTCGACAATTTTCGTATGGGTTGGACCGATGTAGAGCCTCCGGCATTCAGACCCTCAAGCCGGAGGCCGCCATGCACGCCCTGACCCGATCCGAACTTCACACCCCGACCCCGGCCCGCGCGGCGGGGCTTCTTTACGTCATCATCATTCTGGCCGGTCTGTCGGCGGAATTCCTGGTTCGCGGGCCGCTGGCCTCGGGCCTGTCCGTCCCGACCGAGGCGGTTGCGGCGATCCTGCGCCGGTCGGCGCTGCTGGATGCGGCGATGGTGCTGGCCGATGTCGGACTGGCCGTGCTTCTGTTCGGGCTGTTGCGCCCTCTTGGCGCGGGCCTTGCCCTTGCGGCGATGGTGTTCCGGCTGGTGCAGGCGGCGCTGATCGCCATGGGCCTTGTCCTTCTGCTGGCCGGCGCCGAGGGCCTGATCCCCGATCCGGCGGCGACCCTGTTGCTGCATGGCATGGCCTATGACATCGGGCTGTTGTTCTTCGGTGTGAACGGGGTGCTGAGTGCCGTGCTTCTGGCGCGGTTGGGCGGGATCGGGCCTGTGCTGGGGGCCGGGCTGGCGGCCGCAGGGCTGGTCTACGGGGCAGGCTCCACGCTGCGGATCGTGGCGCCGGACCTGGTCGAGGCCTTTGCGCCCGCCTATCTGATCGTGATCGTGGCCGAAGTGGCGTTCTGCGCATGGTTGCTGACCGGCGCGCGGGCTGCGCAGCGGGTCACGACC
This sequence comes from uncultured Roseicyclus sp., assembly GCA_964615955.1. Taxonomy (GTDB): domain Bacteria; phylum Pseudomonadota; class Alphaproteobacteria; order Rhodobacterales; family Rhodobacteraceae; genus Gymnodinialimonas. The sequence goes on from CAZTUG010000001.1 coordinate 61,749, forward strand.
CGTCAAGCCCGGGCCTGACCTCGCGCGCGAAGACCTCCCAGCCCGCGAGGTAGCGGGTGGTGCCCGTCACCGCGCAGATCGCGGCGAAGCCCCAGGCGATCGGCGCGAAGGCCTGGGGAAACAGGCAGAAGGCGGCGAAGACGGCGATGGTTTCCGCGCCTTCCGCAAGGCCGCCAAGGTAGTAGATGCCCTTGGTGGGATAGTCCGCAGCGGTCAGGCCGCGCCGTTCGGCGATGACCGAGAAGGCAAGGAAGGACGTGCCGGTGAGGATGAAGCTGGCCAGCAGCGCTGCGCCGGCCAGCCCGTTGACGGCCGGATCGGCGGCGACGAAGCCGAGCGGGAAAGTGGCGTAGAACACGAAGTCCAGCGCGATGTCGAGAAAGGCGCCGCGATCCGTCGGCGCGGTCTGGCGCGCCACGGCACCGTCCAGCCCGTCGGCCAGCCGGTTCAGCGCCAGCCCCGCCAGCGCCAGCCCGTAGAGCCCACAGGCCGCCGCCAGCGCCGCCAGCAATCCGACGCCGCAGCCGGCGAAGGTGATGCGGTCGGCCCCGACGCCACGGGCCACCAGCCAGCGGGCGGGCGGGTCCATCAGGCTGCGTTGCAGCGGGATCAGGCGGGCATCGATCATGGCGACGGTCTTTGACCCGGGCGCGGGCGGGCGTCAATGCACAGGGCCGTGTATGGGGCGGGGCGCTGTATGCACAGGGCCGTGTATGGGGCGGGGCCCGGCGCCTTTCAGCGTCGCCGGACCAGCGCCGCGACGGCCAGCGCGCAGGCCAGCGGCACCAGCGCCAGCAGCGCCAGTGCCGACAGGGTGGCGTCCGGCCCCAGCCGCGCGATCAGGTCGGCCCCCAGAAGCGGTGCGGCGGCGGAGGCAAGCAGGATCGGCAGCGCCAGTTGTCCCATCACCAGCGGGTAGTCCTCGGGCCCGAAGACGGCCAGCGGCACGGTCCCGCGCGCGATGGAGAACAGGCCCGTGCCCGCGCCATAGACCACCAGTGCCAGACCGGCGGGCAGGTGGAAACGCAGGGCGGCGAGGCCGACGCAGATGCAGGACGCCGCGACGATCAGGGTGACGATGGGGTGATGGCGTTCGCGTCCCAGCATCTCCAGCACACGCGCGCCGACCTGCGCGGGGCCGATCAGGGCGCCCAGCCCCACGGCGGCGGCCAGCGTCAGTCCGGCGGCCGTCAGCAGCGTCAGCAGGTGGACGGAGAGGATCGCGAAGATGACCGACAGGCAGATCCCCGCCAGCGCGAGGCAGACGAAGCGCGCGTCGCCGAGGCGCGCGAAGGGCGGCGCTTTCACGGGCAGTTTCAGACGCCCGCCGCCGCCCCCGCGCGGCACGCCGAACCAGCAGAGCGGTATCGTCACGCCCAGGTGCAGGGCGGCATATCCCAGCGCCGCGCCGCGCCAGCCTATGGTCTCCACCAGCAGTGCCGAAAGCGGCCAGCAGACCGTGCTGGCGAAGCCGGCCCACAGCGTCAGCCGGGTGATCGCGCCGCGCGCCTGTGCGCCGTAGATCACGCCAAGGGTGGAAAAGGCCGCTTCATAGAGCGATCCCGCCATGCCCGCGCCGATCACCACCCAGGCTCCGTAGTAGACCGGCAGGCTGGTTGCCATGGCCAGAAGCGCCAGCCCCGCCACCAGCAACCCGACCCCCGCCAGCAGCACCGCGCGGCCGCCGCGTTCCCGTATGATCCGCGCCACGAGGCCCGCCGACAGGCCCGCGATCAGCAGCCCGAGAGAGATCCCGCCGGTGATCGCCGCGCGGGACCAGCCGGTATCCTCCGCGATCGGCGTCGCCAGCACGGCCAGCAGGTAATAGGTGCTGCCGAAGGTCAGGATCTGGACGATGCCAAGGGCCGCGACGACACGCCCGCGCGGCGGCGGTGACGGCGGTGACGGCGGCGGTGACGGCGGCAGTGTCGGCGGCGGGGTCGGCAGTGTCGGCGGGATATGCGCGCTCATCGCGGGCCTGTGACGCGCATCACGCCTCCAGCTCCGCCACGAGGTCGGGCAGGCCGCCCAGGTCGGGCATCTCGCGGAAGCGGGCATGATCCTTGGGCGGCTCGGCATGTTCCATGGCCCAGGTCTGGCCATGGGGGACGAACACGCCCCAGGCCCCGGCCTCCAGCGCCGGGAGGACATCGGATTTCATCGAATTGCCCACCATCATCGCGCGATCCGCCCCGGCGCCATGCTGTGCGAAGGCGCGGGCATAGATGGCGGGGTGCTTCTCGGACACGATCTCCACGCCTGCGAACAAATCGCCCAGGCCACTCGCCGCCAACTTCTGTTCCTGGTGCAGCAAATCGCCCTTGGTGATGAGGACCAGCGGATGCGTGTCCGACAGCACGCCCAGCGTCGCCTCCGCATGGGGCAGCAACTCGATCGGATGGCGCAGCATCTCCTGCCCCATCGCCAGCACCTCGGCGATGACCGAGGCCCCCACGCGCGCCTCCGTCACCTCGATCGCGGTTTCGATCATCGACAGCATGAAGCCCTTGATGCCGAAGCCGTAATGGCCGACGTTGCGCCGCTCGGCCGCGATCAGGCGCGCTCTCAGGTGGTCATCTTCGGCGAAATCGGATAGCACCGCGACGAAACGATCCTCCGTCATGCGAAAAAACGACTCGTTCTGCCACAAGGTGTCATCTGCATCGAAGCCGATCACGCTCAAGGACTTGCCGCCGGTTTTGGGCATTTGCCCCTCTTTTCTGAATCGGTTCGTGTCATATATAATGCAGTCTCAGCATGACCTGCGAAACCGGGAAGTCGATCTGATGACAGTGTCTTGGACCATGATGGCCGAAAAGGACGACGATGACGACGCCATGGGCGGCGGCAGCGACACCTCGCTTGCGACCAAGACCAAACCCAAGACGGAACGGCCGCCGCTTTACAAGGTGTTGTTGTTGAACGACGACTACACGCCGATGGAATTCGTGGTGCATGTGCTGGAGCGATTCTTCGGCATCACCCATTCCCAGGCGGTCGAGATCATGCTGACCGTCCACAAGAAGGGCGTTGCCGTGGTGGGCGTGTTTTCCTACGAGATCGCCGAAACGAAGGTGGCGCAGGTGATGGATTTCGCCCGCCGCAACCAGCACCCCCTGCAATGCACCATGGAGAAGGAGGAGTAATCCTCTGCCCCTGACGTGACCCCCGACAGATGGACCCTTGCGATCGAGGGCGGCGCATTCGCCCCGCCCGACGGTCCCGTGCTTGTCATGGGCGCGCGCGCCGACAGCGATTTCTCCGCCCTGGGTGCGGCGACCTGCGTTCAGGGCTTCGCGCCCGATCACGACCGCCTCAAGGCGCGGGGGGAGACTGTGCTGGTGGCGCCCGAGGGCCAATTCGCCGCCGCTCTCGTGCAGGTCACCAAGTCGCGCGCCGGGACGCTTTCGATGATCGCCGAGGCGCTGGGCCACCTGCCTGCCGGTGGTCTGCTGATGGTGGACGGCCAGAAGGAAGACGGCGTGGAAGCCGTCTTGAAGCTGCTGCGTGCCGCGTTCGAGGTCGATGGCGTGATGTCCAAGGCCCATGGCAAGCTGGCCTGGCTGCGCCGCCCGGTCGACCTGTCGGCGCAGGTCACGGACTGGATCGCCGCGCCGACGCAGACCGGGGCCGGCTACCTGACGGTTCCGGGCGGCTTTTCCGCCGATGGCCCAGACCGGGGGTCCGAGATCCTGGTGGCGCTGGTGCCGCAACTTTCCGGCCGGGTGGCCGATTGGGGGGCGGGCTGGGGCTATGTCGCGGGCGAAGTGCTCGACGAACAGCCCGGGATCGAAGCGCTCGACCTGGTGGAGGCCGACCACGCCATGCTGGAGGCCGCCCGGATCAATGTCGCGGATCCGCGTGCCGCCTTCCACTGGGCCGATGTGAACCGCTTCACGCCCGCCGCGCCCTATGACGCGATCCTGTGCAACCCGCCCTTCCATGTCGGTCGCCGTGCCGATCCGGGGCTGGGCCGCGCCTTCATCGCGTCGGCGGCGCGGAACCTGACGGCACGGGGCCGCTTTTTCATGGTCGCCAACCGCCACCTGCCCTATGAGGACACCCTCAAGGCCGTTTTCGGCGCAGGCTCCATGCTGGGCGAGTTGGAAGGCTACAAGATCTACGAGGCCAGCAAGCCCCGCACCGGGGCGAAACCCGGCGCCAAACGCGCACCGGTCCACAACTCCAGGGAACGCAACTGATGGGACTATCCATCCAAGGCAAGACCGCCATCGTCACTGGCGCCGCCAATGGCCTGGGCCTCGCGATTGCGCGGCATTTCCTCGACCAGGGGGCGAACGTGATGTTCGCGGACCGCGACAAGGCCAGGCTGAAGGACGAATGCGGCGGGCGCGGCGGCGACCAGGGCAATATCCGCTACTTCTCGGGCGACCTGCGCGAACGCCTGACGCTGGAAAACCTCGTCTCCGCCACCGTGGACGCCTATGACCGCATCGACATCCTGGTCAATGCCAGCCGCCAGTTCACCACGACCGACCCGCTCGACCCCACCGACGGTTCGGTCGAGGACATGTTGAGCCAGAACACCTTTCCCGCCCTCCGCCTGAGCCAGCTTGTCGCCAGGCGCATGATCGCCCAGGCCGAGGCCGACGGGCAGACAGAGGGGCCGGTGGGTTCCATCGTCAACATCTCGTCCATCGCGGCGCGGCGCACCCATGGCGACCTGTTGGGCTATTCCATCGCCACGGCGGCGCTCGATCAGGTCACGCGCAGCCTTGCGGTGGCGCTGGCACAGCACCGCATCCGGGTGAATTCCGTGGCCTTCGGATCGGTGATGTCCAACAGCCTCAAGGACAGCCTGAACGAAACCGACGGCCTGCGCGCCGAGATCCGCGAGTGCACGCCGATGGGGCGCATCGCCTCCCCCCGCGAGGTGACGGAGGCGGTGCAGTTCCTGGCCTCGGACGGGGCGGGTTTCATGACCGGCGAGATCATCACCATCGACGGTGGCCGCACGCTTCTGGACAGCGTCAGCCGGGCGGCGCATTAGAACACGTCGCGCAAAAGTGGATACCGGTCGTGCGCGTCTCGGACGGGCGGTATCAAAAGGTTCGATTGGGTCACGTGACTGCGCGTGAACGCGACACGCTTCCGGCAGCGCGGCGGTCATCGCCATGTCACCGCACCGGCAGAGAGCTTTTGGCATGGCGACAGGAAAGGCCCCCGGTTCGGCATCTGTCCGAACCGGGGGCCTGTGGTCTGGTCAAGGAGCGGGCGCTGCGCCCCTCAGCCCGCCTTGCGCGGGCCGCCTCGGCCCAGCACGCCAAGGGCCAAAAGCACCACGCTGACTGCGACGATGACCCAAAGCGCCAGGTCGGGCACGTAGAAGGTGGTATAGATCTCCCACCCCAGCAGGCGCAGAACCTGCCCCACCTCGGTGTAATTGCCCACCAGGTGCCCGCCCAGCGTGCCGGTGATGCCGACGAAGACAACCCCGATACCGGCCAGCCCGACCATCAGAAGCCGGTTCAGCCCCTGCCAGATCGCCGCGCCGTGGCGCAGCCGCAGCCATGTCAGCAGGGCAAAATAGGCCCAGGACCAACTGGCCAGCAGCATGTGGTTGCGGCCCATCGGCGTGGCGCTGAGGGTTTCCCATGGCCAGACACTCAGCCCCAGACCCCAGGCCACGGCACCGAAGATCAGCCCCCCGACCAGCAAGGTCGGCAGGGCCTTGTCAAAGCTTTGCCCGATGGCCCCGGCAGAAACGCCCCGGATGAAGATCGCAAGTCCGGCCACCAGCCAGAGGGCGATCGGAAAGTGGACCATGACGACGTGATATGCAGCCATTGGATCAGGCTCCTTCGCGGTTGGACAGGGTGGAACTCAGGGCGAAGCCGAATGTCGCTATCAATGCGACGCCCGCCAGCAGGGTGAACAACCACTGACGCCGGATCTGCGGCTGGAATTCCCGCTCGATGCCGTAATTCGCCAATTGCTCGGGCGAGTGGCGGAAGGCCACCGGAACGCCCTCGGCGATGGATTCGGCACCGGCATGTTCGGCACTGTTGAGCATCGGCCACGTGACCTGGCCCGGGTAGAACAGGGTCACGTCGGTCCAGTCCTCGCCCCAGGTGGGGGTGCGGCCCTGGAATTGTGTCGCGACGATATCGCCGGGACGGCCAAGCCCCAGTGTTGCCGGCAGCGAGACATAGTGCCAGCGCCCGCCCGTGGCGTTGCGGTGGATCGCGAAGGCCACCTGGTAGGCACCCTGATCGCGCAGGATCTTGTCATCCTCGGGGGCACCGGTATCCAGTGCGCGCGACAGGGTCACATCCCAATAGCCATCTTCCCAGCGGCCCTCGCCCACAACACCGATATCGGCGCGCGAACCTTCGGGGGTCCGCAAGACGCGGCGTGGAACCACGTCCCCGTTCTGCCAGCCGGCCTCCGGATCGAACGGCACTGCCGTGACCGGGGTCAGCGCGTAGGTATCGTCCTGGGTCACGGCACCGGCAAGGATGGCGTCCCATTGCAAGGTGTCGTGTCCGGCGGCGAACATCATTTGCGGCTGGTTCAGATCACCGTCCCAGTTGGTGCCGTAACTCGACCGGCCCACATCACCCCCGCGCGCGGCGGCGATCACCTGGTCATCGGCGACGTTGATCGGATTGGACCGCCCCCCACGCCAATGCCAAAGGTCGAGGAAATAGCCCGCAGCGCGCTGCGCGGCGATCGTGTCGTCCCCGGCCATGTCATCCCACTGGCCAAGGCTGTTGCGGGTTTGCGGCAGGTATTTCGTGACCTCTTCCGGGGCCTCGTCGGTCAACCCGGCAAGCCCGTCGCCAATGGCGATATACCCGCCGTAGCGCCCGAACTCGGGCACGCTGCCGTCGTCGAGCATCATCGCGACGCGATCCTCGTGCAGGCCATCGGGCTGCGAACCCGGCACGGCGCGGCCTTCGCGAATCCATTCGCCGTCCTGGTACCGCAGCACGTCGTGGAAGATGCCCGGACGCTCCGCAGGCCAGCGATAGCGGAAGAACATCGTCGTGTTGTTGTAGGCCGCCTGCACCTGCAGGGGCACCGTCAGGTCGGAGGGTATGGCAATATTGCGATCGGCGTCGTCGATCACAACGCCGGTTCCATGGGTGACCCAGGCGAAAACAAGCGTGCCGCCGAACAGGGCCAGAGCCAATAATGACTTTGGTGACTGCATATCATATCCTTTCACGATTGCTGGTGAAAAAGCGCGGACACGCAGACGGCTCGCGACGCAATCGCGTGGAAAAATCGGAACTGTCCCTGACATCGTATCGCAAGGCAGACTCTATCACGGCGATAGATTCCTCCTATGATCTGCATCAATGCAACGGATCCCGTGATCGCGGGGGGGCGTCCGAAGTCGGAAACCGGGCAGGACGTGCCAGGCGCAACACCGCGCCGGCCCCCCCCCGAAGCCATGCTGCGGGCGGCATCGGCCCTCTGCTCCAAAAGAAAACCCCGCGACCGATACGGCGCGGGGCTGGAGCGTCACGGGACCACGTCGGGGCCTGCGGCCCGCCGCCGATCAATCGTCGTCGTCATCATCCCCGGCATCGGGCAGGTTGAACAGGTTGTCGGCATTCGGCGTCGGCTTGAAGCGATCCTCCTCCTCCTCGTCGTCGCGCGACAGGCTGAATGTCTCGAGCCCGGCGATGGAGGACGGCACGGACGACCCGGCAACCATCCCCAGCGAGGTCTGGGTGGAGACCAGCTTGCGCCGCTCGTCATCGGACATCGCGCCGCCCGCGGCCAGCTTCTTGGCATTGGCCTTCTGCACAGCGGCGTCCAGTTCGGTCTGCTTGCACAGGCCAAGGGCCACCGGGTCGATCGGCTGGATGTTGTTGATGTTCCAGTGGGTCCGCTCGCGGATCGCCTGGATCGTCGGCTTGGTGGTGCCGACCAGCTTGGAGATCTGGCCATCGGTCAGCTCCGGATGGAACTTCACCAGCCAGTAGATCGAGGCCGGACGATCCTGCCGCTTGGACAGCGGCGTGTAGCGCGGCCCGCGCCGCTTCTCCTCGCCCACGGCGGCGGAATTGAACTTCAGCTTCAGCTTGTGGTTCGGGTTCTTCTCGGCGGCTTCGATCTCGGCCTCCGTCAACTGGTTGTTGACGATGGGGTCGAACCCCTTCACGCCCTGCGCCACGTCGCCATCGGCGATGCCCTGCACCTCCAGCTCGTGCAGGCCGCAGAAATCGCCGACCTGCTTGAAGGTCAGGGTGGTGTTGTCGACAAGCCAGACAGCAGTTGCCTTGGCCATGATGGGTTTGCTCATCTCGGGTCTCCGGATATGTCGATACGAGGAACAGGGCCGGTGGAAGCGGCTCGCTGGCGCAGGGCCCGCAGATCCTCGATTTCGGGGAAATCGAGAGGTATATAGGCGAGGTGAGGCGGCGAGGGAAGCCCTTATGTCGCGCAACGGCCGGGTTCGAAGGACAATCCATGAAACGACTGATACTCGCGCTCCTGCTGTCCACCGGCGCGGCCCATGCGGACGGCGAACCGGCCGGCGTGTTCGATTACTACGTCATGAGCCTCAGCTGGACTCCGACATGGTGCGACCTGGAAGGCGACGCCCGCGACAGCCCGCAATGTGACGACGCACAGGGGTTCGGCTTCACCCTGCACGGTCTCTGGCCGCAATACGACTCCGGCTGGCCCAGCTACTGCCCCAGCGCGCTGCGCCCGCCCACGCGCAGGATGACGGGCGACATGGCCGATATCATGGGGAGCAGCGGGCTGGCCTGGCACCAGTGGCGCAAGCATGGCGTGTGCAGCGGGCTGGAGGCGGACGCCTACTACGACCTGTCGCGTCTGGCCTATGATAGCGTCACCCGCCCCGATCTGCTGCGCCGGATCGACCGCGAGGTCCGTTTGCCCGCCGCCGTGATCGAGGAGGCATTTCTGGAGGTAAACCCGCAGCTAGATGCCGACATGGTGACGGTCACCTGCCGGGCCAACCGGATCCAGGAGGTGCGCATCTGCCTGACGCGCGCGCTCGAGCCGCGGTCCTGCGGTGCCGACGTGATCCGGGATTGCACCTCGCCCGACGCGCTGTTCTCTCCGATGCGCTAGGGCGAGGGGATGGAGAGGGGGCAGACGCGTCGCCCACCCACCCACCCCGACGCGCCTGCCCCCTCCGCGCGGTGCCGGAGAAGGCCGCGCCCGGACGATCGGTCGCGGGGGGCTGTCTGCCCCCCGTCGCCAAGGCGACTCCCCCCGAGAGGTTTTTTGCCAAGATGAGGGGGCGTTTACGTTGCATTAAGGTTAATGGGCGAGCGTTGTCCTGCGTCGATAGGTGGAGACCGACTCGGCGTCCAAGGTGAAAGCCTCCGTCCGCCGGGTAAGCGGCCATGTTTGAGCCCGCCGAACGGACGGAGGCCCCCTGAGGCTCTGCGCCGCGCCTGTTTTCATCTTGGCAGAAAAACTCACAGCGACGCAGGCAACCGGGGCGGCGCCCATGGCGAGGCCCGGTCGTTGCCACAAGCGCCGAACAATCGGAACGACGGCGGCGACGCTGCGCTATCAGGTCGAAATCACATCGTTTTCCGTGCGCGGAGTGCGGCCGAGATGGTGCCGTCGTCGAGGTAATCCAGCTCGCCCCCGATCGGCACGCCCTGTGCCAGCGAGGTCAGGCGCACGCCGGTCCCGTCCAGCGCGTCGGCGATGTAATGGGCGGTCGTCTGCCCGTCGACGGTGGCGTTGAGCGCCAGGATCACTTCGGTGATGCCCTCATCGGCGATCCGCCCCTTGAGCCGCGGGATGCCGAGGTCGTCCGGCCCCACGTCGTCCAGCGCCGACAAGGTGCCGCCCAACACGTGATACCGACCACGAAATGCCTGCCCGCGTTCCATCGCCCAGAGGTCGGCGACATCCTCCACCACGCACAGCTCGCCCGTGGCGCGCGCCGGATCGGTGCAGATGTCGCACAGGTCGCCGGTGCCGATATTGCCGCAATTCACGCAGTCCCGTGCCGTGTCCGCCACGTGCAGCATCGCCTCGGCCAGCGGGCGCATCAGCGCGCCGCGTTTGCGCAGCAGCACCAGCACCGCACGCCGGGCCGAGCGGGGGCCCAGCCCCGGCAGCCGCGCCAAGATCCCGATCAGCGCGTCGATATCCCTCGGGGTCCGGGCCACGGGCGCGGCCTCAGAACGGCAGTTTCACGCCCGAGGGCAGGCCCATGCTTTCGGTCAGCTTGGCCAGTTCGCTGTCGGCGGTTTCCTTGGCGCGGCCTTGCGCGTCCTTGATCGCGGCGAGGATCAGGTCCTCCACCACGGCCTTGTCGTCCTCGTTGAAGATCGAGGGGTCGATGTCGAGGCCTACCAGCTCACCCCTGGCGGTCGCGGTGGCCTTCACCAGCCCGGCGCCGGATTCGCCCTGCACGGTGAGCGTGGCGAGCGCGTCCTGCATCTCGCTCATTTTCACCTGCAGATCCTGCGCCTGTTTCATCATCTTGGCCATGTCGCCAAGACCGCCCAATCCCTTCAGCATAGCCTTGTTCTCCACGTGTTCCGGTTGCTTCACCGTTACCGGTTGCGGGCCGAAGCGGCAAGACCATCCAAATTTTGACAAAAATACTCAGGTAATCTATCCGAAGCGTGTCACTTCTCTTGGCTCACCAGCATCTTGACTCATGCCGAAAGGCATCTCCGATGTCCAACCGCATCTACCTCACCCTGCTTCCCCTCGCCGCGCTGGCCGCGTCGATCCCCTTTGCGGTCAAGGCCCAGGACGCGTCCGAGGCGCTTCTGGCGGCCCTGCGCGGCGGCGGCTACGTGATCTATTTCCGCCATGCCCAGACCGAAAGCGACTATGCCGACCAGGTCAGCGCCGATCCGCTCGATTGCGCGCCCCAGCGGGTTCTCAGCCGCACCGGATGGGATCAGGCCCGCACCATCGGCGCCGCCATCGAGGCCCAGGGCATCCCCGTGGGCGAGGTGCTGGCCAGCCAGTATTGCCGCGCCTGGCAGACCGCAGATCTTGCTTTCGGGCACGTGACGGAAGACGCGGGCCTGAACGTCCAGCCGGCCGAGGAGTATACCCCGGACTAGGTCGCCGCGATGCGCGCGCGCGTCTTGCCGCTGCTGCCAGCCGCCGTGCCTGCGGGCACCAACCGCGTCATCGTCGGCCATGACGATCCGTTCGCGGCGGTCACGGGCATCTATCCCGAACCGCAGGGGGTGGGCCATGTCCTGCGCGCGGCGGGCGATGATATCGAGATCCTCGGCGCGATCAGCCCGGAGGGCTGGCAGCCGGACTGACCCGGAGGGCTGGCAGGAGAACTGACGCCGCCTGACTTGTGCGCCCCGTCCGCGCGGCCGGAGATGGGCGTCAAGTCACGGGCGTCAAGTCACGGGCGTCAAGTCATGGGCGTCAAGTCATGGGCGTCCGGTCACTCGTCCTCGAAGGGGTCCCAGTCATCGGCCTCTTCGGGGATGTCCTCCAGCGCCGTCGCGGCCGCTTGCTGCGCCAGGTCCGCGTGCGTGCGGATTTCCGCAATGCGGGCCTTGGGGAACCGCGCCAGCACCGCCTGCATCAGGGGGTGCCGGGTGACTTCCGCCTCTGCGGCGCTGCGGTCGGCCTGGTCCTGTTCCTCGATCGTCGGACCGCCACCGGAGGACGCGACGGTGATCCCCCAGCGCGCGCCGGTGGCCGTCTGCAACAGGCGCCCGAGGCGCGGGACCAGGTCGCGCGGGGCGCGGTCGGTCACTTCCACCTCGATCCGGCCGGGGCTGTAGGAGACCAGCCGCAAGCAGCTTTTCACCTCGATCGCCAGCTTGATGTCGCGGGCCGCCTCGACCAGCGCCACCACCGAGCCGAAGGTCGGGTAGATCGACAGGTCCGGCCCGGTCTGCGCCGCCAGCGCGGTCTGCGGGCCGCCGCCGCCCATCGGTGCCGAGGCCGGGGCGCGCGGTACCGGCCCGGGGCCAACCGGCCCCGAACCTGCCTGCCCCGAACCTGCCTGCCCCGAACCTGCCTGCCCGAAACCTGCCTGCCCCGAACCTGTCGGTGCGGCACCGGTGGGCACGGCTCCCTGCGACGGCCCGGCACCCACCGGCGCCGCGCCGCCGGTGGGGCGCGGCATCCCGGACAGTTTCTGCACCAAATCGCCCGGTGTCGGCAGTTCGGCCACATGGGTCAGGCGGATCACCGCCATCTCGGCGGCCATCATCGCGTTGGGGGCAAGCCGCACCTCTTCCAGCGCCTTGAGCAGCATCTGCCACATCCGCGTCAGCACCCGCATCGGCAGGCGTGCCGCCAGCGCCATCCCGCGCACCCGTTCGTCGGGCGCGATGGTCGGGTCCTCGGCGGCGTCGGGGGTGATGGAGATCACGCTCAGCCAATGGGTGATCTCGGCCAGGTCGCGCAGCACGGCGACCGGGTCCGCGCCATCGGCATACTGGCCGCCCAATTCGTCCAGCGCGCGCGCCGCGTCGCCCGCCATGATCGCCTCGAACAGGTCCAGCACGCGGCCCCGGTCGGCCAGCCCCAGCATGGCGCGGACCTGGTCGGCGGTGGTCTCGCCCGCGCCATGGGCAATGGCCTGGTCCAGCAGGGACATCGCGTCGCGCACCGACCCTTCGGCGGCCCGCGTGATCAGCGCCAGCGCATCCTCGGCGATCCGCACCCCTTCAAGGCCCGCGATCCTTTGCAGATGCGCGATCATCACCTCCGGTTCGATCCGGCGCAGGTCGAAGCGCTGGCAGCGCGACAGGACCGTGACCGGGACCTTGCGGATCTCGGTGGTGGCGAACAGGAATTTGACGTGGGCGGGCGGTTCCTCCAGCGTCTTGAGCAGCGCGTTGAAGGCGGAGGGCGACAGCATGTGCACTTCGTCGATGATGAAGATCTTGTAGCGCGCCTGCGCGGCGCGGTAGCTGACCGTCTCGATGATCGCGTCGCGGATGTTCTGCACCCCGGTGTTGGAGGCCGCGTCCATCTCCATCACGTCGACATGGCGGCCCTCGGCAATGGCCGTGCAATTGTCGCAAAGGCCGCAGGGGTCCGTGGTGGGCCCGCCGCTGCCGTCCACGCCGATGCAGTTCAGCCCCTTGGCGATGATCCGCGCCGTCGTGGTCTTGCCGGTGCCGCGGATGCCGGTCAGCATGAAGGCCTGCGCGATGCGGTCGGCCTCGAACGCGTTCTTCAGGGTGCGCACCATCGCCTCCTGCCCGATCAGGTCGGCGAAGGTGGCGGGGCGGTATTTCCGGGCAAGAACCTGGTAGGCCGGAGCCTTTGGGGCAGGTGCCGGGTTGGGGGCTGGGGCTTGGTCTGCGGGCATGGGGCCTCGAACGGGTTGCGCCCCCCAAACTAGGGGCAGGGCTTGCGCGCGTCCACCGGATTAGACACCGGACCGGTTCCGCTTGTCGTCCCCGCTTCGGATCGGGCAAGGTCGACAGGGCGGCGCCGGACGCCGCGCAATGCCGCCCCAGGACAGGACCCGGACAGCCCATGCACAGATCGTTTCGCAGTTCGGCCCGGCGTTGCGCCGCGTGGTCAACCCGAACGGCCCGCCCATGATCGGGCCGCGCATCCGCCCGCTGCTGGTGGGGTTCACCGCCGCGATGTCGCTGGCCGCGCTGGCCTTCTGGATCGCGGCCCTGGTTGCGGGCGGTCCGCGCGCGGTGATCGCCGGGATCGACATGACCCTGATGGTGCTGTTCGCCATCGCGCACCTCCCGGCCATGGCGGCGGCGATCGTGCTGTGGCGGGACGGGGCCTTCCAAGGCCGGGCCGTCCTGCGCGCGGGGCTTCTGGCGTCGGCCGTCTACTTCTCGGCGGCTTGCGTGATCGCGGTGCTTGGCAATGCGCTGGCGGCCTCCATCCTCGGCATGCTGGACCGATAGCCGCCCGGTAGAGGCCCGATCGGTTGTTTCACTTGAAACGAGGCCCCCGTGCGCTATTATCCCCGCTGTTGCAGGGGCAGCACCCGGATCCGCGGAAAGCCGTCATCGGCACCCCCCAGAGCAAAGACAGACATCACGGCGGTGTCTCTCAGCCCCTCCCGGCGGATCGTGGGGCAGATGTGAGGGTCCCCGATGACCAAATCGACCGACGAACTGCGCCGTGACGCCACGGCGTTGAAGAAGGCCTGCCACGCGAACGACCGTGCGGCCTTGACCCGAGTGCAGGCCGTCCTGCCCCCCGCCAGAACTCGGCGCACGGGGCAGGACGCTGTGCCGCAGGCCGGGCCAGACATGGCGCTGAAACATGCCGACTTCCTCCATTTGATCGCCCGCGAACAGGGCTTTGCCAGCTGGCCGCGGCTTGTCGCCGCCGCCGAGGCAGCGGGGATGGACCGCGCGTAGTTGCGCCAACGCGTTGGCGTGGCGATGTCCATGGGCCAGACCGCATGGTGCAGCTGCGCTGCATGCGCCTGCGCGCGTTCCGCGCGGTGGGCGGTGGGCGGTGGGCGGTAGGCGGTTGGGGCTGCGGGTGCGCGCCGTGTCGGGCGGCGGTCCGGGTGGCGCGGTCGGGATGTCTTGAGTATTTATGGATAGATGAAGCAGGGGGATTGGCCCCTTCGGGTGGTTGTCGGGCAAGGTCCGGCGCCGCGGGATATGGGGCGTCGAATGGAGCATGCGGTGGTGGGGGAGCGCGCGCCGATGGCAACGCCCGGGGGCGACCGGGGGCGGCCCGTGAGCGGCCGGGGGCGGCCCGTGAGCGGCCGGTGAGCGGCCGGTGGCATCGGTGGCGTCGGGCCGCGATCTGGCTGGTGCTGGTGGCGTGGTGCCTGGCCATGGTGGCCTCGGGGCTGGCCCTTGCGGCGGAACCCGTGGGCGACGGGTTCACGCGCGGGATGAACCGGACCATCGGGTTCCTCGGCTGGCAGCTAGGCGCGGCGATGCTGGCGCTGGTGGCGTGGCTGGCCGCGCGCCCGTTGCCGCGCGGCGCCTTGTTGCGTCGGCTTGCCTTCGTGCCGGGCTGGTGGTGCGTCGGTCTGCTGGTGGTGTTCGCGGGGCTTGTGGGCGTGGCGCTGTTGGGTCCGGCGGCCTGACGCGCGTCGCGTTCATTCGCAGGCACGCGACGCGCTCTGACCGTCTGATACCGCACGTCCGCGACGCGCAAGACCGGTTTCCACTTCTGCGCGACGTGCTCTAGGCACCCGTGTTGCGGCGGCCCGGTTTCTTGCGTGGACCCTGTCCGCGCGGGCGGCCCTGGTCGGTGGCGACGGAATTCAGCGCATCCTCGCGCGACAGTTTGGTGTAGCGCGCCAGCCGCGCCGCGTCGATCTCGCCCCGCCCGATGGCATCTTGCACCGCGCATCCGGGTTCCGTCTCGTGGGCGCAGTCGCGAAACCGGCAGCTCTCTGCCAGCGTCTCGATATCGGCGAAGACCGCGCCGATGCCGTCCGCCGCGTCGTTGAGCGAGATTGCCCGCATCCCCGGCGTGTCGATCAGCCAGCCGCCGAAGCGGGTGCGCGCCAGCCCCCGCGCGGTGGTGGTGTGGCGGCCGCGCGCGTCATCCTCGCGGATGCCCGCCGTGGCCGCGTCGCCCCCGGTCAGGGCATTGGCGAGCGTCGTCTTGCCAACCCCGGACGAGCCGACCAGCGCCAGCGTCTGCCCCGGCCCGGCCCAGGTCTTCAGGGTCTCGGCGGCATCATCGGCCTTGGCGTTCACGGCGATGGCATCGGCCAGCGGCGACAGGCGGTTGGCCCGGTTCAGGTAGTCGTCCGCGGCGTCGCTCATGTCCGGTTTGGTCAGCACGATCAGGGGCAGGCAGCCGGCGCTGGAGGCCAGCGCGAGGTAGCGTTCCAGCCGGGCCTCGTTGTAATCGGCGTTGCAGGACGTGACGATCGCCAGCGTCTCGACATTGGCCGCGATCAGTTGCGCGGTATGGCTTTCGCCCGCGCCGCGCCGTTGCAGCAGGGTCTCGCGCTCCAGTCGGCGGGTGGCCATGGTGCGTTCGGGGTCGGTCAGGATCCAGTCGCCGGTGGCGAAGTCCGAGGTGCGCTGGTCGGGCGGCGCCAGCAGGCTGAGCGGGCCATCGGGGGACAGCGCGCGCAGGCGCGAGCGGGCGACGGTGGTGATCCGCGCGGCGCGGGCCGGGTCCTCGCCCTCGGCCAGTTGCGCGGCATGGCGCGCGGTCCAGCCAAGGTCGGACAGGGTGGGGTGGGTCATGGTCGGGTGGCCGAATGCATGGGCGCAGTAGGCGCTGGAAGCGGCGGCGGGGTCAATGTGGTGTGTTGGGGGGGGGCAGACAGGGGGGCGCGCGTGCGGAAAGGTGGCGCGTGCGGACGGGAGGCATGCAGCGATCGCGCCGGCCATGACGGGATGGTGATGTGTGGCAAAGGTCGGCACGCCCACGCGGACCCTCGCTGCGCGAGACCCCGCTTTCGGGCGGCATCGACCCTGCCTGTGGCAGAATAGTTGCCTGCAAAGACCCCGCCTGCGGCAGAACCCTTGCGTGGTGAGAGGCTGGACGACGACCCAAGCGGAATTCGTTGCGGCTGCTTCCTTCCGGATCTGACCGGGTTGGCGAAGTGCTTGCCCGCGCCAACCTCTCGGGGGTGCAGATAGGGCGCTTCGCCGCGAATCGCAAGACGGCAGCGCCAGACGTGCGCTATAACGGCACGCATTCAACCCTCTTGCCCGGAAAAGGGAGCCGCGTCCCATGCGTCTGCGAAACACACGCTCCAGCCGCAATGTCGTGGATCAGCGCCGCGCGGGCCATCGCCGCGGCGCGGGCCGCACGGTCGGGGCGACCGGGGGGCTCGGCCTGCTGGCCATCGTGGCCATCGGCTATTTCCTCGGCGTGGACCTGACCCCGCTGCTCGACCAGCAGGGCGCGCCGCGGCAACAGACAACCGGCGGCCAGGGCCCGCTGTCGCCCGAGGAACAGCAGGCCGGTGAATTCGCCGCCCGCGTGCTGGCCACGACCGAGGATATCTGGGCCGACATCTTCCCCGCCGCCTTCGGGCAACCTTATCGCGCGCCTGCGCTGGTGCTGTTCTCGGAGGCCACGCAATCGGGCTGTGGCGGGGCGCAGGCCGCCACCGGGCCGTTCTACTGCCCGGCGGACCGGCGCGCCTATCTCGATACCGCCTTCTTCGCCTATCTCTCGCGGCAACTGGGCGCGGGGGGCGATTTCGCCGCCGCCTACGTGATCGCCCACGAGGTCGCCCATGGCGTGCAGGACCAGCTTGGCATTCTGTCCGAGGCCAACCGCCAACGCGCCGCAGCCTCCCCGACACGGTCCAACGGGATTTCCGTGATGATCGAGTTGCAGGCCGATTGCCTTTCCGGGGTCTGGGCGTCGCGGCTGGGCGACGTGCTGGAACCGGGCGATCTGGACGAAGCGCTGAACGCCGCCGAGCGTATCGGCGACGACTACCTGCAAGCCCGCGCGGGCCGCGCCGTGAACCCCCATACCTTCACCCATGGCACGTCCGACCAGCGGCGGCGCTGGTTCACGACGGGGTATGAAACGGGCGACCCGAACGCCTGCGACACCTTCGGGGCGGCGCGGTTGTAGATCGCGCGGCGCCGTCGGGAACGTCTCAGGTCACGCGCCGCGCCGCCGACACACTGCCAATCCCGCCAGACCAGCCAGCAACAGCAGCCCCCCCGCCGGAAGCGGCACGGGCGATGGCGTGACAGGCGGCACGACCGGAGGTTGCGCATCGCTCAGCGAAAACCGCGCAAAGACAGTCTCGCCGATGTTCAGGGTGCTGGACCTCGGATCGGGGCTGACCAAGCCGAAACTATCCAGCATCCCGGAACCAGCATTCGTCACGCTGACCCCAAGGTAGGTGAAGCCCAGGATCCGTTCATAGGGGATATATAGACGCTGCCCATATCCGTCGCGTTGATGCCGAAGGTCAGGGCCGGGTTGTCGTCGAAATTCCCCAAGGGGTCATTGACGAAAACCGACTCCAGCAAGGCCCGCCCCGCCGCAAGCGCGCCGTCCTGCGTGGCAAAGTCGAAATCCGCCGCGTCGTCGCAGCCGGAAAACAGGCTGGCACAGGATCCTTCCTGAAACGCGACATCGTAGAAGGCGCCGCCGATATCGAGGCCCATCGCGCCCAGCAGAATGCCATTGTCGTCAATCAGAAGCGTCGCGGCGATGGCCGGGGCACCGGCAAATGTGATGCCGACCGCACAGGCCGCCGCAATTGTCCTTAAATTCGAAAGATCGGGTCTCATGACTATGGGTCGCTTTCTTCGATGGGGCACGCGCAGGCCAAGGGCGGGGCGAAATAGCCCCGTCCGGGTCGGGACGCGTGCAGATGATGGTCCGCTTCGGGAACTCCGGCTCCGGCATCTTTTCACTGGACCGAGGACCGAAGTTCCCTGGCACAGTTTACGAAGAAGCGACCGACGCCACCAATACCCATAAAGGGTAGGCCATTGAAAACAAGGGCGCGCGGCCGCGTGACGGGACAACGCGACAACCTAGTGGGGCGCCTGATGCGCCCCGGCGATGGCGGCATCGTCGCGGCGGCCTGGGCCGGGGTGCTTCCCGATCGGAACCGCTGGGCCGACTGGCTTCCCGCCTTCATCGCCGCGCCACGCCCCTATCTCAACGCGCGCCTGCTGCGCCGTCATCGCGATGGCGACGGCACCGTGTTCCTCAAACGCGAAGGTCAGGCCATCGGCAATGCCACCGACGGGCTGACCATGTTCGTCATGGAATACTGGCAGGAGACCTTCGATTTCACCGATCCCTGGGCGCATCAACTGCTCAACACCATCGTGCCGATCTATCATCGCTGTTTCCGGGGCAACAACATCAAGCGCATCCTGCACGAGACCGAGGTCGCGGTTGGACATATCCAGGTGGCGGGCGGAAACCCGCATCTCTTCGATACCCAACCCGACGACCCGTTCAGCATGTCCCCCGGCGGCGGCGGCCCTCGCGCGGTCTACGGCATCACCCGCGACGATGCCCTGTCCGCGCCCGCGACGGGGATTTCCAAGGTGCTGCTTTACTATACCGCCCCGGAATTGCGCCTCAGCTTGCGGCAGCAGGATGTCGCCATCCTGGCCCTTGACGGGATGACCGACGCGGCAATCGCCGAAGCGCTCGGCATTTCGCGCGATGGCGTGCGTCAGCATTGGCGCGCCATCTTCGACCGGATCGAGACATTCATGCCCGGTTTCTTCTCAGATCCCGGTGCCGGATCTGCCCCCGACACGCGCGGTGGTGAAAAGCGCCGCCAGACGTTGCGATATCTCGACGCCCGGCCGCAGGAATTGCGGCCCTTCGCATATCGTGGTCGCGCCTGAGCGGCGCCTGCGTCGGGTCCCGCTTCGCCCCGAGTCATCCGTCACCCTGCACCCGTCAGGCCCCGGCCGCCCCCACGTGGCGCGCGATGCGCGATGCAAGGAAACGGATCTGCTCCGGCGGTATCTCGTGCCCGACGCCCGGCAGCACCTTCAGCGCCGCGCCCTCGATCCCCGCAGCGATCGCGCGCCCGTTCTCCGGCGGCAGGATCGGGTCGGCCTCGCCATGCACCACCAGCACCGGGCAGGCAATGTCGCGGAATCGTCCGGTCCAATCGCGGGCGCTGTCCAGTGTCGCATGGTTGAACATGCTGGCCGGGCTGTCGGTGCGCGCCAGAACCTGCCCGACGCGGGTGCGGGCCGCTTGCACATCGAACGCCGTGCCCGGCCCCGCGCAGAGCCGGTCGCTCTCCACAAGGAACTCCGTCACCGCCACCGCGTCCGACCAGTCGAGCGTGCCCAGCGCCCGGAAGTGATCCATGAAGGCGTCGGAGATATGGGGCAGCGGCGCGCCGTCCCAACCCAACGGCTCGGACGCGATCAGGCACAGCGACGCGATGCGCTCGGGCTGGTCAAGCGCCACCATCTGCGACAGGTAGCCGCCCAGAGACATTCCGGCCAGATGCGCCCTTTCGATGCCATATGCGTCGAGGATCGTGACGATATCTCCCGCCATGTCCTCGATCTTGTAGCGTGCGGCCCCCGGCGGCACGGTGGTGGAGCGCCCGGTATCGCGGTGGTCGAACCGGATCACCCGCAAGTTCTGGTCGGCCAATGCCGTGCAGAAGGCGTCGGGCCAGCCCAGCATCGACGCGGTGGCCCCCATGACCAGCACCAGCGCCGTGTCGCCCGCGCGCCCGAAGCTTTCGGTCGCGCGCACGCCGTCGACCGTCTCGACCATTCGCTCCATGCGCCTTCCCGCCCGCTCCGCGATGCCGGCATGTTAGGGAAAGCCGTTCCTGTCACAAGAGGTCATGGTCGAAGGTCGGGCCTGAGCAACTCCCTGGATGAACCCTATGCTCTAATGTAATATCACTCACTATCAATAACTTGACCTCAATCATCCATCCTGAGCGCCCTGTCCGCCCGGCCCTTTCCCCTTGCCGCCTTTCCCAACCGGGCGTAACCCTCCCATCATGCCCGACTCTTCGCCTCCGGTCCCCCAGAACCCCCTGCGCGGCATCGCGTTAAAGGTCGGGTCGGTGTGCATCTTCGTCTCCATGGCCAGCCTCATCAAGGCGACGGCCGGGGCGATCCCGCCGGGGGAGGCGGTGTTCTTCCGGTCGTTCTTCGCCATTCCGGTGATCCTCGCGTGGCTGCTGCTGCGGCACGACCTCGCCCACGGGCTGGAGACGCGCAACCCCATGGGCCATGTCTGGCGCGGGCTGGTGGGCACCTCGGCCATGGGGCTGGGCTTCGCGGGGCTGGGCCTGCTGCCGTTCCCCGAGGTGACGGCCATCGGCTACGCCGCCCCCATTCTCGTCGTGATCTTCGCGGCGATGTTCCTCGGCGAACAGGTGCGCCTGTTTCGCCTGTCGATGGTGGCGCTGGGCATGGGTGGCGTGCTGATCGTGCTGTCGCCGCGCCTGAACCTCGACCCTGCCACCGCCGACACGGCGCAGACGCTGGGCGCGGTGGTGGTGCTGATGGGGGCGGTCTGCGCCGCGTTGGCGCAGGTCTTCGTGCGCAAGCTGGTCCAGACCGAGCGGACGGCGGCGATCGTGTTCTGGTTCTCCATCACCGCCTCCTGCCTGTCGCTGCTGACCCTGCCCTGGGGCTGGGCCTGGCCCACGGGCGGGCAATGGGCGATGCTGGTGGGCGCGGGGCTGGCGGGCGGGGTGGGGCAGATCCTGCTGACCGCGTCCTACCGCCACGCCGACGCGTCCCTGATCGCGCCGTTCGAATACACCTCGATGCTGCTGGCCATCGGGGTCGGTTATTTCGTCTTCGCCGAAGTGCCCACCGCCACGATGCTGGCGGGGGCAGCGCTTGTCGTCACGGCGGGCGTGGCGATCATCTGGCGCGAGCGGCAACTCGGGCTGGAACGCCACCGCGCGCGCGGCGCCGGCACGCCGGGGGGCCATTGACGCGGGCCGGATGCCGCTACCGCTCCTGCGCGCCCTTGCCGGCGATGATCCGGTCGCGCGCCCGGGCGATGCGCGCCAGCTTCGTTGCCGCCTGCGTCGCGCCGTCCACCTGCAGCACGTAACTTCGCTGCCGCCCCGGCGTCAGGGCGGCGAAGGCGTCGGCCAGTTCCGGGTCGGCGTGCAGCGCCTCGACCGGTTCGTCGGCCCAGAGCCGCGCCGGGCAATCCGCCGTCTCGAACCGGTTGCAGCGCCCGCAGCCCTTGGTGAAATAGGCCTCGACCTCGGAGATCATCGCGGCTCTCCCATTCGTTTCAGCGATCTTGGCGCGTCGTCGCGATCCGTGCCACGCCCCGCGTTATACCCCGCGTGATGCCCCGCGTTATGCCCGCGTTATGCCCGCGTCAGGCCCCGCGTCAGGCCCCGCGTCAGGCCCCGCGTCAGGCCCCGCGTCAGGCCCCGACCGAAACCGATACCGACTGATCCACCAGCGTGATCGCCCCGAAGGCCGTCAGGAAGGCGGTTTCCGACGCATCCACCCCCACGCCGATCCGCGCGATGGTGTCGGCCGGGGCCATGCCGGTGGGATCGACCAGGTGCCAACTGCCCTCCAGGAACACCTCGGCCACGGCATGGAAATCCGGCGGCGTCACACCGGGCGCATAGACGCTGGCGAACCGGGCCGGGATGGTCGCGGCACGGGCAAGGGTGACAAGCACATGGGCCAGGTCGCGACATACGCCCTCGCGCTGCACGAAGGTATCGAGCGCGGTGGTCCGGCCGGTGCTGGACCCCGGTACATAGGCGATCGCGCCGTTCACCCAGTCGCGCATCGCCGCGATCTTCGCGCCGCCGTCCAGATGGCCGAATTCGTCCTCCACGAAGGTCTGGAACAGGTCCGAGGGGCAGAACCGCGACGGCATCAGGAACCGCACGACATCGCCCGGAAGCGCGCTTGGCGTGTGGTCCTGCAACGGGGCAAGCTCCAGCACCGGACGATCCACCACGACCGAAACGGAATAGTCGCACCGGAACCTGTCGGCGGCCTGGACCCAAAGGCGCCGCCCCGTCCCGTGTTCCGCCATCGCGGCCGCCGGTTCCCCGGGCAGGGCGGCATGCGACAGGTTCAGGGCATGGGCCTGCACCCGCTGGTCGGCAAGGTCGGCCACCTCGATCTGCAACAGCAGGTCGCAGGGCTCCACGATCTCGTAGAGCAGGTGCACGTCGATGGTCAGATTCATGGCGTTGTCCCCTTTGCTGGGCGCGGTCCGGCCGGGCGCGCCGCGATGGGCGGTCCCGGTCCGGTTCGGGTCTGTGCGGCGGCGCCATCCGTCAGGATGACGTTTAAGGTCCACGGATCGTTCCATCGGCCGCCGCGCGACGCGGCACCGCAGGGCTGAAGTGGCCGCACAGGGCGGCACAGGGCGGCACAGGGCCACACAGCGCCGCACAGGGCCGCACAGGGCGGCACAGGGCGGCAAGGCGCCCGCGTCAGCCCTGCGCGCGGCGGTAATCCTCTTCCGCAAGGTTGCCCTGTCGCGCCAGCAGGCCCTGAAGGCGTTGCAGCACCCGGCCCCGCGCCAGTTTCAGCGTCTGCAAGGCCAGCCGCGCCGACAGCGTGTTGGCCGACAGATCCAGCGTCACCTGCACCCGCGTCATGTCGGCGCGCAGGCTCAGGAACGTCATGTCGTAGCT
Organism: uncultured Roseicyclus sp.; assembly: GCA_964615955.1. GTDB lineage: Bacteria > Pseudomonadota > Alphaproteobacteria > Rhodobacterales > Rhodobacteraceae > Gymnodinialimonas. The sequence continues at coordinate 84,757 of CAZTUG010000001.1, forward strand.
GGCTTGCATGCCCCCGATCACGGTGGTGATCTCGCAACGATCCGGCCCGTCCAGCGCCACGATCTCCGAGGTCAGCGGCCGCATCCGTCCGCGCACCCTGATCGACCCGCGCCAGGCGCAGCCGACCTCGGGCGCGGTCCAGTTGCCGACGCGCGCCAGGTCCGCGCCCCGGCCCTTGGCCTCGGCCTCGATCCCCGAGAAGTCGGTAAACCGTGTCCATGTGATGTCCGCGGGGGCGTCCACATCCTCGGAAACCTTGAATTTCATGGTCTTGCCCCTCGTTGTCGCGCCCCTGCGCCGGTTTGCCGGGGCCGGGGCGTCGGCGTCAAGGCCAAGATCGGCTCAGATCAGCGTATCGGCCAGCCAGTGTTGCAACAGGAAATGCGCGATGGCACCCTTGCGGGCGGGCAGCATGTCGGGGTCGTTGTCGGCGAAGACCTCCAGCATGCGCGCGCGGCTGACCCATTGCGCGTCCTCGATCTCCTCGGGGTCAATCTCGATCTCGGTGGACAGCGCCGCGCCCCGGCAGCCGAACATCAGCGACGCCGGGAACGGCCAGGGCTGGCTGGCAAGGTAATCGACGCGGCCCACCAGCACGCCGCTTTCCTCGAACACCTCGCGGCGCACGGCGGCCTCGATCGTCTCGCCCGGCTCCACGAAACCGGCCAGCAGCGAATACATGCCTTCGGGCCAGCCGGGGGAGCGGCCCATCAACACGCTGTCGCCATGGGTGATCAGCATGATGACGACCGGGTCCGTGCGCGGGAAATGATGCCCGCCGCAACCGGCGCAATCGCGTTGCCACCCGGCCATGGACAGCGTGCTCTTGGCGCCGCATTTCGCGCAGAAGCGGTGCGTGGAATGCCAGGTCAGGATGGCGCGCGCGGTGGCGGCCAGTTCGGCCTCGCGGCGGTCCAGATGCATCATCAGGGCGCGCAACTCGCGGAAGCCCGCACCGTTCACCCTCTCGGCCGGGTGGACCTGCACCGAGGGGTCGAAGAACGCGCCAAGGTCCTTTTCCTCCACCTCCTTCGGGGTCCAGGCCGAAATGTCGAGCGCGAAGACCGGCCCGTCGCCCGCCGGGTCGAGGCCCAGCAGGACAGGCGTTTCGTCCGCCTTGGACAGGACCAGATCGGACATCGTGCGGAAGGCCAGGCGCCGGGCGTCGTCCGCGCCCTCCACCATCACCTTGCCGCGCCAGACCGGCAGGACGGGTGCGCCCTTGGCCAGCGCCTCGGACAGGCGCACCGTGTCGCGGCGCAGCGCCGCCGCCCGGTCAAGCCCCGACGTCCCGAAGGTCACGGTTTCCGCATCTCTCATCAGGGGACCTTTCCGCAGACGTCACACGCCATGGCTATGGCCCCAGGGCAACAGAGGCCGATTGTGGATAAGTATTCGCGCATCCGTGCCGCTTCCCCGTCGCGCCCGCCGTCGGGACACGTCACCGTGCAAGAACAACAGACTGGGACCAAGATGATCCAACCCGGGAAAATTGCAACCGGGCAGGAAGCTGCGACAGCGGACCGCGTGACCCTTCGGGTGCTCGCGACGACGGATCTGCATGCGCATCTGCTGCCCTACGACTACTTCACCGACAAGCGCGCACCTGGCATCGGCCTGGCGCGTCTGGCCGGTCTGATCGCGCGCGCCCGCGGCGACCTGGGGCCGGGCAACGTGCTGCTGGTGGACAATGGCGATACCCTGCAGGGCACGCCGCTGGCCGATACCGCCCTGTCCGAGATCGTGCCCGCGGGCCGCATGAACCCGATGATCGCGGCCATGAACGCCCTTGGATACGACGCCGCCACGCTGGGCAACCACGATTTCGATTTCGGGCTGGTCTATCTGGAATCCTCGCTGGCGCAGGCGGCATTCCCCATTGTCGCCGCCAATATCCACCGCTGCGACGGCACGACCTTCCTGCCGCCCTCCTGCCTGCTGACACGCCGCATGACCGACGCGGCCGGACAGGCGGTCGACCTGAAGATCGGCATCACCGGCGCATTGCCGCCGCAAACCGCCGACTGGAACAGGCCCCATGTGCAGGACCGGCTGTGCTTTGCCGATATCGCAACGGCCGTGTCCGGCCAGGTCCGCATCCTGCGCGCGCAGGGCGCGGATATCGTGCTGGTGCTGGCCCATAGCGGGCTGGGCGTTCTGCAGGCCGCCCCGATGACCGAGAACGTGGCGCGGCAGGTGGCGGCCCTGCCCGGTGTGGATGCGGTGGTGGCCGGACACACCCACATGGTGCATCCCGACGCGCCGCCTGCGCCCGTGGACGGAACGCCGATCACGCAGCCCGGCGCCTACGGATCGCACCTCGGCTATTTCGAATTGTTGCTGACCCGCGCGGCAGACTCCGACCCGCCATCCCAACCGTTATTCCCACCGTCCTCCCCCCCGTCCTCACCCCCGTCATCCTCTTGGCGCGTCGAGCGGGCCACTGCCGGAACCATCTCCGCCGCCGCCCGGCTGGTCAGCATCCCGGCCCGCTCCCCGTTGCGCCGGATCCTTGCTGACTATCCCGCCCTGCGCCGCACGGTCGCCCGCGAACACCGCGCCACGCGCGCCTTCGTCGCCCGCCCCCTCGGGACCACCACCGTCGCGCTCGAAACGTATTTCTCCACCCTCGCCCCCTGCGCCGCCACGCAGGTCGTCGCCGACGCCCAATGTGCCGCCGCCCGCCCGCTGATCGCGGACCGGCCCGGGCTTGCCGGGCTTCGGATCCTGTCCGCCGTGGCGCCCTTCAAGGCGGGCGGGCGCGGCGGCCCCGACAGCTACACCGATGTGCCGCGCGGCCCGCTGCTGTTGCGCCATGCGGCCGACCTCTATTTCTACCCCAACAGGCTCAGCGTGCTGCGGATCACCGGCGCCGGGCTGCGCGGCTGGCTGGAACGCTCGGCCTCGATCTATCACCGGATCGACCCGGACGACGACAGGCCGCAACCGCTGATCGACCACGATTTCGCACCCTACAATTTCGACCGGATCCACGGCCTGACCTGCGAAATCGACGTCTCGCGGCCCGCCCGCACCAATGCCGACGGCGACCGGGTCTTCGACACGCCGGGCCGGATCTTGCACCTGCGCTATGCCGATGGCACCCCCGTCCGCCCCGAGGACGAGGTGCTGGTGGTGACCAATTCCTACCGCGCCGCTGGCGGCAGGCACATGGAAACCGCCGACGCCGCCGACGAGGTGGTGACCGCCGAATTCACCGTCCGCGACGCGATCGCGCAGTATATCGCCACCGCCAGCCAGCCCATCGCGCCGCGCATTTCGCCCAGTTTCTCCCTGCGCCCCCTCGGTGGCGTTGCGGTGATCTTCGAAACCGGCCCCGGCGCATTGGCCTATCCCTGCCGGGCCGAGGCGCTGGGGCTCACGCCCCTGACCCGCCTTGCCGACGCGCGCGACGCGACCGGATTCCAGCCTTTCCTGAAGATGCTGTAGTTTTCGGCCCACCTGCACAAAATACTGGCAAAGCGCCCCGAAAAGCCGCAACTTTGTTGGCGACGTATCCCGAAAGACGGATGCGCGATTGACCTCGCCATGGCCCGGCGCGCCCCCTTCCGGGGCAACCCAGCCGGGCCGCGCACCGGGCGCTGCCCCGGCAACGATGGCGTTTGCCCGTCCCGTGCACGGTCGACGCCCCAACAAGGAGACAGACAACGTGTTCACCCGTATGCTGCCCGCGCTTGCAGGCGCGATCCTGTTTGCCGCCCCTCTCGCTGCCCCCGTCGCGGCCCAGACCGAGATCAACTTCGCCCTCGACTGGCGTTTCGAAGGCCCCTCCGCACCCTATCTCCTGGCTGTGGACAACGGCTATTTCGCCGCTGCCGGGCTGGAGGTCGAAGTGTCCGCCGGCGAAGGCTCGCTCGATGCGTTGCCCAAGGTCGCGTCGGGCGCCTTCCCGCTTGGCTTTGCCGACATCAACTCGCTGATCCGCTTCCTCGATCAGAACCCCGGCGCGCCGGTCACTGCCGTGATGATGGTCTATGACGAACCGCCCTTCGCCATTGTCGGTCGCGTGTCGCAGGGCATCTCGGGCATCGAGGATCTGGAAGGCTCCGTCCTTGGCGCACCGCCGCCCGATGGCGCCTGGGCGCAGTTCCCGATCCTGGCTGCGGTGAACGGCATCGACGTGTCCACCATCACGGTGGAACCGGTGGGCTTCCCCACCCGCGAACCGATGCTGGCCGAGGGCGCGGTCGACAGCGTGACCGGCTTCAACTTCTCGTCCTACCTGTCGCTCGCGCGCCTTGGGGTGCCCGAGGAGGACATCACCACGATCCTGTTCTCGGATTACGGGGTGGAACTTTACGGCAACGCGATCATCGTCAACACCGACTTCGCCGCCGAGAATCCGGACATCGTGACCGCCTTCCTTGACGCCGTGGCGCAGGGCTGGGCCGCCGCCATCGCGGATCCCGCCGCCGCCGCCGCCGCCGTCATCGCGCGCAATCCCGCCGGCGATGCGGATCTGGAACAGCGCCGCCTGCAACTCGCCATCGACGCCAACGTGTTGACGCCCTGGGTGATGGAGAACGGCATGGGCGGCGTCGATCCCGACCGTTTCGCCCGCGCGCTGGAGCAGTTGCGCCTGACCTACGCCTTCACCAACGAACCGGATGCGGCGCTTTACTTCACCGATGCCTATCTGCCCCCGGCCGAGGATCGGATGATCGCGGCCGAATAGGCGATCGGGGGTCCGGAGTGCGGTTCCGGGGTGTGTGGCGGCATCGGTCCGCGCGCGCTCCGGGGCCTCTCTGGGGTCCGTGCCATATCGCCCGGTCTCGTGCGAACCGGGCCTTTCGGAGCCTAAAGTCCCGAACGGGACCGGATGGGGTCCATTCGGAACGAACCGTGCGGGGCTGCCGTTAACCGCGACCTTGCACAAAGCCCACATCTGTCAACCTTCGTGACGCCGGGATTAACCACGTTCCTTTGCGTTTGGATGCTGCCCATGACTGCCCGCACCGCCGCCCCGATGATCGAATTGAAATCGGTCACCCATGCCTACGCGACCAAGGCGGGGCCGCTGCCTGTGCTCGATGCGTTGTCCCTGCAGATCCCCGAGAACACGTTCTGCGCCGTGGTCGGGCCGTCCGGCTGCGGCAAGTCCACGCTGACGCGGCTTGTCTCCGGCCTGATGAAACCCAACGAGGGCGAGGTCTGGCTGCATTCCCAAAGGGTTACATCGCCCCGTCCCACCGTGGGCATGGCGTTTCAGAACCCCGTGCTGCTGGAATGGCGGACGATCCTGGATAACGTCCTGTTGCCGATGGAGATCGTCAGGAGTCCGATGTCGCGGGCCGAGGCGCGCGCCCGCGCCCTTCAATTGCTGGAGCTTGTGGGCCTGTCCGGGTTCGAGCACAAGCGCCCGTCCGAGTTGAGCGGCGGCATGCGGCAACGCGCATCGCTGTGCCGTTCCATCATCCACAAGCCCGATGTCCTGATCCTCGACGAACCCTTCGGCGCGCTCGATGCCTTCACCCGCGAAGACCTCTGGTGCACCATGCACGACCTCCGCGCGGCCGAGCCCTTCACCTGCCTGCTGATCACCCACGATCTGCGGGAATCGGTGTTTCTTGCCGATCAAGTCATTGTTTTGTCTGGAAGACCTGCCCATGCTCAATATGTGATGGAGGTCGATTTCGGCCCCGGCAAGCGCGATCTCGAACAGCTCTACACGCCCCAGGCCGCCGCGATGCTGGCCACGCTCCGCCACCAGATCCAGGTCGCGCAAGGGCGCGCGCCCGCCGACGAGGGCGCAGCATGACCGACACCGTCCGCAAGATCGTCGCCCCGCTCGTGTTCATCATCGGGATCCTGGCCGCGTGGGAATTCGCGGTCTGGTGGCACCAGCTCCCCGATTATCGCATGGCCAGCCCGTCGGATCTGGTGCCGCGCTACATCCGGTTCTGGGATCTGTTCCTGTGGAAAAGCTGGGAAACCCTGTGGCGCACGGTGGTGGGCCTCGGCCTGGCGGTCGTGGTCGGCACCCTGATCGGCATGGTCATGGGCTTCTCGCGCTTCGCCCGCGAAGGCCTCTATCCCATCCTCGTGGGCTTCAACGCCATCCCCAAGGCCACGGTGGTGCCGATCGTCGCGCTGATGTTCGTGGGCGACCACGACTTCAACACCATCCTGATCGCCTTCATGATCAGCTTCTTTCCCATCGCCGTCTCCGTCTCCATCGGCCTCTCCACTCTCGAACCCGAGTATCGCGACATCCTGAGGTCTCTAGGTGCTTCAAATTTCACGATTTTCTGGAAAATCGCCCTGCCCAAGACGCTGCCCGAATTCTTCGGCGCCCTGAAGGTCGCGGTCACCCTCGCCTTCATCGGCACCAACCTGATGGAGATCGTCAGCCCCCATGGCCGCGGCCTCGGCGACCTGTTCGATTCAGGCCGCATCAGCGCAGACTACCCGCTGATGTTCGCCGTGCTCTTCGCCATGGCGGCCTTGGGGATCATGCTGTTCTATGTCGTCGTGTTCCTCGAACGCATCTTCGCGGGTTGGGCCGAACGCGCGCCGGGCTGATCCGTCGCACCGGCGGCCGGCTTGCCGTGCCCGGGGCGCGCGCCCTTGGTCAGGCGCGCGCGCCATCGGCGGGGTATGTCCCCAACACCTTCAATTCGCTGGTGAAATACGCCAATTCTTCCAACGCCAACCGCACGTTCGCATCATCGGGGTGCCCCTCGATATCGGAATAGAACTGCGTCGCGGTGAACACGCCATCGACCATGTAGGATTCCAGCTTGGTCATGTTCACGCCATTTGTCGCGAACCCGCCCATCGCCTTGTAAAGCGCGGCCGGGATGTTGCGGACGCGGAAGACGAAGGTGGTCATCATCCGTTCCGCCCGGCGGTTCATGTCGGCATCGCGCGCCATCACCAGGAAGCGCGTGGTGTTGGTGTCGTGATCCTCGATATGGCGCGCCAGAACATCCAGTCCGTAGATCTCCGCCGCCAGCTCGGACGCCAGCGCCGCCTTGCTGCGGTCGCCCCAGGACGCCACGTCGCGCGCGGCGCGGGCATTGTCGGTGCTGACCTTGCCGGTGATGCCGTGCTTGCGCAGGAACAGGCTGCATTGGGGCAGCAAGACAAGGTGCGAATGGGCCTCCACCACGTCGCCCACCGTCGATCCGCGCAGGCCCAGAAGGTTGATGTGCACCCGTACGAAGGATTCGTCCACGATATGCAGGCCGCTTTCGGGCAGCAGCCGGTGGATGTCGGCGACCCGTCCATAGGTGGAGTTCTCGACCGGCACCATCGCCTGGTCCGCATCGCCGCTGCGCACGGCCTCGATGACGGCCTCGAACGTGGCGCAGGGCAGGGCTTCCATGGTCGGACGGGCTTCGTGGCAGGCCTGGTGGGAATAGGCTCCGGGCTCTCCCTGGAAGGCGATACGGGGCTTCATCGGCAATTCCATCGCGAAAAGGGCGTTTCGTCGCGCTCCCTACACCTTGCCATGGGCCAAAGGAACACAATAGATACGCCCAACCCGAGATCGAGGCGGAGCTGATATGTTCGACACGATGACCATTACCAAAGCCGGTGGCGCCGTTTGTGCCGCTCTTCTGGTGTTCCTGCTTGGCGGTTGGGCCGCCGAAAGCCTTTACAATGTGGACAGCCATGGCGGCGAGGACCACGTCAGCGCCTATCGCCCCGTTGTCGCCGAGGAAGGCGCCGAGCCGGTGGAGGCTGAGCCCGAGGTTCCCTTCGAGGAAGTTTATGCCAGCGCCGATGCTGCCGCCGGTGAGCGTTTATGGCGCCAGTGCTCTTCTTGCCATGCATTGAATGCGGGACAGAATGGCGTCGGACCGTATCTTGCGGGCATTGTCGATCGCCCGAAGCATGCGGCCGAAGGGTTCAACTATTCCGACGCGCTGCTGGCGCAGGAAGGCTCCTGGACGCCTGAAAACATATCCAGCTTCATCGCCAACCCGCGCGCCTACGCGCCGGGCACCGCGATGTCCTATGGCGGCATGGCCGATATCGAGGATCGCGCGAATCTGATCGCCTACCTGGCGACCCAGTAGGCTGCGCACCTTGCGTGTTCGGGAAAGCGCCGTCCGATCAGGGCGGCGTTTTTTCCATTGACGGCGCTGTTGCCAAGGGAAGACTGACCTATCGGGGCACGGATCACCTCAAGATCACATATTCTCAACTTGCCCCCGGGGGGCACTGGTCTCTAACCTGACCAGACCCATACTCAGGGCGGTGCGGTCGGGAACTTTGCCCGATCATCGTGACCTTTCACGGAGGATGAGATGCAGGACCAAAGACATGGGTTCGTTGCCGCGAAGGCGCAGGATCAATCGCGTGACGCCGACCGCAGAGGTTACGCTGCGGCTCTCCCTTTGGCCGGTGCGGCGCTGATCCTTGGGTTGAGCTGGCACGCGGCCCGCGCGCAGGAGGTCGGCGAGGATGGATTGATCCATGCCCATGGCGTCTCCACCTTCGGGGAATTGCGTTATGGCCCGGACGCCGGGCATTTGGACTACGTCAATCCTGACGCGCCCCAGGGCGGCGAGATGTCCATGTCGTGGTCCTCGGGCTCCTTCGATTCGCTCCACCCCTACAGCCGGATCGGCCGCGCGGCAGTCCTGTCCACGGTGTTTTTCGAGTCGATGCTGGAGGGCACAGCGGACGAGATCGGATCGGCCTATTGCCTGCTGTGCGAGGATATCGCCTTCCCCGAGGACAAGTCCTACGTGATCTTCACCCTGCGCGATGGGGTCGCGTTTTCCGACGGCACGCCAATGACCGCGCGCGACGTGCTGTTTTCCTACGAGATCCTGCGCGACGAAGGGCTGCCGTCGTTCCGCGCCACATTGCCGCTGACCATCTCGGGCGCGGAAATTCTGGATGATCGCCGGATCCGGTTCGATTTCAACCCCGAAGCGCCCCTGCGCGACCGTATCCAGACCGCCGGTGGATTGCCGGTGTTCAGCGAAGCCAGCCATATCGCAAGCGGTCTCGCGTTCGAGGATAGTCGGCTTGAGCCGCTTGTCGGCTCCGGCCCCTATGTGCTGGGAGATGTCGATCCGGGCAATCGCATCGTCTATATTCGCGACCGTGACTATTGGGGCGACGACCTGTGGCTGACCCGGGGCCGCAATAATTTCGACAGCATCCGCATCGAGTATTACGGCGACGGCTTGGCCGCGTTCGAAGGGTTCACCGCCGGAAATTATGCGTTCCGCCAGGAAAACAGCAGCCAGGCCTGGGCCAACAACTACGACTTCCCGGCCTTGGATAACGGCACCGTGATCCGGGCGGAATTGCCCAATGGCAACATCGCAAGCGGTCAGTCCTTCATGATCAACCTGCGCCGACCGCAATTCCAGGACGTGCGCGTCCGCAGCGCCATCGCGCATATGTTCAACTTCGAATGGACCGACCAGACGTTGTTTTACGGCCTTTACGATCCCATCGTGAGCTTCTGGGAAAACACCTGGATGGAAGCCGAGGGCCTGCCTTCGGAAGCGGAACTGGCCCTGCTGGAGCCGCTGCGTGACCTCTTGCCCGAGACCGTGTTCACCGAAGAGGCCTATGCCGTGCCGCTGTCGGATCCCGACCGGGCTCTGGATCGCCGCCAGTCCCGCCGGGCCACGGCGCTTCTGGAAGAGGCCGGATGGACCCCCGGTGCCGACGGCATGGTGCGCAACGCGGCGGGGCAGACGCTGGATGTCGAATTCCTCAATTCCTCCCCGCTGTTCGAGCGCATCATCAACCCCTACGTCGAAAACCTGCGTGCCATCGGCGTGAATGCCAGGCTGAACCGCGTCGACGATGCGCAGTTGCAACAGCGCCAGCGGGACGGCGATTTCGACATGATCACCGACCATTTTCCGATGGGATACGAGCCGGGATCGGGACTGCGGCAGTATTTCGGCTCGCTCGGTGCGGACGAGTCGCTGTTCAACGTCCCCGGTCTCGCGGATGAAGGCGTCGATGCCTTGATCGAGGTCGTTGTGAATTCCGAGACGCGGGAAGAGCTGGACGTCGCCGTTGTCGCATTGGACCGTGTCCTGCGCGACCGCGTGATCCGCGTCGGCCAGTGGTATAACGCGAATTACTGGGTCGCCTATTACGACATGTATCGCTACCCCGAGACGTTGCCGCCCTACGACCTGGGCTATCTCGATTTCTGGTGGGTCGATCCCGAAGCCGAACAGGCCCTGCGTGACCAGGGTGCGCTGTAACGTCTGATGGGGGCCTATATCCTCAGACGGCTGATGCTGGTGATCCCGACGTTGATCGGGGTCATGCTGGTCAACTTCATGCTCACCCAGCTGGTGCCGGGTGGTCCGATCGACCAGGTGCTGGCACAACTGGAGGGGGAGGGCGACGTGTTCGCGGGGATTTCCGGCGGCGGTTCCGAGACCATCGGCGGCAATGATCTCAACAGTGGTTACCAGGGCGCGCGGGGGTTGCCGCCGCAATTCCTCGAGAGCCTGAAGATCGAGTTCAACTTCGCCCGCATCGTCTGCGCGGAGGGTTTCACCGGCGAACCGGACCTCGATGCCGAGGAATGCTATTCAGAGGATATCCCCGTCTGGGAACGCTTCGGTCTGATGATGTGGGATTACCTGCGCTTCGATTTCGGAGAGAGCTATTTCCGCTCCATCAGCGTGCTTGAACTGGTGAAGGAAAAACTCCCCGTCTCCATCACGCTTGGTCTGTGGTCCACCCTTATCGCCTATCTCGTGTCGATCCCCCTTGGCATCCGCAAGGCGGTGCGGGACGGCTCGAAATTCGACAGCGCGACCTCGGCCATCATCATCATCGCGTATGCGATCCCGGGCTTCCTGTTCGCCATCATGTTGCTGATCCTGTTCGCAGGTGGGCGGTATTTCCAGATCTTCCCGCTCAGGGGGCTGACCTCGGACGAGTTCTCGGACATGACGCTGATCCAGCAGGTCGGGGATTACTTCTGGCACATCACGCTACCGGTCCTTGCCTCCACCATCTCGGCCTTTGCGACGCTGACGCTGCTGACGAAGAATTCGTTCCTTGACGAGATCAAGAAGCAATACGTCATGACTGCGCGCGCCAAGGGCCTGCCGGAAGGCCGGGTGCTTTATGGCCACGTGTTCCGAAATGCCATGCTGATCGTCATTGCCGGGTTCCCGGCGGTCTTCGTCGGCGTGTTTTTCGGCGGATCGCTGATCATCGAGACGATCTTTTCGCTCGACGGTCTCGGGCGGCTGGCATTCCAGGCGGCCGTCAGCCGCGATTACCCGGTGATCTTCGGCACGCTCTACGTGTTCGGCCTGATCGGGCTGGCGGTCGGCATCCTTTCGGACCTGATGTATGTGTGGATCGACCCGCGCATCGATTTCGAAACGCGGGAAGGGTAGCGCCATGGCCCTGCCCTCCGACCAGCCGGTTCCGCCCGTGTCGCCGACCGGCCGCCCGTCCGAAGACATGCCCCTTCCCGCAAGCGCCAAGTCGGGCTGGCTGTCGCCGCTCAACCGCCGCCGCTGGCGCAACTTCACCGCCAACCGCAGGGCCTATTGGTCGCTTTGGCTGTTCTTGCTGCTTTATGGCCTTAGCCTGCTTGCCCCCATCCTTGCCAATGACAGCCCACTTCTGGTGCGCAGTCAGGGCAACTTCTACACCCCGATCCTGACTTTCTACCCCGAGACGGAGTTCGGCGGGGACTTCCGGACCGAAGCCGTCTACCGCGATATCGAGGTGCAGTGCCTGATCATCTCGGGTGGGCTGGAGGATTGCTGGGATGACCCTGAAACGGTGATCGCCGAGGTGCAGGAGACCGGGCAATTCGACGGAACGCCTGTGGATCGGGGCTGGATTCTCTGGTCGCCGATTCCACATGACGCATCCTCCATTGTGGACCGTCCGGGCGTGGCGCCAGCGCCTCCGAATGTCATCGGCTTCTGGACAGAGGCGCGGCGCGATGCGGAGGGGCAGATCATCCTGGACGAAAGCGGTGCGCCGGTGACGGATAACCGCTTCGGCTTGCTCCCCCGCGATATCCGGGGCACCAACCTGCTTGGCACCGACGATACCTCCCGCGACCTGACGGCGCGCGCGATCTACGGCTTCCGCCTGTCCGTGTCGCTGGCATTCGCCGTCACGGTGCTGACATCGGTGATCGGGATCTTCATGGGCGCGATCCAGGGCTATTTCGGTGGCTGGGTCGACCTGTTCTGGCAGCGCGTGATCGAGGTCTGGAACGCCACGCCAAGCCTTTTCGTCATCATCATCGTGGCCGCCGTTATCCCGATGACGCCGATGTTGATGATCGCGCTTCTGGTGTTCTTCGGCTGGATGAACCTGACAGGCGTGGTCCGGGCAGAGTTCCTGCGGGCGCGCAATTTCGAATATGTGCGCGCCGCGCGTGCCCTTGGGGTTGGCAACTTCACGATCATGTATCGCCATGTTCTGCCGAACGCGATGGTGGCGACGCTGACCTTCCTGCCGTTCATCGTGACAGGGACGATCGGGGCGCAGGCTTCGCTCGATTTTCTCGGTTACGGGCTGCCATCGCATCTGCCGTCGCTGGGGGAGATGACCTTGCAGGCCAAGAACAACCTGCAAGCGCCCTGGCTGGGGTTCACCGCGTTCTTCACCTTCGCCATCATGCTGTCACTTCTGGTGTTCGTGTTCGAGGGCGTACGCGACGCCTTCGATCCGAGGAAGACGTTCACATGACCCTGCAAACTTATGGTTCGACCCTATGACGCGCGTCCTGGATGTCAGGGACCTGAGTGTCGACTTCAGCCAGGACGGGCAGGCGATCCATGCCGTGCGCGGCGTATCGTTTCATGTCGACAAGGGCGAGACCGTGGCGCTGGTGGGGGAGTCCGGTTCGGGCAAGTCGGTGACGGCGCTGTCAACCGTTGCGCTGCTTCCGCCCTCCGCCACCGTGACCGGCGATGTGTCCTACAACGGAACCGACATGGTCGGCGCGTCCGAGCGCGCGTTGCGACAGGTCCGGGGCAACGACATCAGCTTCATATTTCAGGAGCCGATGACATCGCTCAATCCCCTGCACACGCTGGAACGGCAACTGGCCGAAAGCCTGGTGCTACATGGCGGCTATCACTATCCCAATTCGCTTCGTCGCGCCGCGGGCAGCCTCGCGCGGGCACGGCTTCTGCCCGGGCTCCTCGGCCTTTGGGGCTTCCTGACTTTCGTGGCGTTCTACATCATCGCGCTGATCCAGCCGGAGCAATTCGGAGAGATCCGCGATCTGATCATGGATGCGACGAATAGCGATGGCCTGCTCCCGTTCCTGGCCTTCGCCGCAGTGGCTGCCATCGTGCAGGCCGGGATATGGACCTTGTATGTCGCTGTGCCCTTGAGCGTGCTGAAATTTCTTCTGCGGGCGATGGGCGTGCAGAATGCCGTCTCCTCTGCCCTGCGCGAGCGGATCATCGAATTGCTGAACAAGGTGGGCATTCGCGACCCGGAGACGCGGCTCGGAGCCTATCCGCACCAGCTTTCGGGCGGACAACGGCAGCGGGTGATGATCGCCATGGCGCTGGCCAATGGGCCGGAATTGCTGATCGCGGATGAACCGACCACGGCGCTGGACGTGACGATCCAGGCGCAGATCCTGGAATTGCTGGCTGATCTGAAGCGGAAAGAGGGGATGAGCTTGCTGTTCATCACCCACGATCTGGGCATCGTGCGCCGCATCGCAGACCGGGTCTGTGTAATGCAGGGCGGCGAGATCGTGGAGCAGGGCAAAACCTCCGAGATCTTCGAAAATCCGCAGCATCCCTATACCCGCAAGCTACTTGGGGCAGAGCCATCCGGCCGCCCCGCGCCGGTGCCGGACGACGCGCCGGAGATCCTGACCACAAGCGATCTGCGTATCTGGTTTCCGATCCAGCGGGGCCTGCTGCGCCGCACCGTGGGCCATGTGAAGGCGGTCAATGCCGCCAGCATCGCGGTGCGTCAGGGCGAAACGCTGGGGATCGTGGGCGAAAGCGGATCGGGCAAGACGACGCTTGCGCTTGCGATCCTGCGCCTTACCCGGTCCGAAGGCCCGATCGGCTTTCTCGGACGCGACCTTTCCGTTCTTCCGGCAACGGAGTTGCGCGAGGTCCGAAAGGAATTGCAGATCGTCTTCCAGGATCCGTTCGGATCGCTCAGTCCCCGCATGACGATCGAACAGATCGTCTCGGAGGGGTTGCAGGTGCAGGGGTTCGACAAGGCCTATCGACGCGAACGCGCGGCGGAAATTCTTGAGGAGGTCGGCCTGAACGCTGCCATGCTGGACCGCTATCCGCACGAGTTTTCCGGCGGTCAGCGCCAGCGCATCGCCATCGCGCGCGCGATGATCCTCCGCCCGAAACTGGTGGTGCTGGACGAGCCGACAAGCGCGCTCGACATGACGGTGCAGGTTCAGATCGTGGATTTGCTGCGCCGCCTTCAGGCCGATCACCAATTGGCCTACCTGTTCATTTCTCACGACCTGCGGGTGGTGCGCGCGTTGAGCCACAAGGTCATCGTGATGCGCCAAGGCGATGTCGTGGAAGCGGGAGAGACGGAGGCGTTGTTCAACAGGCCGCAGACGGCCTACACGCGTGAACTGATGAAGGCGGCCTTTGGCGACCTGACCGGCAATGCGGCCTGAAAGCCGACTCCGTCAAATCGCCGAGGAATGCCCTGACGCCTTGCTCTCATAGGCATCCAGTCGGCGGGCGATCATCCGGGCGAGGGGCTGCGCGGCCGAGGGGATCGACAGACCTTCCGAGGACCGTTCGACCTGCCCGGGGAAGGCGCGGGCGGCATTGTCCAACAGCGCCTCGATCCGCGTCAGGGAGCCAACGCCTTCCTCCAGAAGGCCAGCGGTTTCTATGCGAAAGTTGCACATCAGCATTTCGATCATGCGGGCACGCAACTTGTCCTCGCCGCTGAACGGATGCCCGCGCGCGATCGCCAGTTCGCCCGCGCGTGCGGCCTTCTGGTAGGCGGCAGTGCTGGAGGCATTCTGGGCGTAGCCCTGCGGCAGGCGCGAAATGGACGACGCGCCAAGGCCGATCAGAACCTCGCTGGTGTCATCGGTATAGCCCTGGAAATTGCGCCGCAGTTTGCCTTCGGTCGCTGCGATGGACAGGCTGTCCCCGGTCCGGGCAAAATGGTCGATTCCGATCTGGCGATAGCCGTCCCACGTCAGGATCTTTTGCGCGGTCTCGAACAAGCGCAGGCGCGCCTCGGGCGTCGGCAGATCCTCGGTCGGGATCAGCGATTGCCGCTTGGCCATCCAGGGCACATGGGCATAGCCGAAAAGCGCGATCCGGTCGGGGTTGAGAGACAGCAGCATCTGCAGGGATGCAGTGATTCGGGCGCGGGTCTGAAGCGGCAGGCCATAGAGCAAATCAGTGTTGAGGGAAGTGATCCCACGCGCGCGCAGGCCTTCGACGGCGGCCCGTGTGACCTCGTAGCTTTGCTCGCGTCCGATGATCTTCTGGATCTCGGGGTTGAAATCCTGCACCCCGATGGATGCGCGGGTCATCCCCATCGCGGCCAAGGCATCGAGGCGCGGATCGTCGATTTCGTTCGGGTCGATCTCGACGGAGATTTCGGTGCCATCCGTCGCGGGGAACGCGGCACGCAGGGCGGCGGCCAGGCGCGCCATATCCTCGGGCGGCAGCAGCGTGGGGGTCCCGCCACCCCAATGGACGCGGCTTGCGGTGATCCCCTCGGGCAGGGCGGCGCGGATGCTTTCGATCTCCTGCAGCAGGGTCTCGACATAGGCCTTTACCGGCGAGTCGGTGCGCGTGCCTTGCGTGCGGCAGGCGCAGAACCAGCACAATCGGCGGCAAAACGGCACATGCACATAGACCGAAACGGCCGATCCTGCGGGAATTTCCCCAAGCCAGCCGCGATAGACGTCGGGCGTGACCCCGCCGGCGAACTGGGTCGCGGGCGGGTAGGAGGTGTAGCGGGGCACGTTTGCGTCAAAAAGACCAAAGCGCTGGAGTTGAGAATGCTGATCCATTTGCATAGACTGGCATCAGATCGGAGCGGTTTCCTTGATTTGGATCAAGCACGCTGGTCCGTGTTTCAAGCGAACAGGAGCCACGGTATGAACCGGAACGCGCCATCCATCGGGACCAGCGATTGCAGCGATTGTCCTATCCGCCATCGCGCCGTGTGCGCGCGGTGCGACGCGGATGAATTGGCGCAACTGGAAGCCATCAAGTTCTACCGCAAGTTCAGCGCAGGCGAGGTGATCGTCTGGGCGGGCGATCCGATGGATTTCGTGGCCTCCGTTGTGTCTGGCGTCGCGACGTTGACCCAGACGATGGAGGATGGACGGCGGCAGATGGTTGGCCTGCTTCTGGGGTCCGACTTCATCGGGCGGCCGAATCGCGACCGCGTGTCCTATGACGTGACGGCCATCACGGACGTGACGCTGTGCTGTTTCCGGCGCAAGCCGTTCCACGAGTTGATCCTGTCCACGCCCCATGTCAGCCAGCGCCTGTTGGAGATGACGCTGGACGAATTGGACGCGGCCCGTGAGTGGATGCTGATCCTGGGTCGCAAGACCGCCCGCGAAAAGATCGCGAGTTTCCTGTCCATCCTGGCCCGGCGCGAGACGCTGGCCGACGGCAAGCAGCCCGGCAAGAACATGACATTCGACCTGCCGCTGACCCGTGAGGCGATGTCCGATTACCTTGGCCTGACGCTGGAGACGGTCAGCCGCCAGATGTCGGCGCTCAAGCGCGATGGGGTCATTCAAATGGACGGCAAGCGGCGGATCATCGTGCCCGATTTCGACCTGCTGATGGACGAGACCGGCGACGATGCCGATGGCGGCGTGCTGGCCTGACCTGCCGCGCCACGGCCCGTTCGGACCGGTGCACAACCCGTACACAGCTTGTACACACCCTGTACATACCTGACGCATCGGCAGATCGGCTCGTGCGCGCCCCCGGACAGGCCCCGGGCAGCCCCCTGGACAGACCCCTGGACAGGCCGCCCCGGGCAGGGGGGGGAGGCCGGACGCGTGCCGGACCGTGACCAAGGCCGGTTCGCGGCCGCGTCCGGGCCGCTTCGCCGCCCGCGCTTGCGACCGGTCACCCGAAAAGCGGCATACCGGGCCAATTCCTTGACCTGCATCAAGCAGATTGCTTCTGTCCCTTGACCCAGATCAAGGCCGCGGGCCCGCCAATCCGCGATTACGGGACAGATGGAACAGCTTCGGACGATTCCGGGGATCCTTTCCCGGTATCCAGCCGAAGCAAGACGAAGGGACGATCGATGCTTGATTATGTGAAGCTGCCGATCCTTGGCCTGATCACGATCTGCGCCGCGATAGCCGCCAATTACGGGCTGGACCTCGCGTACAAGGTGCATGCGATCCTGATCATGCTGGTGGCTGGCGGCGTGTTCTTGTGGCAGCTGCGCCGCACCGGCGAACCGGCGGTTGCCGTGCCAACCGGCGAATACATGGACGGCCCGGTGCGGGCCGCCGCGATCGCGACGGTATTCTGGGGCGTGACCGGCTTCCTGGTCGGCGTGTTCATCGCCTTCCAGCTGGCCTTTCCGGCGCTGAATTTCGACTGGGCGCAACCCTATGGCAACTTCGGGCGCCTGCGTCCGCTGCACACCTCGGCGGTGATCTTCGCGTTCGGCGGCAACGCCCTGATCGCGGCATCCTTCTACATCGTCCAGCGCACCAGCGCCGTTCGGATGTGGGGCGGCAACCTGTCGTGGTTCGTGTTCTGGGGCTACCAGCTTTTCATCGTGCTGGCCGCGACCGGCTACCTTCTGGGCGCCACGCAAAGCCAGGAATACGCCGAGCCGGAATGGTAC
The DNA here is from genome assembly GCA_964615955.1 of uncultured Roseicyclus sp. GTDB lineage: Bacteria > Pseudomonadota > Alphaproteobacteria > Rhodobacterales > Rhodobacteraceae > Gymnodinialimonas. Next base: position 102,568 of record CAZTUG010000001.1, read on the forward strand.
ACCGATATCTGGCTGACGATCGTGTGGCTGGCCTTCCTTGCCGTTTATGTCGGCACGCTTCTGA
>CAZTUG010000002.1:0-100832 GCA_964615955.1 uncultured Roseicyclus sp.
ACGATCACGCGGGCCTCTTGCGGGTGCTCTTCGAACCATTCGCTGAGTTTCTCGTTCACCAGCCCTTCGACGGCGGGGCGCACTTCGGAGGAGACCAGCTTGTCCTTGGTCTGCGACGAAAACTTCGGGTCCGGCACCTTCACGGACAGCACGCAGGTCAGCCCTTCGCGCGCATCGTCGCCGGTGAAGTTGATCTTCTCTTTCTTCGCGATGCCGGAGGTCTGCGCGTAGAGGTTGATGGTGCGCGTCAACGCGCCCCGAAAGCCCGCAAGATGGGTGCCGCCATCGCGCTGCGGGATGTTGTTGGTAAAGGGCAGCACGTTTTCGTGGTAGCTGTCGTTCCACCACATCGCCACTTCGACGCCGATGTCGTCCCGCTCGCCGACAATGAAGATCGGCTCGGCCATGGCGGAGGTCTTGGAGCGGTCGAGGTAGCGGACGAATTCACGCACGCCGCCTTCGTAGAACAGGTCGGATTGCAGGGCGTCGGCCGGGCGTTCATCGCGCAGGACGATGCGGACGCCGGAGTTCAGGAAGGCCAGTTCGCGCAGGCGGTTTTCCAGCGTCTTGAAGGAGTATTCGAGGTTCGAGAAGGTCGTGGTGGAGGCCATGAAGCGCACTTCGGTTCCCGTCCGGTCGCCGCAGGGGTCAAGCCGTTCCAGCGACTTGACGGTAAAGCCGCCTTCGAAGCGTGCGACGTGTTCATACCCGTCGCGCCAGATGCGCAGCTCCAGCCAGTCGCTGAGCGCGTTGACCACGGACACGCCGACGCCGTGCAACCCGCCCGAGACCTTGTAGGAATTGCTGTCGAACTTCCCGCCCGCATGCAGTTGGGTCATGATGACCTCGGCGGCGCTGACGCCTTCACCCTCGTGGATGCCCACCGGGATGCCGCGCCCGTTATCGGAGACGGAAACGCTGCTGTCGGCATGGATCGTGACCGTTACGGCATCCGCATGGCCTGCCAGCGCCTCGTCGATGCCGTTGTCCACGACCTCGTAGACCATGTGGTGCAGGCCCGAGCCATCGTCGGTGTCCCCGATATACATGCCGGGGCGTTTGCGGACCGCCTCCAAGCCTTTGAGAACCTTAATGGAATCAGCACCGTAATCGGTGTTGGGCGGGGTTTGCTCTGACATGTGTTTCTTGTCCCGTTCTGTTGCGCAACATATACGCATTTCGCCGGGGGATGTCACGGCATGAGCCACAAAATCTAGGGGTTAGTGACGCCAATCAGCACCGCCACGAGGATCAGCAATCCGCCCGCGATCCGGTTGATCCGCGCCAGCCGCTCGGGGCTGGAAAAGCGCCTGCGCGCGCGGTCCACCAGCCAGGCGAACCCGATGTTGCCGATCAGCGGCACGGCCATGGAGGTGGCGGCGATGACGGCGATGTCCGGCGCGGTGATGGCGGTCAGGTCGAAGAAGCCCGGCAGCATGCCCATGTAGAACAGCACCGCCTTGGGATTGGCGAGGATCGCCGCGATCCCCGCGAGGAACCCGGCCAGCGCGCCGGGCCGCGTCAGCGCGCTGTCGGCGGCGATGGCACGCTCGGCGTGGCGGATCAGCAGCCAGCCCATCAGCGCGAAGACCGCAACCGCGACCCAGCGGAGCACCTCCATCACCCACGGACAGGCGCCCACGACCCAGGCCAGCCCCAGAACCGCCAGCAGCGACCAGACCAGATCACCCAGAGCCACGCCCGCGATCAGCGGGATCGCCGCCGTCCAGCCATGGGCCAGCGTGCGCGCCGCCGTGGCAAGCCAGACCGGGCCGGGCGTGAGGAACAGCACGAACAGCGCGCCGGCATAGAGCGCGATCTGGATCAGCGTAAGGGTCACGGGCCCGCCGCTCCGGTCAGTCGGCCGTTTCCCCCCGCCGCGATCCCGGCCCGCACCACCCCCTGCGCGGTCATGGCGCCGCGACCACGCTTTCGCCGCCCTCGTCACTGACCGCGACATGCTGCGCCCGGTTACCAAGTTCCGCGAACAGTTCCGGCCCGGTGCCGGTCATCCAGGCCTGCGCCTCCAGCGCGCAGATCTCGTCGAACAATGCGGCGCGCCGATCCGCGTCCAGATGCGCCGCCACCTCGTCCAGCAGCACGAGCGGCGCGGTTCCGGTGTCAGCCTTGAGCGCGCGGGCATTGGCGAGGATCAGCGAGATCAGCAGCGCCTTCTGTTCGCCGGTCGAGCAGTCCTTCGCCGGGACGCCCTTGTCGCGGTAGATCGCGTTCAGGTCGGCGCGGTGCGGGCCGGTCAGCGTGCGCCCGGCGGCGAGGTCGCGGGCACGCCCCTCGGCCAGCGCCTCGGCCAGGGTGTCCACCGGGTCGCTGTCGATCGCGAGGTCGGCGGCCGGAAAGGCCGTGGCGGCCCCGTCTTGCGCCGCGCCGATCCGCTGCAAGGCTTCGGCACGGTTCCCGACGATCCGCGCGCCCGCCTCGGCCATCTGTGCTTCCAGCGCGCGATACCAGGCCGGGTCGCGGACCGCGTCGCGCAACAGCCGGTTGCGTTCCCGCATCGCTTTCTCGTAGGTCAGCACGGCCTCGCCATGGTCGGGCAGAAAGCTGAGCGCGATGCGATCCAGAAACCGCCGCCGCCCTTCCGCCCCTTCGGTCCAGAGCCTGTCCTGCGACGGCACCAGCCAGACGATCCGCACGATCCGCGCCAGCGCCAGTTGCGGCGCGGGCTTGCCGTCGATCTGACAGGTCCGCGCCTGCCCGACCTCGGCGGTCAGCGCGATGTCATGGGCCGCGCCCGGCCCCTCGACCGAGGCGGAGACCTTCCAGCCGATCGCCTCGGGCCTGCGGATGATGTCCTCCGCCGCCGCCCGCCGCAGGCCGCGCCCCGGTGACAGCAGCGATACCGCTTCCATCAGGTTGGTCTTGCCCGCCCCGTTGGGCCCGAACAGCGCCACCGGGCGCCCGTCCAGCGCCAGCCGCGCACGCTTGTGGGAGCGGAAATGCGACAGGGCAAGGGACGCCACGAACACCCGGCTCATCGCCCGCCTGCCCATTCATCTTGGCAAAAAACCTCCCCCCGGAGGGTCCGCAATCCGCTACACGCGCATCGGCATGACGACATAGATCGCGCTGTCGTCATTGCCTTCGCGCATCAGCGTCGGCTCGGCCGGGGACGAAAACATGAACACGGCGTTTTCCCGGTCCACCTGGCTGGCGATTTCCAGCAGATACTTGGCGTTGAAGCCGATTTCCAGCTTATCGTCGCCATAGGCCACCGCCAGTTCGGCCTCGGCATTGCCGGCATCGGGGGCGTTGACGGACAGCACGAGGCGGTCTTCGTCCAGCGACATCTTCACCGCGCGCGACCGTTCCGAGCTGACGGTGGCCACGAGGTCCACGGCCTTGGCGAAATCGCTGGCGTCAACTTCCATCCGCTTGGTGTTCCCCATCGGGATCACGCGGGTATAGTCGGGGAAGGTGCCGTCGATGACCTTGGAGGTCAGGGTGATCTCGGGCGTGGCGAAGCGGATCTTGGTCTCGGACACCGACACGGCGATCTGGGCATCGTCATCATCGAGCAGCTTGCGCAATTCGCCCACCGTCTTGCGGGGCACGATCACGCCGGGCATGTTCTGCGCCCCGTCGGGCAGGGCCGCGTCGATGCGGGCAAGGCGGTGGCCATCGGTCGCCACGGCGCGCAGCGCGGGGCCATTGGTGCCCTCGGCCACATGCAGATAGACACCGTTGAGGTAATAGCGCGTCTCCTCGGTGGAGATGGCGAACTTGGACTTGTCGAAGAGCCTGCGCAGGACGGGCGCCTTGGCGGAAAAATTGGCGGCGTAATCCGTCGACGCCATGATCGGGAAATCCTCGCGCGGCAAGGTGGCCAGCTGGAAACGAGAGCGGCCGGCCTCGACGGTCAGGCGGCCGGCGGCGCTGTCCTCGCTCAGGCTGACCAGCGCGCCGTCGGGCAGTTTGCGCACGATCTCGTGCAGGGTCACGGCCGACACGGTCGTGGCCCCGGCGCGTTCGACCTGCGCGGCGGCCTTGTCGACAACCTCGATATCGAGGTCGGTGGCGCGGAAGCTGACGGTGCTGCCTTCGGCCTCGATCAGCACGTTGGCGAGGATCGGGATGGTGTTCCGCCGTTCCACCACGGACTGCGCCTGGGACACGGCGCGCAGCAGCGTTGCCCGTTCGATGGAGAGTTTCATTCTGCTTCGCTCCGACAGGTTGCGGGGCCGCGAGAATGTCCCGGACCCCGACCAAGCACAAGGTGTTTCAGGAAGGTTTGGGCGGGGCTTGGCACAGGGTCAACCCCCTTGCCCGCCCCCCCGGAAAGGAAATCAGGCTTCGAGCATCCGGCGCAACAGTTCCGCATCCTCGGCGATCTGGTTGTCGGTCTGCATCAACTCTTCGATCTTGCGCACGCCGTAAAGGATCGTGGTGTGATCGCGCCCGCCGAACTTGCGCCCGATTTCGGGCAGCGAGCGTTGGGTCAGGCGCTTGCACAGATACATCGCCATCTGCCGCGGCCGCGCAATGGCGCGCTGGCGGTTCTGGCTGAGGATGTCGACCTGCCGGATCTTGTAGTATTCGCAGGTCTTCTTGAGGATCTCGTCCATCGTCACCTTCTTGTCGGAGGCGCGCAGCACATCGGTGAGGCATTCCTTGGTCAGCTCGATGGTCACGTCGCGCCCGACAAGATCGGAGAACGCGAACAGGCGGTTCAGCGCGCCTTCCAGTTCGCGGATATTGGACGAGATCTTCTGGGCGAGGAAGGGCAACACCTCGTCCGCGAATTGCAGGCGGGGATAGCGCGCGGCCAGAAGCTCGGCCTTGTGCTGCAACACGCTCAGGCGCAATTCGTAATCTGTAGGGTGGATGTCCACCACCAGCCCGCATTGCAGCCGCGAGGCGATGCGGTTGTCGAGGTCTTCCATGTCCACCGGGGCGCGGTCGCCGGAGATGACGATCTGTTTGCCCATCTCCACCAGCGCGTTGAAGGTATGGAAGAATTCCTGCTGGGTGGAGGTCTTGCCGGCAATGAACTGGACGTCATCGACCATCAGGATATCGACCGAGCGGAAGGTTTCCTTGAAGTTGAAGGTATCCTGTTCGCGCAGGGCCCGCACGAAGCGGTGCATGAACTGCTCGGCGGACAGGTAGAGGATCTTGGCATCGGGGAAGCGGCCCTGAAGATCCCATGCGATCGCATGCATCAGGTGCGTCTTGCCCAAGCCGACGCCGCCATAGAGAAACAGCGGGTTGAAGGTGACATCGAGCGTTTCGGCCACGCGCCGGGCGGCGGCATGGGCCAGCTCGTTCGGCTTGCCGACGATGAAATTCGAGAAGGTGAAGGCCGGGTTCAGCTTCGCTCCGGGCAGTTCGGGCGCGTTCGGCCGGGACGGGGCTGGTGGCGCAAACGACCGGGTCGCAGGGGGAGGCGCAGGGGGGGTCGCAGAGGGGGCCGCATGGGGGGCCGCTTGGGCTGCCTGCACGGTCTGCGCGGGCCCTGCAGGTGCGGAGGACGAAGCTGCGGACGCAACAGGGACAGCGGACACCTGCCGCGCCGCGGTGGCGGCATTGGCATTGGCCGCGACGGTCTCGCGCGGGGCGACGGTGAAAACCACCCGGTCCGCGCCGATACCATGGGACGCCAGATGCCGAAGGATCAAGTCGCCGAAATTGTTCGAGACCCAGGAGCCGATGAAGCTGGTGGGGACGTGAAAATGAGCGATCCGTTCATCTATGCGATCGAACGCGATCGGTTCGATCCAGGCGGAGAAATTGTTCTTCCCAACCACCTTCAACAGTTCCTGCCGCACTTGCCCCCAAGTATCGCTTGTCATTCCGTAGTCCCGTCCTTGTTTTCTTCCGACGCGTCATACCAGCGGTCGGTTCCACACCATCTTCTGCCTGCGCGCCGAACCCCATCGGACTATCACTGCGGGACCATGAGCCATCCGGTTTCCCGGGCACCCAAGTCGATGTCCACGCACGTGCTACGTCCAGAGGGAATGCGGTTCACGCCATGACGCCGATCCAGTCGCATCCCGACTTCGGGGTGCAACACTGTGCGTCATGTCGACTTCGCAACGCTGACAAGAATGCCAACCCGAACCGGAATGCTGTCCTCATTCCTGTCCACTGCAGATTCGAACTTGGGCGTGGAGCCCCGCATCCGCCCCCCAAGGCGTCTGACTCGCTGGACCGAAGCTATCGGGAGTCGCGCCGTTGCCGCAACATGTCTTCGCGCTTGACTCACCTCCGCGATGCAATCGAATCTCAAAAGCTGAATTAGCGCCTTGAGCCTATTGCCAATTTCCGCATGAAAAAAGGCGCCCCGATGGCGGAGCGCCTTCATATAAAGGGCGAAAGCTGGGCGCTTATGCGCCCATCGACTTCACGCGGGCGGTCAGGCGCGACATTTTCCGCGCTGCGGTGTTCTTGTGCAACACGCCCTTTGTGACGCCCCGCATCAGTTCGGGCTGGGCAGCTTTCAGGGCAGCGACGGCGACGGTCTGATCGCCGGAAGCGATGGCTTCCTCGACCTTGCGGAGGTGGGTGCGGATGCGCGAACGGCGGGCCTTGTTGACGGCAAAGCGACGCTCTGCCTGACGGGCGCGTTTCTGGGATTGAGGCGAATTGGCCATGATGTGTGATCCTTCGTCGGAACGAGTTGCAATGGGTGCAGCGCGGGAGGTCCCGACCCCGGGTTCGATACCGGAGGACTCTGGCCAAGGCGGGCCTCACACGCATGTCTGGCGCGGCTGATAGGCGAAAAGGACGCGGAAGGGAAGACCCTACATGGCGCGCCGCTATTTGTCCCGGAACTGGGGCTCGCGCTTTTCCACGAAGGCGGCCATGCCTTCGGTCTGATCCTCGGTGGCGAACAGGGCATGGAACACGCGGCGTTCGAACAGCAAGCCCTCGGACAGGCTCACCTCCTCGGCGCGGTTCACAGCCTCCTTGGCGGCCATGACGGCGATCATCGACTTTTCTGAGATCTTGGAAGCGGCGGCCATGGCTTCCTCCATCAGCTTCTTGACGGGCACCACGCGGGAGACAAGGCCCGCGCGCTCGGCCTCTTCGGCGGCCATGAAGCGACCCGTCAGGTGCATTTCCATGCTCTTGGACTTGCCCACGAGACGCGTCAGGCGCTGGGTGCCGCCCATGCCCGCGATCACGCCGAGATTGACCTCGGGCTGGCCGAACTTGGCGGTGTCGGCGGCGATGATGAAATCGCAGATCATCGCAAGCTCGCACCCGCCGCCAAGGGCATAGCCGGACACGGCGGCGATGATGGGTTTGCGGATGCGCAGGATATCGGCGCTGGCCTTGGCGAAGAGGTCTTCATAAACCACCTCGGTAAAGGTCTTCCCGGCCATCTCGGTCACGTCGGCCCCGGCGGCGAAGGCCTTTTCGGAGCCGGTGATGACGATGCAGCGCACCTTGTCGTCCGCTTCGGCCGTGGCCAGAGCCTTGGCCAATTCCTCCAGAAGCTGCGCGTTGAGCGCGTTGAGCGCATCGGGCCGGTTCAGCTTGATGAGGCAGATATGATCTTCGGTCTCGACGATCAGGGTCTCGTAGGCCATGGAATGCGCTCGTTGGCTTGTGTCGGAATGTGTAGGGTTACCACCGGCGGTGGCGGTTTCAACCTATCTCTGACACTTGGGACAGTAGAAACTGGAGCGTCCCGACTGCACCTTTCGCCGTATTTCCACTGTGCAATCCGGGGTTTGGCAGGGTTGCCCTTCACGCCCATAGACCCGAAAGGTGTGTTGAAAATAACCCAGTTCACCATTGGTCTGCCGGTGATCGCGCAAGCTTGAGCCGCCCGCCTCGATGGCTTCCGTCAGGACATCGCGGATGATCGGCACCAGGCCTGCGACGCGTCTGGCCGAGATGCGTCCCGCGTGGCGCAGGGGCGAGATCCCCGCGCGGAAAAGTGTTTCGCAAACATAGATGTTGCCAAGCCCCGCCACGATCCGCTGATCCAGCAGCGCGGACTTCACCGGCGTGCGCTTGCCCGCGAGGGCGGCGACCAGATACGCATCGTTGAACGCGTTCCCGAGCGGTTCCGGCCCGAGGTCGCGCAACAGCCGGTGCCTGTCGAAGTCGACCGTCGGCATGAGGTCCATGGCGCCGAACCGGCGAGCGTCGTTGAGGGCGATGCGGGTGCCGGCCTCGGTCTCGAGAACGACATGGTCGTGTTTCTGCACCAACGGAGCTTCGCGCACGAACACGCCGGGAATGATGCGTCCGGCGGGCGTTCGGGCATTTTGCCGCCGACCCGAAATCAGGATCCGCCCGGACATCCCGAGGTGGATCAGCAGGGTCTCGCCGGTATCGAGATCGGCGAGGATGTATTTCGAGCGCCGTCGGAGGCTCTGGACCGTGGCGCCGGTCAGACGCTCGGCCATGCGCTCGGGAAAGGGCCAGCGCAGATCCGGCCGATTGACGGTGGCTTTCGCGATGCGTGCGCCGTCCAGCACGGGCATCAGCCCGCGACGCACTGTCTCGACCTCTGGAAGTTCGGGCAAGGCGGGCTTTCTACCTCTGAGGCTCGGGACGCGGGGTGGCCCCATTGTGGATGTGGCATCGGGGTCCGTTGTAACCCCTTGGCCCAGACCTATAAGAAGGGGCGAGACGTGAAAAGGACAAGACCCATGGCGGATGATCGAACGACCCATTTCGGCTTTCAGGACGTGGCCGAGGATCAGAAGGCCGACATGGTTCATGGCGTCTTCACCAACGTGGCGTCGAAATACGACGTGATGAACGATGTCATGAGCGCCGGCATCCACCGTGTCTGGAAGGATGCGATGATGGATTGGCTGGCGCCGCGCGACGGTCAACGCCTGCTGGACGTGGCGGGCGGCACCGGCGACATCGCGTTCCGGTTCCTGAAACGTGCGCCCGGTGCCGTGGCGACCGTGTTCGACATGACGCAGGGCATGCTGGACGCGGGCGCGAAACGCGCCGAGGCCGAGGCGCTGGCCGACAAGCTGGACTGGGTCTGCGGCGACGCGATGGCGCTGCCGTTCGAGGACAACAGCTTCGACATCTACACGATCAGCTTCGGCATCCGGAACGTGACGCGGATCAACAAAGCCCTGTCCGAGGCGTTTCGCGTCCTGAAACCCGGCGGGCGGCTCATGGTTCTGGAATTCAGCCAGCTGCCCAATGACGGGTTGCAGAAGCTTTATGACCTCTATTCCTTCAACGTGATCCCGCGGATGGGGCAGCTGATTGCCGGGGATCGGGACTCGTATCAATACCTGGTCGAGAGCATCCGAAAATTCCCGGACCAGGAGACGTTCGCCGCCATGATCCGCGATGCGGGTTTCGAGCAAGTGAAGTATCGCAACCTGTCCATGGGCATCGCCGCGCTGCATTCGGGCTGGAAGCTGTAAGTGCGCGGTCCCCACAACATCTGGCGGCTGATCCGCACCGGCGCCACATTCGAGCGCACGGGCGCCATGGGGGCAGTGCTGGAGGCGATGGACGCTCCACGCTCGATCCGCGTGGCGGCGCGCGTGTTGGGCTGGCCGTTCGCGTGGCTCGGGTTACGGGGCGATCCGACGCTTCCGCCGGTGGTGCGCGCGCTGCAGGCGCTGGGGCCCGCCTACATCAAGTTCGGGCAGATCCTGTCCACCCGTGCCGATGTGGTCGGGCCGGACATGGCGCTGCAATTGCAGGTGTTGCAGGACAAGCTGCCGCCGTTCCCGCTGGATCTCGCCCGCCGTGTGGTCGAGACCGAGATGGAGCGTCCGCTGGGGGATGTCTTTTCCGCCTTTTCCGAGCCGGTCGCCGCCGCCTCCATCGCGCAGGTGCACCGGGCGACGCTGGTGGGGTCGGGGCGGGATGTCGCCGTCAAGATCCTGCGCCCGGGGATCGAGCGCGCCTTTCGCAAGGACGTGGATGCCTTCTACCTGATCGCCGGGCTGGTCGAGACCCTGTCGCCCGCGTCGCGGCGATTGCGGCCGCGCGACGTGATCGAGCATTTCGAAGGCGTGGTCTTGCAGGAGCTGGACCTGCGGATCGAAGCCTCGGCCGCGGGCGAATTCGCGGCCAATACCAAGGACGATGCGGGTTTCGCCGTGCCGAAGGTGGAATGGGACATGTCCACGCGGAGGATGATGGTGCTGGGCTGGGCCGAGGGACTGCCGCTCTCTGATCTGACAGCGATCGACGCGGCGGGCCATGACCGGCGCAAGCTTGGCGCCACGGTGTTGCAGATGTTCCTGCGCCATGCCCTGCGCGACGGGTATTTCCATGCCGACATGCACCAGGGCAACCTCAAGGTCGCGCCCAACGGCGACGTGGTGGCGCTGGATTTCGGGATCATGGGACGGATCGACGAATATACCCGCCGGGTCTATGCCGAAATCCTGATGGGCTTCATCCGCAAGGATTACCGCCGCGTGGCGGAAGTGCATTTCGAGGCGGGATACGTGCCACCCGACCGCGACGTGGGCGAGTTCGCGCAAGCCTTGCGCAGCGTCGGGGAGCCGATCTTCGGGATGGAAGCCTCGCGCATCTCGATGGGCCGCCTTCTGGCCTACCTGTTCGAGGTGACGGAGCGGTTCGGGATGGAAACGCGGACCGAGCTGATCCTGCTGCAACGCACCATGGTGGTGGTGGAGGGCGTGGGCCGTTCGCTGGACCCGGACCTGAACATCTGGGCCGAGGCGCGCCCGGTGGTGGAGGAATACATCGCGCGCAATATCGGCCCGCAGGCGGTGGTGCGCGACCTGTTCCGCACCGCGCTGGTGCTGTCGCGCTTCGGGCCGCGTCTGCCGCAACTGGCCGAGGCCGCGTTGATCGCGCAGGCGCACCCCGCCAAGCCCGCCCGGCCGAGCCGCTGGCCCGAGCGGGTGACTTACGGCGCGGGCGGAGTGGCGATAGGCCTTGGGGTGGCGTTGATCTGGGCGCTGGTCTGAGGCCGGATCGGGGTGCGGGCGCGGCGGGGTGAACCCCGCCCTACGGAACGCCGACGGGTCAGGTCGGGCGGCGCAGCCCCTGCACCGTGTCGGAGGGCACGCTGATGCCGTTGGCCATTGTGATCCAGACCTCGCCCTGAAGGGTCTGGGCTTCGGTGATTTCGCCGAAGACATAGGCCGCGCGTTCCTCGATCAGGTCTTCGCCCCGCCAGCTTTGCGCCGAAAGGGTATAGGTTCCCGCGGGCAGAGATTGGCCATCATTGTCGGTGCCGTTCCAGACGAAGGGCGCATCGTCGAGCACAAGGGGTGTATTGGCCACGATCTCTCCGTTCAGGTCGCGCACGATCAGCTCCAGCCGGTCGGCGAAGATGCTGGGGGAGACTTGCAGGGTCGTGGGCTGGCCAGAGAAGTTCACCGGCATGTCGGCCCGCGCTTCCATCCCGATCCAGCCAGAGAGTTGACCCATGTTCATCGCGGTGAACGAGGCTTGCAGATCGCGGAGCAGGTCATTGGTCTGCACCTGCTGTTCGACGCCCGAGAAGGTCGCGAGTTGCGCCGTGTATTCGGTGCTGTCGGCGGGGTTCAACGGATCCTGGTTGCGCATCTGAGTAGTCAGAAGCCGCAGGAACATGTCGAAATCGGACGCGATGGTCGAGGCGGTGCCAGTGGTGGCCCGGGGTGAAGTGGACGTGATCGGCTGTCCGGCAGGAAGGATTTCCATGGCGCGTGTTCCTATAATCTGAGGTCCAACCCGCCGTTGCGGGCGTGGTTGGGGATGGATTGCGCGGTCTCGGCTTCCGGCACGGCGCGGTTGGTTTGCGGGGTGCCCTCGCGGTCATCGGACGATCCGCCGCCATTGCCGGCGCCCTCCTGCGAGATGCGCACCGAGGGTGCGTCAAGCCCGGACTCGGCGAATTCCTGCGCCAGAAGGTCGAGGTGCCGGCGCATCAGGTCAGCCGTTTCCGGCCGCTCCGCATGGATGGTGAGGGTCATGACACCCGCCAGTTCGGTGATCTGGAGGCGCACGCGCCCCAGTTCCGGCGGGTCAAGTGCCAGTTCAAGCGGTGCACCCCTGTCACGCGCGGGATCGGACAGGGCGGCCGCGATCTGCTGTGCGGCGGCGTTGGCCATGCTCGAAGGCGCGTGGGCGATCAGGGCAGCACCCGGCACGGTGCTGCCGGATGCGAGAATGCCCTGTGCGAGGCCGAGGTCAGGACCGAGATCGGGGCCGCCCGGACTACGTGCTGCAAGCTCCGCCGCGCCAGCCAAGGCGGTGACAGTCGCGGAGTCGGCGGGAGACGGCATGGAGAGGCCGGGGATGCCCGGCGCCACGGGCGTCCAGCTTCCGGTGCGAAGCGGTGGACCTTCTGGCGCGGCAACGGCATGCAGCCGCCCTGTGTCCCGCGGCTGGGACGTGGAAAGTGGTTCGGGATCCGGTGGGGCGTCGGGCAGGGGGTCTGCGGGATCAGCGTTCGGCAAGGTGGCAGTGGCGGGCCGAGGTGTCGGGCGCAAAGACTGATCCGGCGCCAGACCCTGACCGATCCCCGACACGGCGCCGCGCGGTTGTGCCGCGTCCGTTGCAGCAATCGCTACGGGGGTGGACATGAGCAGGGGCGAATTTGCCATCGTGTTGTCCGGCGCGCCGTTCGCCGGGACCAGCGTCGCCGGGGCGGGGGCGCTGGCACCGGTTGCGCCGGGGAGCGCAAGGCCGGGGATCACCTGGGCTGTCGGTTGCGTCTGTGTCGCCTGAGCGTGTCGGGTGCCCGCGAGGGGGGCCGCGGGGGAAGGCGCGGGGGAAGGCGCGGCCGACAGGATACCGCCGCGCAGGGTCGCCGGACGTTGGCTTTCGGGGAGGCGCGTGCGCCCGCTTTCCGCCAGCGACCCCGGACCCATGCCAGCCGGGCTGTGCAACGGTGATCCTCCAATCGCCCGCATTGCATCCGCAACCGGATCCGGAGCAGCCACCGGGGCCCCGGCACCGGGCAGACCCAACGGCTGGCCTTGTCCGGTGTCTGGCGCCTTGAAGTCGATACCGCGCGGCAGCATGGCCTCCTCCGGACCGGCGGTGAAGATTGCAGACACGATCGGCGTCTGGATGATCGGATCCCCGGGCGTGGCGCCGAGCACCGAGAGTTCTGTCGTCTGGGTGGACTCGTCTGGTTCGACCGGCGCAATGGGCAAGTCGGTGACCGGGCCATCGAGTCCGGCCAGATCCAGTTCACGGGACGTTGCGATATCCACCTCTGATGGAGCGGCGACAAGATCTGCGTCGGCGTGAAATCCCGCAAGCGGGATTTGCGATCCGTCCGTTGTCTCGATCAGGTCAAGCGAGAGGGTCGCGATCATTGCACCATGGGCGCGGATCGCGGCAGGGTGCACGCCAGTGCCGGTCAAAGGACTGCCTTGGGCAAGCAACGCAGGCAGAACCTGCGGTTGGTCTGCGGTCGTTTCTGGCGGTGCACCGACGATAACATGGTGGAACGCCCGCCCGAAGGCGACGCCACCTTCACCGGCACCGTCGATCAGGGCCCGAGACCGAGCCGGATTGGATTGCCCCGCCCGAGCGAGACCGAGGAACAGATCATCCATTCTGGTTGTCCGTTGGTTTCGATTGGCTCCCGTCTAACCTCCAAGCTCCTTACGAATTCTTTACGCACCTCTGGCAGGCTCCGGTGAAATCCCTCGAATGTGAGAGAGTTTCATGACGATACCCGCTTTGAACCAGACGCCTGTGTTCAGTTCATCCCCCGCACCGCTCGAACCCCATGCGCGCCTCCGCGAGGTCGCACAGGAGTTGGAGGAAGCGTTTCTGTCCGAAATGCTGAAACATGCAGGCTTCGACGAGGCGCGCGAAAGCTTCGGTGGCGGCATCGGGGAGGAACAGATGACCTCCCTTCTGCGCAACGAACATGCGCACGCCTTGTCCGCCCGGGGCGGGATCGGCCTTTCGGAGCAGATCTTCCAATCGCTTCTGCGGCGCGAGGGGGGAGGCCAATGATCGGCGGTCGCAAGTCGGCGGTCACCCAGGTGGCCGAGGTGCTGGAGCTGCAGCACAGGTCGCTTCTGGCCGGGGACCTGCACCGATTGGGAACGCTGGCGCCGCTGCTGGAGCAGGCGTTCAACCGGCTGCGGCGGGAACGGGCGGACCCTGCCGACATCGCACCGTTGATGGTGGCTGCCGGCCGCAATGCACGGCTGGTGCAGGCGGCACAATCGGGGGTTGCGCAGGCGCGCGCGCACCTGCAAGCGGCCCGGTCGCCCGCCCTGACGACCTATGATGCCAAGGGCCAGAGCCATGCGGGCATCCCGCAGCCGTCCCGCACGTTGTCGCGGCGATGAACCGTGCCCGGGTCGGCTGCCGCTCGTTCAAATCCTACATATTGAGCGGGTTGCGCTTAGGAGGTTGTTTAGCGTTTCCCTCCAGAACGATCTTCAGCGCCCGAGTGGGTGGCGTGGGCCGATAAGACCGGACCACACCCGTCAGAACGACGTTTCAATCGGCGCCGCAACCCGGTGTCGGACCGTGACCGGCGTGAAAACAGCACGCCTTTGAAATGAAGAAAGGGACGTCATGTCCAGCATTCTGACCAACAACAGCGCCATGGTGGCACTGCAAACACTCAAATCCGTCAACGCCAACCTGCAGCAGACCCAGGCCGAGATCTCGACCGGCAAATCGGTCGGCTCCGCCAAGGACAACTCGGCCGTGTGGGCGATCTCCAAGGTGATGGAGTCCGACGTGAAGGGCTTCAAGGGCATTCAGGAAAGCCTGTCGCTTGGTGAATCCACTGTCGCCGTGGCCCGCAACGCGTCCGAGACGGTGACGGACCTGCTGACCGACATCAAGGGAAAGATCGTCGCCGCCCAGGAAGAAAACGTTGACCGCGGCAAGATCCAGGAAGACATCGCAGCGCTGACCAGCCAGATCAAGTCGGTCGTCGGCGCGGCGCAGTTCAATGGCCTGAACCTCGTCAAGGGCACGGATGACGTGAACATCCTGTCGTCGCTCGACCGGTCGGGCGCCAGCGACGTGATCGCCAGCAACATCACCGTGGCCCGGCAGGACCTGACCAACGAAGCGGGCACCTATGGCAGCACCGCCGTGACCGGCGGCGACCTGACGGCACTTGCATCGCTCAACGGCGCGGCCTCCGCGTCCAGCGGGGCGCAGGCGGGCCTGAACGCGCAGGTTCAGATCACCGAAGGCTCGGGCGCCGGCTTCGCGGCGAACGACACCTTCAGCGTGACGGTCGGCGGGTCGGTCATCACCGTGACGCTGGACGGCACCGAAGACGCCGATGGCGTGGTGACCAAACTGCAGGGCGAGATCAACGCGCGCGACATCACGGGCGTGACTGCTTCGGCCGGGACCAACCCGGGCGAGTTGCTGATCTCCAACACCAATGCCTTCTCGGACGTCGATGTGGCGGTCGCGTCCTCGCTTACCGATACCGCAGGCGGCGCCGGCGCCAATATCGAAGCGCTGAACGGCACCACCGGCCTGACCCAGGCAACCGGGACCATCGCGCAACGGGCGGAGACGCTCGACTTCAGCGCCGGGGCCAATGTCAGCGAAGGCGATGGCTACGAGGTGACGGTGGCCGGGTCGGCCTTCCGCTACGTCGCAGGCAAAGGCGAGACGATGGAAGACGTCGCGCGCGGCCTGAAAACCGCGATCGATTCCAACGCACCTGCCGGAGTGACCACCAAGGTGCAGCGGGACGAGACAACCGGTGCCTATGCGCTGGCCATTGATTATGACAATGCCTCCACGACCACCATCGCGTTGAGCGCGTCGACCGGTGGCGAAGCGTCCGGAGGCCTGTTCGGCCTCGACAATATCGACGTGACGACGAATGACGGTGCAGACTCGGCGCTCGACAATATCGAGACACTGATCCAGAACTCGATCGATGCAGCCGCCACTTTCGGCTCGGTGCAAGGCCGGATCGAGACGCAGTCGGATTTCGTGGGCAAGCTGGTCGACTCGCTGAAATCCGGGATCGGCACCCTTGTCGATGCCGACATGGAAGAAGCATCGGCCCGCTTGCAGGCGCTTCAGGTGCAACAGCAGTTGGCCACCCAGTCGCTGTCTATCGCCAACCAGGCACCGCAGAACATCCTGTCGCTGTTCCGGTAAACCGAGCTTCCGCCGGGGCGTCCCATGGACGGTCCGGCGGATCCTGACACGAGAGGGCCTGCGGACCAATCGACCCCGATGCCGCAGCCTGCGCCCCCGAAGCATGCTCAAGGAGCAGATCCGTGATTTCCACCTCGCTCGCCCAAACCGCCTACTCTGCCGCAGCCGCGCCTGTGCGGACCTACCGGGGCACCGAATATGCCGCGTTTCAGAAGGTCACTGCCCAATTGAATCGCGCCCGGCGCGCCGATGCGCCGATGACCGATCGGGCCCAGGCGCTGCACGACAACCGCAAGCTCTGGACCATCCTGGCCTCGGACCTTGCGGATGCGGACAATTCCTTGCCGCAGGCGCTTCGTGCGCAACTGTTCTACCTGGCTGAATTCTCGCTCTTGCAATCGCGCAAGGCGCTCGACGACGTGGCTGCACTGAACGCGCTTGTCGACATCAACACCGCTGTCATGCGCGGCCTCAGCGGGCAAGGAGACATGACATGAGCGGACTTGTTCTGAAACTCGGCCCCAAGGAGAGGGTGCTGGTCAACGGCGCCGTCATCGAAAACGGGGACCGGCGCACGCGCCTGTCGATCGTGACGCCTGGCGCAAACATCCTGCGCCTGCGCGATGCGATCCATCCGGAAGAGGTGAACACGCCCGTCCGCCGCGTCTGTTACATCGCGCAACTGGTCCTGTCCGGCGACGCTGATTTCGACGAGGCAAAGACACAGCTTCTGCGCGGCATGGAACAGTTGAGCCAGGTCTTCACGGACCCAGACAGTCGCGCCTTGCTGTCGCGTGCAACCGAGAGCCTGGTGGATGGTCAGGTCTACCAGGCGTTGAAATCCCTGCGCGGGCTTCTGTCGCGGGAAGAGCGTCTGATGGCTGCCGCACGCCAATGACCTTCCAACCGGTCCTGCCGCTTGGGGGCTATTCGGGGTGGCGCTACCTGCAGAGCACCCTGCAGACCCAACAAGCCCAGTTCGCGCAATCCGCGAGCCAGGCAGTGGATCGGGCCTATTTCCGCGAGAACATCGACTCCATCCACTCGGCGGAGGAACTGGTATCGGACTACCGGTTGTTGCGGGTCGCCCTTGGGGCCTTTGGCCTTCAGGACGATCTGCCGAACCGCGCCTTCATCCGGCAAGTCCTGGAACAGGGCACGGATGCCGATACCGACCTTGCCAACAGGCTGGCGAACAAGAGCTATCGTGCATTGGCGGAGGCCTTCGATTTCTCGACCGACAGGGCGGCGGATGAGACCCCCGGCCCCAATGGAATCGACCGTGTCCTGTCGGATGAGCGCTACTTCCGCGATACCGTGACGGGCATGCAGACGGTGGATGACCTGCTGTCGGATGGCCGTGCCTTGCGGATTGCACTGGCGGCATTTGATCTTGCAGAAGATCTGCCGGATAGGCAGTTCCTGCGCGACCTGTTCGAAGGCGGCACGCAAAGCCCGGCGGCACCGGCGCAGCAACTGGACAATCCGAACTACGCGGCCCTTGTCGCTGCGTTTGGCTTCACCGAGGATGGGCAATCCCGCACCGGAGAGCCTGCCTTCGCGTCCGATCTGCTGGTCGGACTGGACCGTCTTGGCTTCGCAAAGGAACTGGAGATCGCGGAGGCCCGGTTCCAGTCCTCGACTGCGGCGCTGCCATCGCTGTCCCGAATCGCGGAGGCGCGGACGGAAGACCAACGCGGTTGGGTTCAGGTCGTGTCCGACCCTGCCTTGCGCAACGTCTTTGCCTCGGCTTTCGGACTGTCGCGGTCCTTCGACAGGATGAACCTCGATCAGCAGATTTCAGCCTTGAAGGACGGCGTCGAGGCGGCGTTCGGGGACAGGCGCATCGCTCAGTTCGCCGATCCGACGCGGGTGTCCGATTTGCTGACACGCTATTCCGAGGCTGTCGCGTTCGAAGAGAATCAGTTTCGTGCGGTAGAAATGCCGGGCTTCGCCGATCGGATTCTTCTGCGGTTCGACCGGCAACAGTTCGAGTTGGCCGTCGGCGCACGGGACAGCGACATGCGGCTGGCCCTGAATCTGGTGCGCGAGCTTCCTGAAATCGCCTCGAACGGATCAAGCGATACGACCAGGTGGTTGACGATCCTCGGAACGCCGCCCTTGCGCAGCGTCTTCCAGACCGCCTTCGCAATGCCGGACGCCATCGCTACGCTGGACCTCGACCAGCAAGTGAGGGAGTTTCGCAGTGCGGCCGAGCGCTTGTTCGGAAGTTCCCAGTTGAGCCAGTTCAGCGATCCGGACGCGGTTGACGAACTGATCCGCGCTTTCACCCTGCAATCGCAAATCTCGATCGGGCCGTCCTCCCTGACCCGGGGGGCGTCTGCCATTATTCTTCTGCAAAATCTTGCGTGATCGGTTGAGGCCCTCTTACTTCCGGGTCGGTGCCGTCGGGATGTCCGCGGGGGCCAGTACCGCACGCAATTTCTCGAAGCTCTGGCCGATATCGGGCGCGGCCGCCGCGCCGATGAAATTGTCAAGAGCGTCCCAGACCTTGACCGCGCCGTCCGTCACGGGATCGGAGCCGGGGGTATAGAGCCCGGCCTGCAACATCATTTCGGCCCGGTCATGGGCGCCGAGAAGCTGGCGGGCCCGCGTGATCAGCTTGTTCTCATCCTCCCTTGCGGCCTTGGGCAGGGACCGGCTGACGGAGCGCAGCAGGTCGATCGCCGGATAACGCCCACGCTCGGCGATTTCGCGCGCCAGAACCACGTGGCCGTCCAGCGTTCCGCGCATGATGTCGGCGACCGGTCCCTCCATGTCCGACCCCATGACAAGCACCGAGAAGACCGCCGTGATGTCGCCCTGCGCGCCCGCCCCCGGCCCGGCCCGTTCAGTCAGCGCCATGATGGTCTGAGCCATCGAAGCCGGGAAACCGCCCGGCCCGAAGGGTTCGCCTGCGGCGGCGGCGACATCGCGCAGTGCCTCCGCGAAGCGGGTGATGCTGTCGGCCAGGACCAGAACGTTCTTGCCCAGATCGCGGAAATATTCGGCCACGGCCATGGTGGTGTAGGCCGCGCGCGCGCGGGTCAGCGCCGGACGGTCAGAGGTCGCTGCGATGACGACAGCGCGGGCCAAGCCCTCCGGGCCAAGCGTTTCGGACACGAAATCCCGCACCTCCCGCCCGCGTTCACCGATCAGACCGATGACGACGACATCGGCGGTCATCCCCTGTGCCAGGGCGGCGGTCAAGCGGGACTTTCCGACGCCTGAGCCGGCGAAAAGGCCCACCCGCTGTCCGCGCACGACGGGAAGCAATGTGTCGAACACGGCGAAGCCGGTGCGCAGGCGCTGGCCGAGGCCGCGCCGGGCAGCGGGCGATGGCGGTGGTGCAACCAGTGGATAGGCGCGGGGCCCGGGAAACAGCGCGCGCCCATCCATCGGCTGCCCGTTCGGATCGATGATGCGCCCGAGCCAACTGGTATCGGGGGAGATCGTCGCCGGGCCAAGATGCATGACTGCCGCTCCCAGGCGCAGGCCATCGACGGGACCTTCGGGCATGACCCGCGCGCGCCCGGCCTCGATCCCCAGAACTTCGCCCGTCACATCGCTGCCGAGTTGGACGCGGTCGCCCAAGGCAACCACGCGGTCAAGCCCCGCAACCGACACGCAATCGCGCCCCAGCGCGGTGATCTGTCCGACGGCCTGCGCCGTCTTGATCCCGCGCAACTGCGCGCGCAGCAGGTCGAAGGCGTCTGTCGTCATGGCGGGTTCTCCGGACCGGTCGGCGCGGGGATACGCCTCGAAACGGAATGTAAAGGAATCAGTCTTAAGTCTTCGTGTAGCCGAGATGGGAGAAACCCAGATGTTTGAAGGCCTAGAGATTTTTCAGCTGGCCGGCGCACAGGCCCGCCATGCCGCCGCCCGTCAGGCAGTGGTGGCGCAGAATATCGCCAATTCCGACACTCCGGGTTACCGCGCCCGCGACGTGGAAGGTTTCGCCGAAACGTGGCGCGCCATGTCGGATGACGCGCGGCTCGGGCGCGCCCCGTTGCCGATGCGGGTGATCGATGCGGGAACGCCCGCCTCGCCCAATGGCAACACGGTCTCGCTGGAATTCGAAATGCTGCGCGGGATCGAATCACAGCGTGCCCATGATCGCGCCCTTCGGATCTATGGCTCGGCCATGACGATCCTGCGCGCCAGTATCGGACGATAGGACATGACGGATTTCTCCAACGCCCTGTCCGTCGCGGCATCCGGCATGCGGGCGCAGGCGCAACGCCTGACCCATGTGTCCGAGAACATCGCCAATGCCGACACACCCGGCTATCACCGGAAGATCACCAGTTTCGAGGTCGAGCGTGCGATGGGTGCCCCCGATGGCGCCGTCCGCCCCGGCCCGGTGCGGCTGGATCAGACCACGCTGCCGATGATCTTCGATCCGTCGCATCCCATGGCGGACGAGGCCGGAACCTACGAAGGCTCCAATGTCGATCTTGTCATTGAGCTGGCGGACGCGCGTGAAGCACAGCGGTCCTATGAAGCGAACCTGCGGATCTTCGATCAGATCCGTCAGATGTCGTCATCCCTGAACGAATTGCTGCGGCGTTAGCGCCGCCCCCGACCCACCCCACGTCTGAGGAGAATCCCGGATGGACATTCGCCAATCACTCGCCGCGGCGGCCTACGCCCAACCACGCCTGGCCCCTGCCGCCGCGCAGCCCGAGGGCGGCGGCAACCTGTTCACGCAGGCGATCACCAATTTTGCGGACACGGTCGCCCAGGGCGAGGCGCAGGCCCGTGCTGCGATGACCACCGGCGTGGATCCCCACAGCCTCGTCACGGCACTCGCACAGACGGAACTCGCTGTGGAAACCGCAGTCACCATCCGGGATCGCGTGGTCGAGGCGTATCAGGAAATCCTGCGGATGCCGGTGTAGCCCATGAACGAGATGATCTTCTTCGATACCCTGCGGCAGGGATTGTGGGTCGCGGTCGTGGTATCGACGCCGATCCTGGCGGCCGCGCTGATCTCGGGGGTAATCGTGGGCCTCTTCCAGGCGCTGACCTCGGTGCAGGAGATGACGCTGACCTTCGTTCCGAAACTGGCCGCGATCGTGGTCATCTTCTGGGCCTCGATGGGTTTCATGACGCAATCCCTGACCTCCTACTTCGCGGATACGCTGATCCCGATCATTGCGGGGATGTGAGCCATGGATAACCCCGGATACACCTCTCTCACGCGGCTTTCGGGCCTGATGCGCGAAATGCAGGTGGTGGCGAACAATATCGCGAATATCTCGACCACCGGGTATCGCGCCGAAGGGCTGATCTTCGCCGAGCATATCGCCGAGACCGGCCGCAATGAGCCGTCTCTAAGCATGGGCACCGCCATCGGGCGGAGCATTTCGCCGCAACAAGGCGCATTGCAGCGGACCGGTGGGGAATTCGATTTCGCGATCGAGGGGGAGGGATTCTTCCTGGTCGACACGCCCAATGGCGAGGCGTTGACCCGTTCGGGCGCTTTCCTCCGGAACGAGGTGGGGGAACTCGTCACGCCCGATGGCAACCGGCTTCTGGACGCCGGCGGTGCGCCCGTCTTCGTGCCGCCCACCGCTGTGTCCATGGCGCTGGCCCCGGATGGCACGATCTCCGTCGATGGGCAGCCACTGACCGTCGTGGGCCTCTACTTGCCCAATGATCCACTGGAACTGACGCGCCAAGCCGGCACCTCCTTTACCGCCGCCAGCGGGTATGTGCCCGCTGAAGAGGCCCGCGTAATGCAGGGCTTTCTTGAGGCCTCGAATGTCGATGCGGTTCGTCAGATCGCCCGCATGATCGAGGTGCAACGCGCCTACGAACTTGGCCAGAGCTTCATGGATGCAGAAGACAGCCGCATCCGCGACTTCCTGCGCACCGCCGGTCAGCGCAGTTAAATCCAGAAAGGATTGCCCAGATGAGAGCCCTCGATATAGCCGCAACCGGCATGAGCGCGCAGCAGATGCGTGTCGACGTGATTTCGAACAATATCGCGAACATGTCGACCACCGGCTACAGCCCGCGCCGAGCCGACTTTGCGGATCTGCACTACCAGCAGATGACGCGGGCCGGCGCCATCAATGCCTCGGATGGGACCGTGGTTCCGGCGGGGGTGCAGCTGGGTCTCGGAGTGCGGCCTGCCGCCGTGACGGTGACGTGGGAGCAGGGTTCCCTCGCGGCGACCGGTGGGGATCTGGACATCGCCATAGAAGGGCGCGGTTATCTGGAGGTGACGCTGCCAAGCGGAGATACTGCCTATACCCGCGACGGAGCGCTTCAACGCACCGGCGATGGGCTGATCGTGACTGCCGACGGATTCGAGGTGAACCCTGGCATTACCATTCCCACGGACACCCGCGACATCACCATCAATGCCGATGGCGAGGTCTATGCCTATTTCACCGGGCAGGTGCAGCCACAGTTGCTCGGCCAATTCACCCTGTCGGCCTTTTCCAACGATAACGGGCTGGAAGCGATCGGCTCGAACCTTTTCCTGGAAACCGCAGCATCCGGGCCCGCGCTGGCCGCGCAACCGGGAGAAGACGGGTTAGGCACCCTGCGGCAAGGCTACGTGGAGCAATCTTCCGTTGATGCCGTGCGCGAGATTACCGGTCTGATCGAGGCACAGCGCGGATACGAGTTGAACGCCAAGGTCCTGACTGCCGCCGACCAGATGCTCGGCGCAACGACACAGGTGCGCTGATGCGGATGGTTCTGGTCCTCATCCTGATTGCGGGGCCTCTGACCGCCCAGGAAACCGTCGTCGCGGCGGGCACGATCCGGGGCGCGGCACTGATCGGCCCATCCGATGTCGCCGTGATCGACGGGGCAACCCCTGGCGCGCTGTCGGACGTGGAGGACGCGATCGGGATGGAAGCCCGCATCAATCTTTACCCCGGTCGTCCCATTCGTGCCGGGGATCTGCGCCCGCCCGCCGTGGTCGAGCGCAACGAGATCGTCTCGATCCGCTATGACTACGGCGGGTTGCTGGTCCTGACCGAGGGTCGCGCGCTTGACCGGGCGTCCGAAGGCGAACTCTTGCGCGTGATCAACCTTGCTTCCCGCCAAACCGTTACCGCCAGGGCCACCGCGCCCGGCCTTGTCACCGTTGGACCAAATCGATGAATGTTCCCTTCCGCGCCTTGACGATCCTGACTGTTGCCCTGCTGAGCCTGTCCGCCTGCGCCCGCCTGGGCGAGGTCGGGCGCACTCCCGATTTGACCTCGCCCGCCAATGGCAACGAGGTCTTCGCGATGAATGTCATGGCGATCCCCAATGGGGGCGACGTGCCGGACCGCGCCGAAGGCGCATCGTTGTGGACGTCCGGGCGTGCGTCGCTGCTGGGCGACCGCCGCGCCGGGCGGCGGGGCGACATCCTGACCGTCGTGATCGAGATCGACGACAGCGCCGAGTTCTCCAACTCGTCGGAGAGACAACGCACCGGGTCCGAGCAAATGGGGTTGCCAAACCTGTTCGGATTGCCGCAGCGCCTGGACGGGCTGTTGACGCAAGGTGGTTCGCTTGCCGATGCGGTCGAGTTCGACAGCCGCAGCCGATCGGCGGGCGATGGCTCGATCCGTCGCAACGAACAATTGACCCTGCGTGTTGCGGCCACTGTAACCGAGGTGCTGCAAAACGGTGTGCTGCGCATCGAGGGTAGCCAGGAAGTCCGCGTGAACAACGAAGTTCGGGAACTTCTGGTCACGGGCTATGTCCGGCCAGAGGATATCTCCCGCCAGAACTCCATCGAATATGACCGGATCGCTGCCGCGCGGATTTCCTATGGCGGGCGGGGCCTGATCACCGATGTTCAACGCCCTCGCTATGGGCAGGAAGTCGCAGACACTCTTCTTCCGTTCTGACATGAAAGGACTTTTCCGATGATGCGCCTCCTCCTCCCCTTGGTCTTGCTACTGGTTGGCGTCGGCGGTGGCGTCGGTGCCGGGCTCATGCTGGGCGGCAGTGATGCGCGCCCGGTATCGGAAGAAGGTGCGAATGGCGACGGAGCGGGGGATCACGATGCTGCGGATGCCGATGCGGAGCATGCGGGCGACGGCCCCGACAGTGAGGATACCGGACGTTCCGAACCGCAGCGTGTTCAACAAACCGGGTCGGGCACTGAATATGTCCGGCTCAACAACCAGTTCATCGTCCCCATCCTGCGCAACGGATCCGTCCGGTCGCTGGTCGTGATGAGCCTGTCGGTCGAGGTTGAAACCGGCCAGAGCGGTGCAGTTTTTGACCGGGAACCGCGCCTGCGCGATGGCTTTCTGCGCGTGATGTTTGCCCATGCCAATGCCGGCGGCTTCGATGGCACCTTCACCGAAGCTTCCGCGATGGCTCCGTTTCGCGAAGCACTGCTGGAGGCTGCACGCAGAACCCTGAACGGCGCCAGCGTGCATGATGTGCTGATCACCGATATCACCCGTCAGGACGCCTGACTGCCGGGGTCAGCCAGACGGATGCCGGTGCGCTTTCTGGACGGCGGCCTTGTGGCGTTTCTCGATCACCGCACTCAATGCCCGATCCCGCCCGACGGCTTGGGCAGCCGCCTTGCGGGCCGCATCCAGCCGGACGAGGGCCGCCGCCAGTTCGGACAGGGCGGCGGCCTGCTTGATCCGAAGCCGTTCCGCCTGCGCCAGCATCGTTCCTGCAATCGCAGGATCACTGGTATCGCTCGACAGCCTGACGCGGTGGGCTGCGATCTCCGCGATCCGCTCCTCGATCCGGCGGGTCTGGGCGCGGGCTTCGGTAACCGGCATCAGCGCCCGATCCGCTATCACCGATGCGATGCGCTGCAATTGCACGAGGCGCTTGTCCCTGTCGCTCATCTGGACCTCCGCGCCTTGGCCCGGATCAGGTCCGCAAACCGGATGGCGGCCGCGACGGCGCGATACTGATCGGGCAGGATCGGGTGGCCGATCTCCACACTGGCATGGAGCGCGCGGGCCGTGGGCGGGTCCGAGAAGATCGGAACGGCGGCCTCCGCCGCTGCCTCGCGGATCTTGCGAGCGATCTCGTCCACGCCCTTGGCGACGCAGATCGGGATGCCGCCGCCCAGACGATCCCATTTCAACGCTACGGCGTAGTGGGTCGGGTTGACCAGAACGACATCGGCCGCGGCCACATCCGAGATCATCTGGTTCATCGCGATGGCATAGCCTCGCTGCCGCCGTTCCTGCTTCATGTGAGGATCGCCTTCGGAGCCCTTGGTCTCGTCCATGATCTCTTGCCGGGACATGCGGTTGCGCCGCTGCAATTGGTTCCATTCCCAAAACCAGTCGACAATGCCGATCACGCCGGTCATGCCGGCCACCACGATCAGGAAATCAAGCGACAGCCGCCCCAGAAGCTCCAGCACCTGTCCCGGCGTGGCATAGAGCGAAGCAAGAATGGTCTCTGCCCGTGCCCAGAGATAGAGTGCCAGAAAGATCGCGACCAAGACCAGTTTCGCGGTGGATTTGGCGAATTGGAACATGCCTTGGGCGCCGAATTTCTGCTTCGCGTTGCCGATCGGGGAAATGCGATCGAGCTTCGGCACAAGCTTGGAGGGCGTGAAGAGCAGCGCACGCTGCGCGATCAACGCGACAAGCAACAGCCCTGCCGGGAATATCACGACGGACGCGGTCGCCAGCAACGAGCTGGACATTAGCCCCACCGCCGGGCCGTCTCCTCCGGGCCCGAGCATCAGTGGGGCCAACGTTTCGGCCCGCCCGAGGGTCACCTGCATCATCGATCCCAGGCTCTGCACCATCCAGGGAGCAAGGACCAAGCCGGACAGGAGAAACCCGCCATAGATCACCGCAGTGTTCAGATCCGTGGAACGAACGATCTCACCCTTCTGCCGGGCGTCGTCCAGCTTCTTTGGTGTTGCGTCATGTGGCTTGTCGCCGGGGCTCTGATCTTCGCTCATCAGCGGACCCCAAGCGGTTGCGCCAGCGCGGCTTCGAAGGAATTCAGCCAAAGGGGCAGGATGAAGGGGGTTGCGATCAACAGCAGGATCAATCCGCCCCAGGTGATCGCGGGCGCGCCGACGAAGGCGACCATCAGTTGCGGCATGGCCTTGTTTATGACGCCAAGCGCCACGTTGTAGAGCAGCGAGGCGATCATGAATGGCGCGGCAAGCGACAACGCGAGAGAGAAGCTGTCGCTGACCTGCCGCACGCCCCAACCGGCAAGGTCACGGGGGCCGGGAAGATCGCCGAAGGGCAGGACGGAATAGGAGTGCAGGAAAGTCTCCACCAAATGAACATGTAGCCCCGAGATCACCGCAAGCGTCAGCCCCCCCAACATCAGGATCGCACCCATTGCGGGCATGGGATCGGGTGTGGCGCCGCCGAGGATCTGGCTGAGCGAGGTCGATTGAGCCGCGATCACGCCAGCGATTTGCAAGGCATGGACGAGGAAGCGCAGGGCAAGCCCAAGGATGAGCCCGGCGATGGCCTCCGACAAGAAGGCGCCGACCGGTGGGACGATGCCGGTCAGAGCGATCTCGGGCAACAGGGCAGGGGTCAGGAACACCGTGAAGGCCAGTGCCGCGCCAAGCCGGATGCGGGCGGGGATCATCTGCTCGCCCAGACCGGGCAGAACGATGAAACAGGCGCCGACCCGCAGGAACACGGCGATGCCCGTCGCCAGCCAAAGCTGCGACAGGCCGAGGATCTGTGCCAGCAGATCGGTCATGGGGCAGCAAGACCGACAAGGGCCGGTTTCGCCTCCAAGCCGATCTCCTCGAAGGAGAAGACGGGGTTGGGAATGCCGCGCGCCAGCAGGACCGTGCGCAGGAAGCGGCGGCGCATGGCCGAGGTCACGACGGCTGGATAGGTTCCCTTCTCGCTGGCGCAGGCGACCTTTTCGCTGACCGATCTGGCCAGCGCATTGAACTCCTCCGGCGGCAGGGCGATCTCCGGCAGGCCGCCATCTCCGCCGATCTGGTAGCGCATGAAGATATCTTCCCATGCGCTCGACAACTGGACGAGCGGAAGGGTGCCGTCCGCGCGCTTCATTTCGGCGATCAATTGGAAGCCGAGACGCTGCCGGACATGCTCGCATATCATTTCGGGCTGGGTGGTGGAGCCGCGAGATTCCGCAATAGCCTCGAGAATCAAGGGCAGGTTGCGAATGGAAACCTGTTCGGCCAACAGCAGGCGCAGGATGGCGTGCAGCAGATCAAGCGGCACCTTGTCGGGCACCAACTCGTTGAGCAGGCGTCGGTTTTCCTCCGCGCGGGTCTTGTCGGAGAGGTTCACGAACGCATCGAGTTGCCGCTGCAGGGTCTTGAATGTCATCAATCGAGACAGGTTGCGTTTGAGCACTTCGAGCAGATGGGTGGCGAGAACTTCGGACGGGGTCACGACCGTCATGCCCGTCAGCGCCGCATGCTCCCGGTCGCGCGGGTCGATCCAGCGGGCGGGCGCACCGTAGACGGGTTCGGACGTGTCGCGCCCTTCGGGCAGGTCGATGGCGCCCTCTTGAGTCAGCATCAGGATCCGCGCCGGGTCCAGGGTCGCGGACGCATGTTCCACCCCCAACAGACGTATCGCATAGGTGCCGGGTGCCAGGTCGCCCCGGTCGGTCAGGCGCATCTCGGGCAGAATGACGCCGAACGCTCGGGCCACATGTTCGCGCATGTTCTTGATCCGGGCATCGAGACCGGTGGCGGGATCAAGGGCGAGGCTGACGAGGTCGGGCGCGAATTCGACATGGATGTCATCGACATCAAGGAGGTCGCCGGTGGTTTCCTTTGGTGCATCCAGGGCAACGGCCTCGGGCGCTTCTGCGGCCACCTTGTCCCGGGCGATGGCCTTGGATCGGAACCACGCAGCAGCCCCGAGGCCAATCGCACCCAGCAGGAAGGGCGTGACGGGCAGGCCGGGGACCAGTGCAAAGATGGCCATCAGTATCCCGACGGTCGCCAACGCCGAAGGGTGCTTGCCAAGCTGTGTCAGGAGCGCCGTATCGGACGCCCCCGTCGCGCCCCCCCGTGCAAGCAGCAAGGCCGAAGCGATGGCGATGATGACAGCGGGTATTTGGCTGACCAGCCCATCGCCGACGGTCAGAATCGTATAGGTCTCGAACGCCTGGGCGATGGGCATGCCATGGATCGTGGTGCCGATGATCAGGCCGACTACCAGGTTCAGCATGGTAATCAGAAGGCCCGCAATTGCATCGCCCTTGACGAATTTCGACGCGCCATCGAGAGAGCCGAAGAAGGTGGTTTCCGCCTGCTCCCTTTCGCGCCGCGCCTTGGCTTCCGTATGATCGATGGCGCCGGCTGCCATGTCGCTGTCGATCGCGAGCTGTTTGCCCGGCATCGCGTCGAGGGCGAAGCGCGCGCCCACTTCGGCCATTCGGGCGGCACCCTTGTTGATGACCACAAAATTCACGATCAACAGGACGCAGAAGATGACGAGGCCGATCACCACGGATCCGCCCATGACAAACATCGCGAAGCCTTCGATGACACCGCCCGCCGCCGAGGTGCCGGTATGACCCTGCCCGATGATGAGTTTCGTTGATGATACATTCAGTGACAGCCGCAGCATCAGGGACGCCAGAAGCACGGTCGGAAAGGCCGAGAAATCCAGCGGGCGTTCGATGAAGAGCGTTACGGTGAAGATCAGGATTGCCAGCCCGAAGGAGGCGGCGAGTCCGAGGTCGAGGATGAAGGACGGCACCGGAAGGATCATCATGATGATGACTGCCATCAGCGCCAAAGCGAAGAGGATGGTCGGTTGAAAAATCGCTCTGGCGGTGATCATGGCAGGTCTCCGAAGAGAGATTGCGCGGGTCGTCCGCTGAGCAGGGGCGCGGCTCCTTGGGAGGAAAGCCCGTCGGCCCGGGTCAGCAAGGACGGCCGGGCGGCGAAGTCGAGGGGCGATGGACCGTTTACGCGCTCACGCGCAGGGTGTGTGTCGGCGGTCGATGAGTCGGGCAGATTGTCGAGAATGGTGCGGAAGCGTGCCATGTAGCGCGCGGCATAGACGGGGTTGCGGGAATGGTATGCGGCAACCGCAGCGCTCCAGTCTCCCAGTTCCCCGTGGAGGCGGCGCAGGAATTGAGCGGCATAGCGGGCATTCGCCTCCGGGTCGATCATGTCTCGAAGGGTTGGGAAGGCATTGGCATGCCAGCGGTGGTTCAACTGGAAGCACCCGATATCAACATTTTGACGGCCACTCGCGAGGATGGTTTCGACATGGCGCAGTGCCTCCTCCCGGGTGTCGAACCACGCCCCGTCTCCCCCGGCATTGGAGGCCCACGGCCAAGGAGCCAAAACCCCGTTCAGGCTGCGCCCGGTTTCCGTCCGGGTGACGGCGCGAAGGATATCGAGTGGCACCTCCTCGCTTCTGGATGCCGCCAGCGCGGCGCGATCGCAGAGGTCCGACACATCAAGTGCGGTGGCCTGTGCATCTGTGCCGGACGCCCAAGCCATCAGGCTACTGACGAGCAGGACGAGGATGGTCTTTCGTGTGCGACGAATGCGCATTCTGCGGTGTCCGATATGATTTGCAATTACTGGGATCAGGGAGGGGTCGGACGGGACAGAAGATCAGCCACCGTGGCGCGCAGGTCGCGGCTGTCACGGACGACCTCCGCCATTGCGTCCAGATCCGGGCCTGTCGATGCAAGGGCGGTGTCCTGCGGATCGCCCGGCGCAGCATCGGCCGATGCGAGAGAAGCCATGCGCGCGGCGATGTCGCCATGGGGGCCAGTGGCGGTTTCGGCCAATCGTCCCCAATTTCGTGCGCGCCATGCGGCAAGGGTCTCATCTTCCGCGTCGGCGGGGTCGGCTTCAGGAGCAGGCAGGATCAGGGGCCGACGGACATCGCGCAGGATCTGCGCCGCTTCGAACAGCCCCGCCTCGCGCAGCGCCGCGATGGCCTGCACTTGCACCCTGCCGCCGGCGGAACCTTCCGGTCGCCACTCTGCACCATGGGTGTGGGCGAGGATCACAAGGGCCGCTGTATCGCCCACCATGACACGGTCGGCGAAAAGATCGGTGAGAGCCCGGTCGTGAGCGTCCCCAATGCGGGCGGGATCGTTCAGCATGTTCAGGGCCTGGTCGATCTGCCCGAGCGCTGCATGGCCCAGAAGCACTTCATGCCAGAGCCTTCCCGTCTCGGGCCC
Organism: uncultured Roseicyclus sp.; assembly: GCA_964615955.1. Taxonomy (GTDB): domain Bacteria; phylum Pseudomonadota; class Alphaproteobacteria; order Rhodobacterales; family Rhodobacteraceae; genus Gymnodinialimonas. Next base: position 30,175 of record CAZTUG010000002.1, read on the forward strand.
ATTTCCGTTTTCCCGCAGAAGCGCCTCTGCCGCGACGAGGCGGGAAGATGCGGGACGTTGGCCAGTACTGCGATCGAAGGCCAAGGCAAGCGCCATGATTGAAACTGGATCACCGCCATCGTCGCGCAGCGCCTCTGCCAGGGCCGAACGAGTGTCGTCCGTGCCTGTCGCAGGCGAGATCCCAAGGTCGAAATCGAGCGCCTGACGGATTGCGGCATCGACGCGGCCGCCCCGTTCCACCACGTCGCGGATGTTGCGCGCAGTGCCGACGAGCCCATCTTCCGCAAGTTGCCGAGCAAGCCGGGGACCCATCAGGTCGCGCAGGCCGGGGGGCAAGTCCCCGAAAGCCCGCTGCAGGGCGGCGGTGTCGTCCGACGTGAGTTCCATCTGAACGGAGCCGCCCAGGTATCGCCACAACAATTCCCCTTGAGAGCAAGCCGCTGGCGTTTCGACATCCGGAAATGGCGCGGTTGCCGCACCGTCTACCAACGCTGCGACGTGGAGCAGGTCTTCGGGGGGCGTATCAAGTTCCGAGAGCCAATAGTGCGCCTCCGCTCCAAACCCGTAATAGAGGTAGTATCGGGCCAGATTGGTTGCGCCCTCGGGTGTCAGGACATCCCTCTCATCGAAGAGGGCTTGGCGCAGGGTACCCAGTTCGTGATCAAATCGGGTTCCCGACGCCCAGTCGCGCATGTCGAACGGCGTGCCACTGCACCCTGCTGCGTCATGGTGCGGGCTCATGGGCAGATCGAGTTGAATGGCGGTGTCGAACGCCGTTTCGGCCCGGATCGGCAGGGGGCCGGACGGAAATGGTTCGGTCCCGGCTGCGTGATCCTCCGCAGGATCCGGCATCGGGTCGGCAGCATGGACTTCGTCCGGTTCGGGAGTAGCATCATGCGAAGGTGGCGGATCACCGATGGTCATCGGCTGGTTCAGGGACGCGTCGAGAAGTCCTGCCGCGGCAGCACGGGCCAATTGCTCGGCCATGATTTCAGCTGCTTCGGCCAGTCGCGGATTCTCGGTTGCTCCGGCTACCGCTGAGGGCGCAGGCGCAATGGGTGGATCGGCATCGGCGGGAGCCGACTGTGGCCGGGGAACGATGGATGGCAGGCCTGTCGGGGTGGCGAGGAGTTCGGCGAGGTCCGGAAGGGCCGCCGCTGCGGCTTGGCGCTCGGCAAGATCAGGCGAGGTCGGCTCCTCAGGCGGTGGGGTGTTTGGATCGGGATCGGTGATGTCAATGACAAGAAACCGCTCGTCGAACCGAAAACTCTCGACGCCACAGGCACACGACAGCAATAGCGACAGGCTGTCCGCTCCACTGAGCGCCGCAAGGCGCGTGCGCTGGATCAGGTCGAACGCGGCGGTGACGTCGAAGCCATCGACGGGTGGGTCGAGCGTCAATGCCCATTCCTCGGGCGTCTGCTGTTCCAGCTGCCAGTCGCGATCAGCCCCTATCGCCAGGACCAGTCGCGTGAAGCCTGGATGGTCACCGGATTGGATACGCACGGTTTGCGCAAGAACCGGCGTTGCAAGCAAGCCGCAGGCAACGACTGCGAAAAGGCCGCACCGGATCATGCGGCTTGCTTGAGGCCGCGCAATGCCTCCTCCAGGTCGTTGAAGGCGGGGCGAACATGATGGGGTGCATTCTGGCGCCCGACCTCGATGCAGATATTGGTGGCGTGGTTATGCAGGTTGGCGATGAGTACCTCGCGGATCATGAGGTAGAACTGATGGTCCTCCTCGATCACGGCCTGCATCTTCACGGCGAACGGACCGACGAAACCATAGGCTATGAAGACGCCCAGAAAAGTGCCCACCAACGCGCCGCCGATCATCCCGCCCAGAATTTCGGGAGGTTGATCAATAGATGCCATCGTCTTGATCACGCCCAGAACGGCGGCGACGATCCCAAGGGCGGGAAGCCCATCGGCGACAGACTGCATGGCGTGGCTGCCATGCAGTTGGTGGTGTTTGTTCTGATCCAGCCGCTTGTCCAGAACTTCTTCCACTTGATGCGGATCATTGTAGTTCATCGCCGCCGACCGCATCGTGTCGCAGATCAGTTCCACCGCTTCGTGATCCTTCAGGATCTTCGGATAGCGCCCGAAAATCTCGGAGCCTTCGGGGTTTTCGATATGCTCCTCGACCGCGACGGCGTTCTGGCGTTGCATACGGATCAATTCGAACAGCAGGCACAACAGGTCACGGTAGTCCGCGTCCTTCCAGGACGGCCCCTTGAACACCCGAACCAGTCCGCTGATCGTGGCCTTGATGGTGCCCTTGTCATTGGAGATCAGGAATGCACCCAGTGCCGCGCCCACGATCATCAACATTTCGAACGGGAGGGCCTTGACGATGATGCCGAACTTGCCGCCAGCCAGTTTGTAGCCGCCGAACACCGTTCCCAACACGACGACAATTCCAACGATTCCAAGCATGGCGGGTTCTCCTGCGCTGCGAAGAGATCTGGCAGCTATGGGTTAAGAAAAGGTGTTGGCTTTGGCCTATTCAGGAGGAGCCTGAAGCGTCGGCGCAGCGGCGTTTCGCGTCGCGATGATGACCGAGATCGCATAGGCCGTTCGTGGTTCCAGTTCTGACATTACGGCAGCGCTGCTGGCCGGGGTCATGCGGGTCAAGAAGCCAGCCGAGAAGTTCGGGTCCATCTGGGCGAAAAGCGCGGCGGTCTGGGCAGGGTCCATCGTTTCGTAGACCTGGGTCAGGCGGGCAAGGTCGTTCTCGGCGGCCGTGTCCGATGTCTGGATCAGTGTCTCCAGCCGGATTTCCGCGGCTTCCAGGTCCGCCAGCCGCTGTTCGATCAGCAGTTGCGCCGCCTCTACCGCGCGCTCGCGGTCATCGAGTTCCGCCTCGCGGGCGGCCAATCGGTCGCGCAGCGCGTTCACCTCATCGAGGGCGGCGCGGATCGGTGCAGTCGGGCCTGCCAGCGAGGTAATGGGCTCGGGATCAGACGCCTCTGCCGCCGAGACAAAAGACAGATCGATCGTGCCGAGGCGAAGCACCACCGAGGCCGCGAACAGGAGCCCGAGGGTCAGAAGAATACCGCCGCGTTTCAATCGGCGTGGTTTTGGTGCACGCGCCATGGGTCAACCAACCGCCGACTTGCGCCGTCCGAACAATGGCTCGACCGAAGGCGTCGGCTCTGCTTTCGCAACAGCAGATCGGCGCGTGCCGAACATGGGTGCGGTGTCCGGCTTGTCCGGGGTGGATGCGATGTCGTCGACCAGCACTTGCGTGGCAGCACCATTTGCATCTGCCTCGGGGACCTGCACCGAAATCGCCTCCTCCGCGAAATCGTGGCAAGCGGCGATCATCATCTCCAACTCGGATGAGATTTCGCGCGCCTGGTGGACCAGGTCGTTGAGTTGGCTGCCTGCGCCGTCCGACCCTGCCTTGGCCTCCCGCAGGGCGGCCTTCATTTCATCGACCTGGGCGGACATGACGGCGATTGCCCCGCCCAACCCCTTGTCGAAACTGCTCAGCCGCGACAGGCGCCGTGACAGCACCATGCAATAGGCCATGGCCCCGAGGCTCGCGAGGATGACAAGGAAATCGGCACCGTAGTTCAGCAGAATGTTCATCAATTCACCAGAAATTGCGTTACCAGGAGATCGCGGACCCGACCGGTTCCAGTGACCACTTGAATGCGCCGAAGCATTTGCGCGCGCAGGCGGGCAAGACTGGTCGGCTCGCTCAGTTCGGAAATCGAGATGACCCGCAGGTAGGAGTTCAGGACATCCATTACCCGCGGCGTCAGCTGCGTGACCTCCCCCAGATATTCGGGCCGCACCTCGAGCGCTGCGGAAAAGATCAGATTGCGGTTCGATTCCGCAGCTCCGAGCGAGATCACCAAAGTCTCGAGCTCGATGAACACAGCATCGACCGGCCCCATGTCGGCATGGCCGTCGCCGTGCCCGTCGTCGCCGCCTTCATCATGGTCCGTAGCGCCCGCAGAAGGCGCAAGGGGGCCTTGGGTCACCGCCCAGAATGCGCCGCCGCCGCCCACTGCGGCAAGAATCACCCCCAAAAGCAGCGGGATCAGTAAGCCCTTCTTCTTTTTGGGTTCTTCGATTTTTTCAACATCGGCCATGGCACACACGATCTTGTTTCGTTCTTCATCGTTTTAGCGGCAAGGCACTAACCGATTGTTAATCGTGCGGTGGGTATGTCTGACGTCAACGGGCCAGAACGGGTCGATGCGAAAGGGTATGCGGTGAACACGCTGCTGGAGCTTTGGAATGGGTTGGATGGACGCCGTCGCGGACTGCTGATCGGCGGTCTCGCAGCCCTTGCGGTGGTTCTGCTGATCCTGACGCGCATCGCGTCGCAGCCGTCATATGTCCTACTTTACAGCGGCCTTGATCCTGCCGCCGCCGGAGAGGTGGTTGAAGCCATCTCGGCTCGTGGCGTGGCATATCGTGTTGAAGGTGAGTCCATCCTCGTGGACGCGAGGCAACGGGATGCATTGCGAATGGCTCTGGCGGGCGAAGGGCTGCCCGCGAACGGTCCGCAAGGTTATGAATTGCTCGATCAACTGTCAGGCTTCGGGACCACGTCGCAAATGTTCGACGCCGCCTATTGGCGCGCGAAGGAGGGAGAGCTTGCGCGAACCATCCTGTCGTCCCCCGCGATCCGGGCCGCCCGCGTCCACATCGCCAACCCTTCTGCCGATCCGTTCCAACCCATGCGTGACGTGACAGCATCTGTCGCGATCCGCCCGGCTGCCGGAGGCCTCGCTCCGGGCCATGCCCAGGCGCTTCGGTTCCTTGTGGCGTCCTCCGTGCCGGGCCTCAGTCCCGACAATGTGACGATCATGGACGCCGATTCGGGACAGGTCATGGGCGGGCACGAGCAGATGACGCCCGCAGCTGATGCTGCCGACCGGGCCGATCAGCTTCGGTTGAACATCGAGCGTTTGCTGGCCGCGCGTGTCGGGCCTGGTAATGCCGTGGTGCAGGTCTCGGTCGAGTTGGAGAACGCGCGCGAGACAATTCTCGAACGTGTGATCGACCCTGAAAGTCGCGTGATCATCGCGACCGAAACCGAAGAATCGGAGAACGCGACCACAGATGGCGCTGGGTCTGGCGTCACGGTGGCGTCCAACCTGCCCAATGGCGCGGGGGCGTCAGGAGAAGGTTCGTCGGCGCAGGCGACGGAATCGCGCGAGCGGGTAACATTTGATATGTCGGAACTGCAACGGGAGATTGAGCGCGAACCAGGCGCCGTGCGGCGCATCACTGTCGCCGTACTGCTCAACGGGGTCGAGACGATTGGCGCCAACGGCGTGGCGGAAACGCTGCCACGTCCCGAAGAAGAGATCGCCGCGCTCACGACATTGGTGCAATCGGCCGTCGGCTTCGATGCGGAGCGTGGCGACCTCGTGACGATCCAGTCCATGGCATTCGACGCAGCCGCCATCACCGACCTCACCGTCTCGGGGTTCGCCGACCGCTACAACGTTGACCTCGGGCGCATCGTTCAAACGGCCCTTTTGGCGCTTGTCGCGCTTGGGATCGCCTTCGGACTCATCCGACCCATGTTGATGCGGACATCATCCGCTGCCAGCACGACCGGTGGATTGCCACAGCTCGAGCCGGTCGCAGGCCTGCCCGCGCCCTACGGCAACGGCGCCGGGGCGAATTTCAACCCTAACGCTCTGCCCATGGCGACCGAGACGGATTTTACAGGATCAGGTGACATGAAAACGGACAGTGCCGCCTCTGGCAATGGCCTTCCACAGCTCTCCACAATGGGCGTCGCCTTCGATGATGCATTGCCGATGATGATGTCGGGTGCAATGGCGCCGGACCTGCAACAGAACCTCGAAGACATGGACCCTGTCGATCGTCTCAGGTTCCTGATCCAGGAGCGGGAAGAAGAAACGGTTCAGATCCTGCGCAGCTGGATGAACGAAGATGACGGAGTGCCGCAATGAGCCGCGCCCTCGCATTGGAGGATTTCGCATCCGACAAGCCGGATGCGTTCCCGGTTTCGGAGCCTTCAAGGAGCGAGACCGAAGCGTCGTCGCCCATGCCCGAAATCGACATGCTGGAGGCCTACGAGAACGCCTACAAGAGCGGATGGGCCGATTGCGCCAGCGCCGAGGCAGAAGAGCGACGCGGGATCAGTGTTGACCTGGCGCGCAACCTGAAGGAAGCGACCTTGACCTACGAGACCGCACGCCGCGACGTGCTTGCTGCGTTGGGCCCATTCTTTGAAGACATCGTCGCCACGCTTCTTCCCCGTTTGGCGGCGGCGGCTGTCCTGCCCAGTGTTCTGGCGGAACTCGACGCACTCGCAAACGGCGCGTCCCGGTCCGGGATCGAGCTTCACGCAGCTCCTGCGACCTGTCCGTCTCTGGAGCGTCTTGCGGAAAGCGAAGGGATCGACGGAATGGTGGTCCGCCCTGAACCCGCCTTCGCGGAGGGGCAGGTGTCCCTTCGTCTGGGCGCGGAACGACGTGATATCGACCTCGCAAGTGCTGCCGACCGCATCGCTGATGCCATCGCGAGCTTCCAGGCTCAGTCTGGCTCATCGAGTTCCGCCGGAGCTACCGCCTTCGATTCCGCACAGTCCACGTTCTCCCGAGGAGCCGCCTGATGTCCGACATGTCCGCCCAATCCGCCCGTGCCTCGGCGCTGCATTCCGTCCCGATCGAAATCCGCGTCTGCGTCGGCAAGGCCCGCCCCCGCTTGTCCGAGATGCTGGCCATGGATCCCGACACCATCCTGCCCCTCGACAGTCGGGTCGAGGACAAGGTCGGCCTTTGGGTCGGCGATAAACTGATCGCCGAGGGTGAGTTGGTGGAACTGGATGGCGATCGCAGCGGCCAGTTGGCTGTGCGCGTCACTGACCTTGTGGACCATGGCGATGCGTCGAACTGACTTCTTCGCTGTCATATTGCTGATTATGGCGCTGGCGTTGCCGGGTGTCGCGTCGGCCCAGGAGGTGACCCTCGATTTCGGTGATGGCGGCAGCCTGACCGCGCGCAGCTTGCAGCTGATCGCATTGATCACGGTGCTGAGCCTCGCGCCCGGTCTTGCTGTCATGGTCACCTGCTTTCCCTTCGTGGTAACCGTCCTGTCAATCCTTCGGCAAGCCATCGGTCTTCAGCAATCGCCGCCCAACATGTTGATCGTGAGCCTCGCCCTGTTCTTGACCTACTTTGTGATGGCCCCGGTATTCGAGGAGGCATACAACGTCGGCGTCGTTCCACTGCTTGCTGACGAGTTGACGGCCGAGCAGGCCATTCCCCTGGTCTACGAGCCATTTCGCGGCTTCATGCTGAACCGGGTCGATCAATCAACTCTCTTCAGCCTTTCCGAGCTACGCCCCGGCACAGATGCAGCCGATCCCGATGCCTCGGTCTTGATCCCCGCTTTCATGTTGAGCGAGGTGGAACGCGCCTTCCAGATCGGGTTCCTGATCTTCTTGCCGTTCCTGATCATCGACCTCGTCGTTGCGGCGGTCCTGATGTCGATGGGCATGATGATGGTGCCTCCTGCAATCGTTTCCCTTCCCTTCAAACTGGCCTTTTTCGTTGTGGCGGATGGGTGGGCGCTAATCACCGGTGCGTTGGTTCGAAGTTATTTCTGACGCCGACTTTCACCCATTGAACGAGGATTCTCTTATGGCTACCCCGTCCCCACCAATTGGCAAGCCCGCTTCTCGGGCTGAAAAAATGAGCATCCTTTCCGCGTTGCTTGGTCCCGAGGCGCTCGCCCGGTTGAGAGAGGGACAGCCCGAGGCCTCCGGCAGAAGAGCGGACGCGCCTGTCGCCATCGACCCGGATCGCGCAGCATGGCATCACAACAAGCTGTTGGAGAGGTTGCGCGAGCAAGGGAAAGTGGTGCCTGGCTCAGGACCAGCGGCCCAGCAGGACGGCCAGACAGCGGCCCGCCCGCGCTCCGCTGATGCTGCGCCGGCCAGTTCTGTATCAGGTCCGGCCCGCGCGCCAAGTACCAGTCCGAATCCGACCACTGGACGTAGCCTTGACATGCGACTTGCAGCACTTGCGGATGTCGCAACTCTTGCCGATGAACATCCGGCCATCGTGACGCGACTGATCCGCACGCTTGCACGGGAAGACCGGGTCGCGATCCTAAAATCCCTGCCGGGACCATTGGCGCGGATGGTGGTGAAGCGGCTCCGATAGACCCGCCAATCGTCTTGACGATCAGCCCGGCACAGTGGCTCTGTGCCGGGCTTTTGTTCCTGCGTCCTCGGTCTATGGGCCGTGGCTATCCCGGATTGGTTTTCACCGCCGCAACGGCAGCAGAGTCGCGTAGACGAGCACCGACCTTACGCCGATCGCCGCTGCCTTGAGGCGCTAGCGAACAATGAATTCTGCGTGGAGCGCGCCTGCTGCTTCGATGCTCGACAGGATATCGATCATGTCGCGCGGCGAAACACCAAGTGCGTTCAACGCGCCGACGACCTCCGACAATGACGTTCCTCCGGACACTTCGGCAAGCCGGGTTCCCGGCTCCTCGATCATACCGGCCTCCGTCCTCGGCAGGACGACTGTTTCCCCCTCTGCGAAGGGATTGGGCTGGACGGCGATTGGCGTTTCCTCGATGCGCAGGGTCAGGTTGCCTTGCGCCACCGCCACACGACTTATGCGAACATCCTCGCCCATGACGATGGTTCCTGAGCGCTGATCAACTACGACGCGCGCCCGCGTTTCCGGCTCGACAAGTATATTCTCCACGCGGGTGATAGCATGGGCGGGCGAACGGGCCTCGGTCCGTCCAATGTCCAAAAGAACTGTTCCTGCGTCCAGCATTACCGCGACGCCGCGTCCGAATTCCGTGTTGATCGCGACCTCGATCCGAGCGGCGGTGGTGAAATCCGGGGATCGCAACGCCAACCGGATCTGCCCCATCTCGGTGAAATCGAAGGCGACTTCGCGTTCGACACGCGCGCCCGCCGGGATCACTCCGGCCGTCGGCACACCTTGCACGACCAGTGCGCCTTCGCCTGCCACGGACGCCCCGCCCGCGATTACCGCCCCTTGGGCCACCGCATAGATCTCTCCATCTGCGGCGGTCAGGGGCGTCATCACCAAAGTGCCCCCCAACAAGCTGCTGGCATCGCCGATTGCCGAAACGGTGATGTCGATCTGGCCGCCCTGGCGCGCGAAGGCGGGCAAGGTCGAAGTGACGATCACTGCGGCAACGTTTTGTGGCCGGAATTGCTCGCCCGTTACATTCACGCCAAGGCGTTCGAGGATGTTCACCATGATCTCCTCCGTGAAGGGCGCATTGCGCAATCCGTCGCCTGTGCCATTGAGGCCGACAACGAGGCCATAGCCCACCAGGTCGTTGCCCCGAACCCCATCGAATTCGACGAGATCCTTGATCCGGATAGGCGTGGCAGAGGCCGCCGAGACCGAGGTCAGGACAACGAGTAGCAGTGCGAGGGTTCGGATCACCTAAAGATACTCCGTCAGGCTCAAGCGCGACATCCGCGCGGTCAAGATGTAAAGGGTTTCAAGCTGGGTATTGACCGACTGCAGTTCGGTTGCGGTGCGGTAGGGGTCAGCCTCGACGAGGCGGCCATATTCGATCTCGAGACTGGCGCGGGTCGCTTCCGAGGTCACGCGAGCTTCTTCGATGCGGGCTTCCTGTGCACCAAGCCGCGCCCGCAGCCCGATCAATGTCGTTTCTGCACGTTGCACCTGTTGGGCACCGGATGTGGCCAGAGCGCGCAGCTCGGATTCAGGCAGCGGGACGGCTTGTTCGGCAGCCAGCGCCACGATGGCCAGACCGGCCAGGCTGGAGCGGATCGCAGGATCGAGCGCGGTCACGCCAGTCTCTGCGGATTGCCCTTCGCTCAACAATGCGGGGGGCGGCTGACCAGCCCCGCCTTGCCAAGCGATCATCTCGAACCCGCCTCCTGGGTTGGTGAACCAGGCCGTTACATCGGCGACCATGGTGGCAGCGTCCGGAGCACCGGCAACGACCGCGCGAAGCTCGGTCATGATATCTGCACCCGAAATCAACGGGAGTTGGTCCGGGACGTCTGCAGAAAACAGGCTGCGCCCGGCAAGACGGGTGTTCAACACATTGACAGCCTGTTCGAACCGTTCGGTCCCATTGGCAAGTTTCAACTGCAGATCGGTCAGACTGCCCGCACCTGTCACGGCGAGGATTCCCGGAGCCAATCCTTCCAGTTCTGCCGACAAGCGCCCGAGTGCGGATTGCCGACCCTCGGCCGCTATGGCGGCGTCGGTGACAGATGCGCTGAATGCGGAATTCAGTCGCAGGCTGCGGGTGATGTCGGCGAGGGTCGAGAAATCGCCCCCCAGCGCTTTTCCCAGATCGGCCACGCGGCCGCTCGCCAGCTCGCTGGTAAGGCGGCTGAGCGCGGTTTTCATGGTGGCGCCATCCCGGCGCAGGGTCTGAAGCTGCGCCATGTCCCCGTACGTTACGATCGTCATTGTGCAATCCTCATCAACTCGTCCATCAGCGCTTCGGCGACCGAGATCACGCGGGCATTGGCGGCATACATCTGTTCGATCTTGAGGAGTCTCTGCAGTTCGTCATCGGTATCGACACCGCCCGCCAACTCCGCCGCCATAAGGGCGGTGTGCCGGGCGGAAGACTGGCTCAACGACAATTCGGCGGTAGAGCGATTCATGCCCGCGATGGAGAGTGTTTCCGAGATCAGGCCGGACATGCTGCGCGGTGTGCTCGAGAAACCACCGGACGCAGGTGTGCGTGTCGCGGACAAGGCCTCGAACTGGGCGGTCAGGTAGGTGGCGTTTCCGCTTGGGCCTTCCACCGCCGCACCAAGGCCGTCGCGCAGGCGCCATTCGGCGCCGCCTTGCGACGGTAGCACTGCGGCATTCACCCGCAATCGACCTGCAAGCCCAATTTCGTTCACTGCCTCGACTGCGGCCCCGGCGTCAGTGAACAGACCCGGCGAGCCAGGCGCCAGCGTGGCGTCCAGACCGGCGGCATCGAAACGCGCCGCAAGGTCGCGGGCGACGGCATCGATCTTGGCCTGCGCGCCCGGCCCGAGGCCGTCGCGCAGCTGGAACATCGCGCTGAGTTGCCCGCCCTCGAACGCCGGATGGGCACCCTCAAGGCGCAGCGGCGTTCCGTTCACCGTCAGGCCGGAAAGATGGCCATCCGTGAGCGTGAGAAAGGGGTCCATGCCTGATGCGGGATCGAACCCCAGGGTCGCGGCCCGGTGATTGAGGAGGACCTGCCCGTCGGTGCTGTAGAGGTGAAGCGTTCCGTTGTTTTCACGCCGGGCCTGAAGCGGAATGAACGGTGCGATCTGGTCGACCAATTGACCCTGCGCATCCAGCAAGGAAGCGATTTCGCCCCCTTTCGCATTGGTGGAGAGAATGCGCTTGTTCAATTCCTCCAGACCTTCGAGGGCTGAATTGATCCGGCCCACCGCGCGCGAGATGTCGGCATCGGCACGCAGGCGTTCGTCCTGGATCCCGTTGCTCAGGTCATTGAGCGCCTCGGCGACGGATTGTGCCCCTTGCACGGCATTGGAAAGCTGTGCCCCGCTCCATGGATTGTTCACGGCAGAGACGAGGCGCCCCTCGAACTCTGCCATTCGGGCAGACAGGCTTCCCGGCTGGTCCGGACTGCCGATCATTGCTTCGAACCGGGCCATGAAATCAGACGTCGTCTGCGTGGCGGCGAGATTCGAACCGGACAAGCGGCGCTGCGCGACGAGGATCGCATCCTCTTGTCGCGTGACACCAACCACGCGCACGCCGGATCCGTTGTTGCCGACCTGTCGGGACGCCGTGTCGAGCCTGCGGACACCGTAACCGTCCGTCATCGCGTTCGCGATATTGGAAGAGACAACCTCCGCTGCCCTGGATGACGCCGTCAGCCCGCTGAGGGCGCTGGAAAGGGTGGATGAAATGCTCATGTCATGGGGTCACCCTGAACGGTCATCCACGCCTCAGCGGATGATGTTCGTGGTCTCCTGCAGCATCTCGTCCACGGTCTGAATGATCTTGGCATTGGACGAATATGCCCGTTGCGTCTGGATCAGTTGAGTGAGCTCGGCGGCCACATCGGTGGAGGATTCCTCCAGTGCATAGGCTACGATGTCGCCGGTCGGTCCGTCCCCGGCGTCCCACAGGAAGAAGCTGCCGCTTTCGGCTGATGTCGAATAGAGTTGGTTATCGTGGGAAATCAGGCCATTTGGGTTGGGCAGATCGATCAATGGGATCTGGTAAACGGTTCGCGTAATTCCAACGTCGAAATTGGCGTGCACGAAGCCGTTGGAATCCACCTCCACCGAAACGAGGTTACCCACCGGTGAGCCGTCCTTGGAGATCGCCGTAGGGGCGAAGCTGTCCGAAAGCTGCGTCAGCCCGGCCCCGCTACCTGCGGCGCCGATATTGATTTCGATCGGGCCGCCAAGTACGTCCACCGTCAATACGCCGGTCGCGGGATCCCATGCACTCCCAACCGGTGGCAAGCCTTGGGTCACGCTGGCGATGGTGCCGCCATCCGCGCGACTGTCATTGAACAGGACCGTGTATTCGCCGATGATCGCATTGCTGGATGCGCTGTCGCGCATAACGATCGTCCAGGTGTTTGTGGCGGGATCGCCGAGCGCGGGAACATCGGGCGTGAACGTGACATCGATCGACTGTGATGTGCCAAGGTTATCGAAATACTCGACCGAAAGTTGCCGGATATCACCGGGCGATTCGGCATTGCTGTCGGTGCCCGGGAGGTTCACACCGAGAGAGATACGGGTGGTCGGTTCGGATGTGAACTGGTTCACGTTGACACGAACAGGTTCAAGCCCCGCTCCGGTATCACGTGGGAAACTGGGAATGCTGCCATCGGGATTGGCAGGCCAGCCCAAGAGCGTGACGCCTGTGGGCGTCCGCAGGAAACCCTCCGCATCGGTCCGGAAGGATCCTGTCGTCGCCAGAAACAAGGGCAGATCGGCACCTGCCGCGACCCCGACGGCAGATCCCGTGGTGACCGGAAGAAAGCCGCGGCCGCGCACGGCAAGATCAGTGGGGTTGTTGGTGGTGCCCAACGCGCCGGGCTGGTCGATCAGGCGTTGGGTGGTGACGCGGACACCACCTGCGGAATAGACACCACTACCCTGATCGATGACCATGGAATGGAAATCCGCGACAGCGCGCTTGTATCCGTTGGTTCCCGAGTTTGCGATGTTGTCGGCAATGGTTGCGAGGCGGCTGGCATTGACCGAGAGGCCCGCTACACCCGCATTCAGCGAAGAGGAAATTGTCATCACATGCGCCTTTCTGCTGCATCTGGAATTGCCGTCACAATGCGGGCGCAGACCTTAAGGACGCCCTAACGGCTAAAATGCACCGTACTTCCGTGGGTGTTTGCACCTAGCGCCGATTGCGAAGCAGGATGATTTCGATTCGCTCGTTGCGCGGCGAGATCGGCGGTGCCACCACCGGTTCCCGGTCGGAATGGCCCGTGACCCGCGCGATTCGCTGCGCGTTCAGCCCGCCGGACTCCAGCAAGCCGCGCATCGCTTGCGCCCGCTCGGTCGTGCGTTGCCAGCCGCTTGCGGTGGCACGTACCAGCGGTTCGGCCGCGATATGTGCTTCGACCGCGACCCGATTGGTGACGGTTCCGAACAAGTCTGCCATGGTCGCAGCCAGATCGCCCAGCCACGGCTGTGGCTGGCCTGTTTCGGCATCGAATATCGGCGCGCCGGGGCGGGAGAACACCTCGATCACGAGACCTTCATCGGTCAATCGGGTTTCGATATGGGGGCGGGCCAATTCGCTGACGGCGCTGTCTCCACCTTCGCCGGTCAACGCCTCCTCGATTTCGGCCATGCTGGACTCATCCTCCTCGGCGTCGTAGTCTGTGCCGTCCAGACCCAGAGCCTGCCGTCCTTCCGTGGGACGCAGGCTGGTCGCGCCGGTTCCGTCCTGCGGCAAGACCTCCTCCGAAAAGGGGCTGTCTCCGCCGAAGGCGCCGTCGCCACCGCCCGAGATCCGGGCCACGGGAACGGTGGGACTGAAGTAGTCGGCCAACCCCTTGCGCTGGTTTTCCGTGGTGGCGTTGAGCAGCCACATCAGCATGAAAAACGCCATCATCGCCGTGACGAAATCGGCATAGGCGACCTTCCACGCGCCGCCATGGTGGCCCCCACCGCTGACCACCTTCTTGCGTTTGATGATAATGGGTCGAAGGTTGTTGTCTGCCATAACCTCGATCCTGCGGCTTCACGGTCGGGAATAGCGGATGGACATGAACAGAGATTTAATCGTCCGCCCTAATGCCAGCGATTCCGTCGATACCGTTCGGCGAACGACATCCGGCGCTGGTAGTCATCAAGGTCCAGAACCATCGGCACCGACAATCCGTTTTCGTAGTGGATGAAATCGGGTGCGGTGCGGGTGAAGCCCATGGTGGTATAGAATCGCGCCAGGTCGGGCACACAGTCTATGAAGATCGCCCGCGCGCCTGAGGCATGGACATAAGTGCCGATGGCGGCGAACAGGCGGATATATGCGCTACCACCGCGCCACGCCTCGCGGATCGCGTACTTCGTGATGACGGAACTGTTATGGATCGAGAACGGCGTATCTGCCATGCCATAAAGCTCCGGCAGAATACCGAAATCGCCATCGCGACCCAGGTTTACCCGCATCGTGCCGATCGCCTGCCTGGAATGGTAGGCGACGAAGGATGCACCATTGCGGTCGAGGTCGTCGACGATCGTCCCCTCCACCGGGTCGGCATAAGGCGAGGATCGGCCGAATTCGAGGCAAAAGACATCGTAACGCACCCTCTGCGCGATCCGAAGCTGATCGAGGGTGGAACAGCGGATGATCTCAAATCCGCCATCGCCGGGCTGGGGCATAAGTTCGGCGAGTAAAGCCTCGTTCTGCTGCGCGCGGAACTGCATGAGGCCCGCGAGGTGGCGCAGCACATCCGCTGCGACAGCCGGATTGCCGTGCTGAATCCGTCCAAGCGCCATGGAATCGAGGGAAAGTGCTGTTACATCCGTGACAGCGCGCAGAGTCGCGCTTGCGCCTTTTCCCGTCAGGAACCCGATCTCGCCCACGATGGTTCCGGGCCCGGTCGTCAGGTGGACATCTTCCATTTCAGACAGGATCACGTCGACCTTACCCGATTGCAGCAGCAGCATATCGGGGGCGAAGGCCCCCTTGTGGCGCAGGATATCACCCGGCCCGAACCGCACCGGGCGTCCCACGCCTTCCAGCGCCGCCAACATCGCGGGCGTCACGTCGAATACCCGCCGGGTTCTATTGTGTCGCGCAGGGCGGTCATCGGCGTCTTGGCCACCACGACCTGATCGAAAATGGCCGCGCTATCGGGCCACTCGGTGCCAAACAGAGGCGGTCGAGGACTCGGATCCCCAGCCCGCAATTGCAAGTATAACGGCTGTGGTGCAGGGCGTGATAGACTGTCGAGGTCAGGATGATGCCCTTCAACTCCATGAAGGTCTCGCCCCGGATCTCGTAATTGGCGTGGCCATAAGAATTGATGATCAGGTAGCCGACGAACCACGCGGCCATGCTGAAGAAGTTCAGATCAAGCCACAGGCCCAGCAGCGCCATGCCACCGATGATTCCAAGACCGAAAACCAGGTTCTCCGAGAGTGAGAAGCTGGGCGCGGTGAAGGGCCTCGACAATCGGCTGCGATGAAGTTTCGCATGAATCCAGTGTAGAGATTTGAGATGAAATGCCCGGTGTGAGACATAGTGCCAGATCTTGGCCCAGATAGCGGTCAGCAGCACCGTCAGAACAAAGGATACAAGGCTTCGTGATTCAAAAAGGCCAAGCAGAAGCGCGCCAAGAAGCATCGCCGCGTGAAGTGGCGTATGCAATGAATTCTTCAACTCCCGACGCACTTGCGGATCCTTGATCGGCAGGTCGTAGATCTTTTGGCGCGACAGGTCGACATCGTAGTTTTCGACACACAGCCAGAACAGCGCCATCAGATGGCCGATCAAGGCCACAATGCACAAAGTTGCTGTTTCCGCTGGCGTCACCTACGGCCACCTCTCCCGTCTTCAACCGCCAGATTTGCAGAGAAGACGATTCGCGGGAAGGGTGGCGCCCCGGTGTGGTTTCTGCCGAACCGGCCGGATGCGACTCAGAATATCCTTTGGTCGCTAGGCCGCACGCAAGCCAAGGATTGTGCGCGCTTGCGCAGCCGTAGCCACGGGCCGTCCGACGCGGTCGCAGATCTCGACCGCGCGCTGCACGAGCGCCGCGTTGGAGGGCGCTAGCGTGTTGCGGTCCAGCCGCACGTTGTCCTCCAACCCGGTGCGCGCATGACCTCCCGAGGTGATCGCCCATTCGTTCAGCACAATCTGCTGCGGCCCGATCCCCGCTGCGCACCATTCCGATCCGGGCAAAAGCCGCTCCATCGTCTTGACGTAGTAATCGAATACGTCGCGGTCAGCCGGCATCGCGTTCTTCACGCCCATCACGAACTGCACATAGGGCTGATCCTTGATGCGTCCGTCGCGGAACATCAGGGCAGCGTGGTGGATATGGCCAAGGTCGAAGGCCTCGATCTCGGGCTTGATGTCGTAGGCGATCATCTCTGCCGCCAACCAGTCCACCAGATCGGGCGGGTTCTCGTAGACGCGATTGGGGAAGTTGTTGGACCCAACTGTCAGCGACGCCATGTCCGGGCGCAACGGCAGCATGCCGCCGCGCGTCTTGCCGGCGCCGGACCGTCCGCCCGTGGAAAACTGGACGATCATGCCGGGGCAGTGTTTTTCCAGTTCTTCCTTCAAGGCAGCGAATTTCTGTGGGTCCGACGACGGCGTCTCGTCCGCGTTGCGCACATGGGCATGGCAGATCGTGGCACCAGCTTCGAACGCCTCCTGGGTCGATTCCACCTGCTCGGAAATGGAAATCGGAACCGCCGGGTTCACAGCCTTGGTCGGCAAAGATCCTGTGATGGCCACGCAGATAATGCAGGGTTTGGGATCAGACATCGAAGAACACCGTTTCCTTGTCGCCCTGAATGCGGATGTCGAAGCGATAGGCGGGCATCCCTTCGCGATCGCTTCGAGTGGCAATCAAGGTCTTGCGACGTGCTGGGTCAACAAGGTTGAGCACCGGATCGGAGAAATTGGCGCGTGCTTCGTCATCGAAATAAAGGCGCGTGTTGAGGCCAAGGTTGACCCCACGCGCCACGATCCAGAGGTTCAGATGCGGCGCATCCGCGGATCCATCGGCAATGCCCGGCTTCACCGTTTCGAAGGCGAAATCGCCGCTGCTGAAATCTGGCACCACCCGGCCGAAGCCCGTAAAGCCTGTATTGGTGGCGACATCGGGATAACATCCCTCGCCATCGGCTTGCCAGATTTCCACAAGGGCATCGGCCATCGGCACGCCTTCACCATCCAGGACTGAACCTTCGATCCGGATGCGCTGACCCGCCGCATCCGGCCCGGCGATGTCCGTGCCGAAAGCCGGGAACACGTTGAACCCGGCAGCCTCGGTCGCAAGGCCGATATGCACATAGGGCCCTGCCGTCTGCGAGGGCGTCTCTTTCAACTGGGGCATCAGTTCCCCTCCTTCCGGTTTTCGAAGGGAGTGGACCGGCGACCCCGCAGCACAATGTCAAAACGATATGCGATGCTGTCAAAGGCCACGGTTGTGTCCATGTCCAGCTTTGCGACCAGCATGTCGATGTCGTGCGGATCGGGTATTGTTTGCACGATGTCGCAGATCGGGATCAGGGGATCGCCTTCAAAATAGAGCTGTGTGATCAGCCGCTGGCAAAATGCGCTGCCAAAGACGCTGAAATGGATATGCGCAGGTCGCCAGTTGTTGCCGCCATTCGGCCAAGGATAGGCACCCGGCTTGATCGTATGGAACCGGAAATTGCCGTCCGCATCGGTCAGCGTCCGCCCACAGCCTCCAAAATTCGGGTCCATCGCGCCCATGAAAGTGTCTTTCTTGTGTCGGTAACGTCCCGAAGCATTGGCCTGCCAGATTTCCACCAGCGTATTTGGGACCGGGCGCGCGCTTTCGTCGAGGACCCGGCCATGAACGATGATCCGCTCCCCTACCGGTTCGCCACCATGAGTGAAATTTGCGATCAGGTTGTGGTCGAGAGGCCCGATGGCGCCATGGCCGAAGGCTGGGCCCTGGCGTTCGCCAGCGCCCGCTTCGATCCGCAACAGCGGCTGATTTGGAGACCGCGCGACAGAGCTGCGATACCGCGGGGTGAGGGCCGCAGGGTGGCGGGAATGCTCCCGCGGTGCATAATAGTCAAGCTCGGTCATCTCGTCTCCTCCATCTCGGCCAAGGTCACTTTGGCCAACTTTATGGCATGGTTTGCCTTCGGCACGCCCGCATAGATCGCGACATGCAGAAATGCCTGCATGATGTCGTCCGTGCTGGCCCCGGTATTGGCGGTGGCGCGGACATGCATCGGTATCTCTTCGAAGTTTCCCGTCGCGGCCAGTAGCGCCAGCGTCAGCATGGAGCGTTCGCGGCGGCTGATGGTGTCATCGGCCCAGACGGTACCCCACGCGCCTTCGGTGATCATCGTCTGGAACGGCGCGTCGAAAGCGGTTTTCGCGGCCTCGGCCCGGTCCACATGATCATCGCCCAGAACCTCGCGGCGGGTTTTCATGCCGGCATCGTATCGGTCGATCACAGGCGGCTCTCCTTCAATAGGGCAGGCCAACGTAATTTTCGGCCATGGCTTTTTGCGCGGCGGCGCTGCCGCGCAGGAATTCCAGATCGGCGACCTGCATCTTGAGGTCGAAATCCGTCTGATCGGGAAAGCGGTGCATCATCGAGGTGAACCACCAGCTGAACCGCTCCGCCTTCCACACCCGTGCCAGCGCCTTCCCGGAATAAGCGTCGAGCCCTTCGCTGGACCCTTCATCGTAGAAACGCCGTAGCCCCATCCAGAGGTAATGCACATCGGATGCAGCGGTGTTGAGGCCCTTGGCCCCGGTCGGCGGCACGATGTGGGCGGCGTCGCCGCACAGGAACAGGCGGCCCCAGCGCATCGGTTCGGTCACGAAGGAGCGCAAGGGGGCAATGGATTTCTCGATGCTCGGGCCGGTCACCAGCTTCGCCGCCTGATCCGCTGGAATACGGCGCTTCAACTCGGCCCAGAAGGCCTCGTCGGACCAGTTCGCGACGTCATCCTGAAGATCGCACTGGATGTAATAGCGGCTGAGATTTGCGTTTCGCATGGAGCAGAGCGCGAAGCCGCGGGGCGAATTCGCGTAGATGATTTCATGGTTCACCGGTGGTGTTTCGGACAGGATGCCAAGCCAGCCGAAGGGATAGACCTTCTCGTACTCCTTGCGTACATCTTCAGGGATCGTCTTCCGGCTGACGCCATGGAAGCCATCGCATCCGGCGATGAAATCGCAATCGATCCGGCGCGTAGTGCCGTCCACCGAATAGGTCACGAACGCCGCGTCCGTATCCGCGCCGTGGATCACCACGTCTTCGACCTCGAACTCGATCTTGCCGCCCACCGCCTCGCGCGCGGCATAGAGGTCGCGGGTCACTTCGGTCTGGCCATAGACCATCACCGGCGTGCCGACATGGGCGGTGAAATCCACCCGGAAAATCTCGTCCCCATAGGATATGAGAGTGCCGGCATGGGGGAACCCCTCGACGTGGAGGCGCTCGGCGCAGCCCGCTTCCTCCATCAGGCGCACGAGTCCCTGCTCAAGAACACCAGCGCGAATGCGGCCAAGGACATATTCCTTGGTCTTCCGCTCCAGCACGATACTGTCGATACCATGCACATGCAAAATCTGGGACAAGAGCAGCCCGGACGGCCCACCACCGATAATTGCCACCTGAGTTTTCATGACGTCCTCCCCAGAGAATGGTCGCATACTGGAACGGCAATGAAAAATGAGTTATTGGCCAGAAAAGTTATCGAAATGGGTATGCAATGGATCGCCGTATCAAGTTTCGCCATCTTGAGGCGTTCAGTGCCATCGCGCGCGCCGGTAGTCTGAAGCGTGCGGCCGAACAACTGAGCCTGACACAACCCGCCATTTCGAAGACCCTGAAGGAGTTGGAGGAGATCGCGGGCACCCGCCTCATGGACCGCGACCGCGCCGGTGTGCGTCTGACTGCCGCCGGCGAGGTGTTCCTGCAATTCGCCGAACAAAGCACCGCCGCGATGCGCCACGCGCTTCGTTCCGTGCGGGGTGGCGAACAGTCCAGCCGTCTCGCGATCGGCGCGTTGCCGTCCGTCGCGGGCACGATCCTGCCCGACGCAGTGTCCCGCTTCATCGCCGAGGCACCCGATACGTTGATCGAGGTCCAGGAAGGGCAACACCATGACCTGACGGCGCAGTTGCGCGGCGGGGCGCTGGATCTGGTGGTCGGACGGCTGGGGCGGCCCGAGACGATGGTAGGCCTGACGTTTCGACAGCTTTATTCCGAACAGGTGGTTATCGTCGCGGGTGCCGGAACCCCGCCGACCAAGGCGACGACGCTGGCGGAATTGGGCGGCTACCTTGCGATCTACCCGCCACGGCACTCTGCCATCCGGCCCCTCGTGGCCCGAGCCATGATCGCGGCCGGACAGTTGCT
This sequence comes from uncultured Roseicyclus sp., assembly GCA_964615955.1. Taxonomy (GTDB): domain Bacteria; phylum Pseudomonadota; class Alphaproteobacteria; order Rhodobacterales; family Rhodobacteraceae; genus Gymnodinialimonas. Next base: position 50,754 of record CAZTUG010000002.1, read on the forward strand.
GTTCGAGCGGCGGGTGGAAACCACATCCGCCCCTGTTGCGCGCGGGCTGCTCGATCGCCACCCGGACGCGGTATGGTTCATCAGTCGAGGTGTCGTGGCGGCCGACGTCGCAGCGAGGGCGCTTGTGGCGCTTGATATCCCGCTCAGTCAGACCATTGGTGCGGTCGGGGTCATGAGCCGAGCCGATGACATCCCGACCAGCGCCGCGCAGGCCTTCGCGCGGATGCTGAACGAGGCCGTCTAGCCTGCTTGCTTCGGCAAGATTGCCCGTAGCGAGGCAGAGGCGATCACCAGCACCCGGCCGTGTCCGGATTGCTCACGTCAAGCGCGCCGAAAACCGCTGCCACCGTTGTGCGACCGCGCGGCAAGCCTTCGATCAAGGCGGCGCAATCCACATCGCCGGACTTTTGCACACCGGTAGTGACCTGTACCCGCATCGTTTCATGGCTCAATCCGGTGGCCTCGAACATTGGAGACGCCGAGTGCCGGATCACGTCCTTTTTCGCGCGGGCGGCGGTCTTCGTGTCATCCTGCCCGTCTTGGTCGTTGCCCATGCCCATGTCGAAGTTGAAGTTGAAGCGCAGGCCGGTTATCGGGCAACCTCCAGATCCAGCGGGACTGGGACCGCCACATTGGCGATCACCGTCGGCTTGCCGCCATCACGGCTTGGCGCAGCGTGACCACCCGCCCAGGGCACGATAGTGACCTGCCACTGGGGGAAGACAGCCACGATCCGTGTCGTGTCCAGTGCGCCCGGTTCCTGCACACCGATCACGACCGTGATCTGCAAGTTGGACCTGTCGTGGCCGAACAGCTCCACGATATTGATCGAGTTGTGCCAATGCGCATCCCTTACCGCGCGGATCGCGGCTGCAGCGTGATCCTGCCTGCGCAGCGCACTGCCCAACCTTTTGCCCAACCCTGTGCGCGCTCCTGACGGCTTGGCGGCGTCGCTTCATTCGGTCATGATGACGGACCACGACCGGGAAACTCGATGGACACCTCGACCCTGATCCTCGGCGGTGGCCTGTCGGGCCTTTCGCTGGCGGATGCCTTGGAGTGGCGCGGACAGGATTATGTTCTGGCCGACGCAAACGACCGCTTCGGCGGGCGCATTTGCGCGACCACCCATGACGGAGAGCGGTTCGACATGGGGCCGACATGGTTCTGGCCGGGTCAGCCGCGCATGGCTGCTCTTGTTGAACGATTGGGCCTTCAGGCCTTTCCTCAATACTGCCAAGGCGCGCAAACCTACGAGGATCATGTGGGGGAGATTCAGCGTGGGCGAGGCCTTGCGTCGATGCAGGGTGCAGTTCGCGTGGTGGGCGGCATGTCAGCAGTAACCGACGCGCTGGAGCGTCGCCTGCCCGATTCGCGCAAACGCCTGAACGCGGAGGCGCGCCACATCGCACAACAGGACGGAAAAGTCGCCGTCACTTTCGCCGATGGCGAGGTCCTCTTGGCCAAGCGCGTGGTGTTGGCCTTGCCGCCGCGTCTGTCGGCTGGATTGTCCTACGACCCGCCCCTATCGCCCGAGGCGCTGTCGTCGATGGAAGGCGTTCCGACATGGATGGCCGGTCAGGCCAAGGTCATGGCCATCTACTCGAACCCCTTCTGGCGAGCGATTGGTTTGTCCGGCGACGCGATGAGCCGCCTTGGCCCGATGGTCGAAATCCATGACGCCTCGCCCGCCGATGGACGGTTAGGGGCGCTCTTCGGCTTCATCGGGCTTCCCGCATTTGCCCGTCGCGACATGGGTCATCTGCGCCGGAACGTCATCACGCAATTCGGGCGGTTGTTCGGGGCAGAGGCGGCGGGTCTGATCGCACTCGACATCAAGGACTGGGCCTATGACACGTTTACTGCGACACCGGCGGATGCCCTTGGCCCGCAGGTCCAACCCACCTATGGCCTGCCCCCCGCCGCGACCGGCCTTTGGGGCAATCGCCTGGTCTTGTCCGGGTCCGAAACCGCGCCCAAGTTCGGTGGCTTGCTCGAAGGCGCGCTGGAGGCGACCGAGATGGTCGTGCGCCTTCTGGATGGCCCACGAACTTGATGCGCAAGGTATGGAGCGCTGCTCTTACAAAAGCCGGGCATGGACGTCGCCGGAATTGGCCGCATCGGGCACGTTCAGCAACTCCGCTTGCATCTGCGCCGCATCGACCCAGCGCGTGTGCCGAAGTCTATGTTCCTCGCCCATGCTGAGGTTGAACGCATAGGCTCCGAGCGCGCCCAGCCGCTTGAGACATGCGCAAGCCACCGCGCGCTGGATTGTGGTGAACTCGAAGGACAGTGCCGACACGGGCCGGCTGAGGCCCATCAGGACATCCAACTCGTGCCCTTCGACATCGATCTTTATGAAATCCGGATTGCCGTGCTGCGCAATCAGTCGGTCAAGCGTGGTGACTGGTACGGCGATGGAGCGGTCCCAGACCTGACCCGCCCACATGGGCGCGCCGATCGTGGCGTCGATGAAGGCATCTGACAGGGTCGAAACCGTTGGATTGCCGGAATTGATCCGCATCGCGATCTGGCCGGGAGTGGACCCAACTGCTTCCGGGACCAGTCTGACCCCAGCCTTGCGGCCATGGATCAGACGCAAGGCGCGAAAGACACGGGGCTGCGGCTCCAGCGCCACGACGGACGCGCCAAGCCGCAGGAAGCTGGCGGTCCGGTCGCCGACATGAGCGCCGACATCAAACGCCAATCCGTCCTTTGGCACGAACTGCGCGTGGAGGGCATCCATGCGCTGCATCCGCGCCGGATCGTCATAATAGGTCCGGAGCGAGCGGCCGATCGCTGCGGCGGAACCCTGACCGTCACGCATTGGAAAGGGCGTCAAGCACCCGCCCTGCGCGCCGGGCAGTGTCCGCCCACCCGGGCAGGGCGGCACCCGCGCGTGCCGCTGCGTCGCCCATGCGCGCTCTTAATGCCGGATCGTCCAGCACCCGCGCCAGCGCCTCGGCAAGGGGCGCGGCCTCTCCGGGTGGCACCAGCAGACCCGCCTCAGACGGGACCGTGCCGGGCACGGCGCCCGTGGCACAGGAAACGATCGGCAAACCCCAGGCCAAAGCCTCGTCGAACACCATGCCATAGCCTTCATAACGGGTTGCCAGCGCGAACATCGTGGCCTCGGCGAACAGAGTGTCGAGTTGAGCCTGCGGTATGCGTCCGACAAAGGTCACGCGGTCGCCAAGACGCAGGTCGTCCACCAGACGCAGCAGAGCGTCCGCATGATCAGGATCGTGCGGTGACCCAACGATAACCGCGCGCCAGGGTTGGTCCATCAGCGACGCGAGCGCCTGCAACAACACGTCATGCCCCTTACGGGGATGCAGGATCCCGACAGACAGGATCAGTGGCAGCTGCGTCGGAGCGCGTGGCGCCGTCGGTTGCGCTGCGCCCGGTTGCGCGATGGTGATCCGGTCGACCGGAACCGCGTAGTCGCGCGACAGGATTTGTGCGGTGTGCGGGCTGGGGACGAGGACTTTGCGGGCGAGCGCCAGATTGGCGCGCTCGGTCCGGAACAGGTGATCGCGACGCGCGGCGTCAAGGCCGGTTTCAAGTGCCAGTGGGTGGTGGATCATCGCCACGATCGGTGCGTGGACGCAGGCAAGGCCGTCCGTGTCGATGGCCCCATGAACCAATCCGTCAAGGATCAGGGCGCGGGCAGGATCGAGGGCGCAAAGCGTTCTGACGGCGTGATCCATATCTTGTGGTGTGGGATCGGGGAACGATGCCCCAAGCTCGATATGCTGCACGTCATGTCCAAGCTTGCGCAGTTCCTCCAGCAGGCGGCGCTCGTAGATGTAGCCCCCGGTCATGGTGGTGATATCGCCCGGAATGGCGAAGGCGGCGGGACGCGGGATCAAAGCAACTGCTCCGGCGCGAAGGCTGCAAGCACGCGCTTTTCGACCGCACCTACTCCAGCATATCCCAGGGCGGACAAGGCAGTCACCACGAAGACCGCACTCCACAGCATGTCATAATCCGAAAGCGACGCCGACAATGCCATGACACTGCCGATGCCGTTTCCCGTCGCCAGCCACTCCACCACCGTGACGGCAAGGATCGAGGCGGGGACGTTGATCCGTGCCGCGGCGAAAAAGGCAGGCAACATCGCGGGAATGCGCACCCGCAGCAGTTGTTGCCCCCGATTGGCGGCATAGCTGTTGAAGACGTCGATAACTTGTCCCGGAGCCTGCCGCAGCCCATGCATGCAAGCGACGAATGTGGGAAAAAACACCATGATTGCGACCAGAACCACGGTGCCCACAGCCCCGCGCCCAAGGGTCAAGACCACCAGCGGCGCGGTGATGATGATCGGCACCGATCGCAGCGCGATGGCCAGCGGCATTGCGGTGCCGGCTGCGCGTGGAACCAAAACGATCAGTATCGCGAGCCCTGCACCCATCGCCAATCCGGCCAGGTAGCCGGGCAGCAGGAACACAGCCGTATCCCCGAGCGCCGTGGTCAGCGTCGCGCGGGTGTCGGCGGCGTCAGGGGCCAACACAAGTGAATCCAGCACGTCCAGCGGGCGCTTGGCAAAGAACGGGCTCAGGTCAAGAAGCTCCAACAGACCCCACCACAGCAAAAGCGCGCCAATCGTCACGCATACCAGCGTTGCCAACCCGGCAAAGCGATTGGCTGCACGGCTGGCCAGCGGCGGCGCGGCAAGAATTATTGGCGGGTCGTCTTTCAGATACCTTTGGGCCAGCCATCCGATCGCAAGGTAGCCCACAACTGCGACGGTCGTCGCTACGCTGGCCAACGCCCATGTCATCTCCACATCCATCGCGCGCAGGGCGCGCACCGTCAGCACCCCCATGCCGCGCTCCGCACCGGTGAACTCACCCACCATGGCGCCCAGCAGGGCAGCGGGGGCTGCGATCTGCAAGCCCGCCACCAGATAGGGCAGGGCCGCCATGGCGCGCACATGGACCAGAGCAGCCATCCGCCCGCGTCCATAACTGCGCACGAGGTCGAGCCAGCCTGAGGGTAGCGCGCGCAGGCCGACCAGCAGCGGGATCAGCGTCGTGTAATAGACCGCCAGAGCAGCCAGAACGATTTGTGGCCAGTCGCCGGGGCCGAAGATTACACGCAGGATCGGTCCGGTCGCCACCAGCGGCAGGCAAAAGACCACCAGCGCCAGCCCCCGGATCATCGCATCGCTGCGCGGCCAGACGCTGGCGAGCGTGGCCAGCAGGACGGCAGCGGCGTTGCCGATGACGAAGCCCGCTGCCGCGTTGGCCAGCGTCACACCTAGGGCGCGAGCGATCAGGCCGACGTTCCCGACCAGGTAGCCGATAATCGCCGATGGTGGAGCCAGGACGAAGGCGTCTGTCAGAACGCGGCCCGCCACCTCCCACAGCACAAGGGCTGCCACGGGGCCAAGAACCGCGCGCGGCCAATGCGTGAACGGTAGGGCGGGGTCGGCGGCGGTCACTGCGCGGCTTTCGGCTGCGGCTCGGCCATGCCTTCAGCAAGGGCTGCGAAGACGGCATCCACGATCTCGGTGAAGTCCTGACTGCGGGTCAACTCAGCCCTGCGGGGACGGGGCAAGTCGACCGATATGTCGGCCACGACCTCCGCCGGTCTGGCGGACAGGACCACAACGCGGTCCGACAGCATCACCGCTTCGCTGACCGAATGAGTCACGAGGATCGTCGTTGTCCCCCGCGCCTCCCAGATCGCGGGGAGATCGTTGGCCAATTGCTGACGTGTCAACTCGTCCACCGCGCCGAACGGTTCGTCCAACAGCAGAAGGTCGGGCCGGGTCGACAAGGCCCGCGCGATGGCCGCGCGCTGGCGCATGCCACCCGACAATTCGGCCGGGCGCGTATCCCCGAACCCGTCAAGGCCGACCAGCCTAATCAACTGGTCCACATCGCGCGCGACGATGGGACGCCGCGCAAGAGTAAGTGCCAGTTCGATATTCCGGCGCACTGACCGCCACGGAAGCAAAGAGGGGTCCTGGAACGCCACCGACAGGTTCGCCTTTCGCAAGGTTTCCGACGGCGGCAACCCTCCGATGGACACCGTGCCGCCGCTTGGCTCTTCCAGCCCCGCGATCATTCGCAGAAGCGTTGACTTGCCACATCCCGACGGGCCGACAAGCGCCGTGGTCTGGCCCGCGATGAAGCTCAGGTCCAACGGCTGCACCGCCTCGACGTGGGCGTCGAAGGTTTTGGACAGGCCGGTGCAGACGACGGAAATGGACATGCGCGCGATCAGGCCCCGTGGATTTCTTCAAGGATAGAGCGGTCCCAAAGATCGGCCGTCACTGTCCGGCCCAACAGTGCCAGCGTTCCGATATTGGCGGCCACCGTTTCGTCCGTCCACCAGCCAAAGCCGTTGGCATCCGTAAGGTCCGAGAACATCAGCGGCACCTGCCGTGCCGCCTGAAGGCGCTGCGTCTCCAGATCGAGGCCGGCATCTGGGAACATCCTCAGCGTCAGGTCGGTGGCCGCGTCCGTATCTTCCCGGTAGACGTTCCAGCCGCGCACCTCTCCCGCCATGAGGGCGACCACATCGGCCCGACGCGTCGCGAGACTGTCCTCGGTGGTGATGTAGGTCTGCGAATGGACGGAATAGCCGTGATCGGCCAGCAGCATGGTCACGTTATCGATACCCTGCACGGTCAGTGCGACGGGCAAGTCGGTTTCCCAAGCAAGCAGGCAATCGACCTCGCCCGCTGCCAGCGGTTGCGGCGAATATTGTGTCGGCACGATCTCGATTGCGCCGAAATCGACACCGTTCAGCGTGCACAGCGCCTGCAGAACCGGCGTATTGGCCAGCGCCATGCCAATGCGCTTGCCTTCCAGATCGGCGGGCACGTTGACGGGATTGGCCGCTAGCGACGTGATGGCAAAGGGGTTCTTCTGCATTGCCACCCCGATGATCTTGAACGGCGCGCCCTGTTCCACGGCGGCGGCGGTGTAATCGGCGGCGGATATTCCGACCAGCGCTGTCCCGGACACAACGGGCGGCTCCACCGGCGCGTTCGGCCCCCCCGACAGCAAGGTCACGTCAAGACCGGCCTCACGCCAAAACCCGCGGTCCAGCGCGATGTAGCTTCCGGCAAACTGCGTCGAATGCAACCAAGACAATTGCAGGCTGACCTCCGCCTGTTGCGCCATGGCAAGGCGGGGGGACAAGCTGGCAGTGCCAAGGACGGCGGCTCCGGTGGCAAGGATATTGCGGCGGGTGATCGCGGCAAATTCTGTCATTTGGGCTCTTTCTATCGCGAGGGGAATTGAAGGGACATTTGAGCGGGAAGTCGTTTCAACGCTTGAAGGTAGCTCTCGGTTGCCCAAAGAAAGGTGCATTTGGCCGCAGCCATGGCACCAGCAATCCGGGCAGCACCGTTGCGAGAAAGACAAGGCCGAAGGCAACTGAGGCGGCCAGGCCTTCCGCCGCCGTCGCGCCAGCCAGTGGGAACAGTGCCGCGGCGGCGCCTTCGCGCAGGCCCCAGCCGCTGATCGACAGCGGAACGACCATGGCGAACAGTATCAAGGGCACAAGCACGGCGCTAACGCCTGTGGGAAAGACGATACCCAATGCAGCAGCACACAGTGCAAAGGCTGCAACGTTGCAGATCGCTGTCGCAAGGCTTAGGGCGATCTGGCGAGACCGGACGGTGGGCGCGAAGACCGTGTCGGCGAAACTGCTGATGACCCGACGCAGGCCGGTGTCGGGCACCCCGAACAGCCGCAAGCCCACGAGAGCAAGGATCGGCACGCAGATGACCGTGGCCACGCCGGTCGCAACGGGTGCCAGCAGCCAAAACGGCCATGTCACGCCGGTCGGCGCAACCACTGTGCCGATCAGGCCCAGTATCAGGACCGTCAGAAGGCCCAACTGTCCTGCCACGCGCTCAAAAATGACGGCTTGGCCGGACACGAACAGGCCTGCCTGCGCGCGCGCGCGGAGCGCCCGGTTTGCGTCTCCCAGGATGCCGCCAGGAAGCGATTGGTTCACCACTTGCGACAGGTAATATTCGCGGATCGCCGACGTCGGAGTGAGGGTGATCCCCAACCGCGCCGCCGAAATCCGCCAGCGCAGGGCAGAAAGAACCGTCTGTATGGACAGCACAAGACCCGACGCAACCAACCAACGCAGGTCCGCCGCCGCCAACAAGTCGGCCGAGGCGCGCCAATCGACTGACCACCACAGCAGCGCGACCAACCCGATCAGCACCGCGACCTGTGCGACGCGGATGTAGGGGGACAGGGTAGACAGCGACCGGGACATCAATTCGCAAGTCCCGCGTTGGATGAGGCCATGAATGCGACCAGCAAAAGATCACGCATGGACTCCATGGCGATCACGCCGGATCCATCCGCCGGGATCAGGCCCGGAAAGGGTGCAGCCGTCGACAGTGCAGCCACAAGGGGCGCGGGTCCGATGACATGGATCGGCACCTCGGCCCGACCGTCAAGCGCGATGAACTCGGCCGCCTGGTGATCGCCAATCACGATCATCAGGGGCGGGTCGTCGGCATGCAGGGCGGCATATTCGAAGACCGTTTGCAGCGAATAGTCGAGCGCCAGTCTGTATTGCGCCCGCACGCGGTCCAAGTCACGCCAGACAACCTCGGGCGGGTCGCCCGAGACGGCAACCTCGTCATAAATCTGCCCGTCGCCGATCGCATCCCAAGGTAACAGGTCGGGCACCGGCAACCATGGAGCGTGGGATGAGACAAGCACCACCTGCGCGAAAAGTCGGCGCGGATCTTCACCGTCGCGCAGCAACCGGTCCAGCGCGGCGAGGCTGAACTGGTCGGGCATCGTCACCCAGTTGAACGGCAAACCGAGGTAGCCGAGGTCACGGGCGACCAGCACCCTCTCGAACCCCATCCTGTCCGCTTCGGGCCACTCCAGCGTGATCTGCGGCATCAGGGCGGCGGTCCGGAACCCGGCATCAGAGGCATGGTGGAACAGCGTCGCGCGCCCACTGGAAAGTGCGGCGGCATAGCTGATCTGGTTGTTGATCCACAGGCCATTGGCGAAGGTCGAATGCGCCAGCCAGCTTTGACCGCCCCGGGTGGGCGAGGACAGGAAACCCGATTGCATGGAGAGGCCTAGCCCCGCCAATCGCGCCTCGGACCGTGCCAATGTCTCGCGGTGCAAGTCAGCGTAGAAGGGCGTGTCGAAACTGGCTCTGCCATAGCTTTCGATGAAGATCACCAGGACATCGCGGTCGATTGCATCGAACAGGCCTGCAGCCCCGGCAAAGGCATCATTCGCGGCTGCGGTCCGGAAAGTTCGCAACTCGGCCAAAGTCCGGCGTACCAGCGCGACCCGCTCCACACCGACCCTGGCCGTGAAGGCGGCGCCGGGCGGCGTGACCGGAAGTTGCCAACGCCCCATGGCTTGGCCGATCTCGCCAATACCGACGGTCGCGGGCAGGATCGCCAACAACCCCGCGAGGCGTGCTTGTGCGGGCGAAACGATACATCTGGCCCAAACACCAGTCGCCCACCAGATCAGCGCGGCAACACAGGCGATCAGCCCCATCGCGCCAAGCACGGCAGCAGTTGCTGCAAAGCGTCCCAGTGAGCCCGCCAGCAGGCGCACGAAGGCGTCGATCAGGGCAAGGTCGGCCACCGGGTTGAAACCTCGCGAAAGTGCGCTGAAGCTGACGAAATCGGCACCCTTCAAGGCGAACAGCAGCACCAGAACAAGCGTCAAGGTCGCGCGCAGCGGCAGGGCTGCGCGGGTTTTCCCGATGGCCAACAGCGCAAGGAGGATGACCGGCAGCTCCAGCGGAAACGCCAGCAGCGCACCCCATGCCATGGCATCGGGGTGGTTCGGCTGGATCAGCACTAGGTGCAGAACCAGGGCAGCACTGCAAAGATGCATGGCCTGGCGCAGGACCGCGGCCTTCATGGGCGCGCCATCCACAGCCATCGCACATCGATTGCGAAGGACCACATCAGGGCCAGTGCGGTAACGCCGACCGTGATACCGCCAAGCGACGTCCCGACGAAGGGCAGCAGCACCGCGATCAGCACGGATATCTGCGCGACGCATACGACCTTGCGGCTGAACCGCTCGGGCAGTTGGCGGCTCAACCATGGCAAGGGGTATTGCGCGACGATGAACAGGTAGCGCGGTAGGCCGAGGAGAATTACGTAGGCCCCGACATCGGCATGGACATGGGCGTAGATTGCCAGGATCAACGCCAGCGCGGCATCGACCTCCACATCGAATCGTGCACCGAAGTTCGATGCATATCCCTCCCTCCGGGCCAACCAGCCATCGGCGCCGTCGAGCAAGAAGGCCGTAAGGGCTATGGCGAAAACGGGCCAGGCGGCGGGGGAGGAAGCGAACACCGCCGCAAGGACCACGCAGGTCAGCACCAGCCGTACGACCGTTACCGCATTGCAAAGGCCGATCGCGGCGTGCGGATATGTCCTGCGCAGCGCGAACTGCGCCACTCCCAACGCGATGCCATAACCCACGACTGACACTGCCAGTGCGAGGGACGGGTCATCGCCCGTGACAACCGCGCCAAGCATGATCAAGGCGCCCAACCCGACGATCCCGACGCCCAGAAATTGAGCGCCGGGGCCTGTTAATTTGATGGGCGAAGTAACATCTGGCATAAGAGGATCTGCACCTGCCGCATTGGTGGGCCGATTGGATGAAAACATGGAATTTCGAAGGGCTTGGCCCTTGCTCAAATTGGAAGAATGGGCAGACCCTTGATCGCAAATTTCATCGTTCTGTCATAAAGCATAGTGGGGCGGGTCAAAATGACAAATCCGACAGCAACTTATCGCCTGCCAGCGCGTGTCTTGCACTGGCTGATGGCGCTCCTTGTCCTTGGCATGATCCCGGTCGGGTTTCTCATGGTGCAGGAGGGGTTGAGCCGCCCGCTTCAAGATACGTTGTTCATCTCCCACAAGAATGTCGGTGTGGTCCTTCTGGTGCTGATCGTCTTGCGCCTCCTGTATCGCTGGCGCAATCCGCCTCCGCCCGAACCTGCGCATCTTCCCGCGTGGCAGGTCAAGGTTGCGGGCGCGACCCATGGGTTGCTCTATGCGCTACTGGTGATCATGCCATTGGCCGGTTATGTCCGTGTCCGCGCGGGCGGCTTTCCGATCGAGGCGCTGGACGCCATGGGGATCCCCTCGCTGGTTCCCCGATCGGACGCGCTGGCCGCCGTGGCGAAGTCCGTGCATTTCTTTGGTGCATTGACAATTGTCGTGCTGATCGCGCTCCACATCGGCGCGGCGCTCCAGCACGCGATCCTCAAGAGAGACGGCGTGTTTTCGCGCATGTGGCCGGGGTCCGGCAGGTAATCCTGCGCTTCAGGACGCCAAACGCACCCGCGCCGTGATCGGGCGATGATCCGACGCCATTCGGATGCCCGGCCCGTCCAGGACCTGAAATTGATCCACGCGCCCGGGTGCATTGGTCAGCACCCGGTCCAGTGGAAGAATCGGGCGTCTGACCGGAAAGGTGGCGCGCACCGGACCCGTGAAGCCCTGTCCGAGGACGCGCTTCGAGAACGCGAAGCCTCCCCATGGGCGCCATTCGTTCAGGTCCCCACACAGGATCACCGGCCTTGGATCGATGCGCCGCAGATGCTGGCTGATGGTGCGCATCTGGCCGACACGCAGCATTTGCGAAAGCGACAAGTGCGTGGCAACGAATCGAAGCTTTCGGCCCATCCGGTCCACGTCGATCACCACCGCGCCGCGCGGGCAGAGCCCGGCAAGGTCGATCAGGCGCACGGCCTCGATCATGAATTCGGGATGCAAGTAGGCAACGACGCCCAGAAAGCCGTGGCTGTGCGCAGAGGATCGGCTGCTCGGATCGGCGTGGACATGTCGCAAACCTGTCGCCGCCTCGATCCGAGCCACATCAAGAATGCCACGATGCGGGGGCATTTCCTCGTCTGCTTCCTGGAGGAAGAGGGCATCCGTTCCGTCGCGCCAGACCTCGTCGCGAAGCACCTGCATGGTGCGATCGGTGTCTCGCCGCCCGTCGTTCCCCTTTCCCCGATGGATATTCCAGCTGATACATCTGATCGTTTGGGCCGCAGATCCGAGTGACGTGTCATAGATCAAGAGATCAGCTCCATTGGATGCAGACATTTCGCGCCCGCTACCGTTCATATAGGTCAGCACAGAGCTGTCGCCTACTCCAACCGCTGGCCCGCCTTAGGCCATCGAGAGCCGCGACGATACTGACATTTCGGCAACCGCCCATCACGGGCGCGAACCAGTTGGATCCATAAAGAGTTGCAAGCCATCGGGACCAGCCAACTTGTATGACTAATCCTTTGGTTTTCTGCTCCGGCTCCGAGAGCCTGACAGAGGCATGGCTTGGGGTGTCGTCCTTGGATGTATTCCGCAACTCCCCCAGATCATTCCCCCAATTGGGGACATGTCCCCGGCCCTGCACGGATTGAATCGGCCAAGAACCTGCCAAATGGAACTCATGAAAGGGCCTGGTTGAATGTCTCTAACCATCTTCGGATTGAAAAGTGGTGCCGCTGAAGGGACTCGAACCCCCGACCCCATCATTACGAATGACGTGCTCTACCAGCTGAGCTACAGCGGCTTACCGGCGGCGCTCTTAGCAAGGCGCCGCGCGAATGGATAGACTTAATTTCGCTGCGCGGCGTTGTCGTCCTCCGCGCCAAGCATTTCGGCTTCCGCGGCGACGGGCCCAGGGTTCTCTGCCACAGGCGCTACCACATCCACGATCTCGGCCTCGTCCGCGTCGCGCTGATCCTCCAGCGCGCCGACGATCAAGGGCAGCATCTGTCTTGGCCCGGCCAGTGCGGCTTGCGACTGACGCACCTCCGCCCATTCCAGCGTGTCGAAGCTTTCGCAATTTCCGCAGACCGGGCGCCAATCTTCGTGGACGTGGCCGCAGGCGCTGCACACCCATTGATCGCCGCGCGATGCAGTGACGGCGCGTGCCAGCCATCCGCGCACCACCCGATCGGGCGAGCCTTCGCCGCGCTCGATCGCGGCCATGATCGTCAAGGACCGGGCGGTGGGCTTGGTCTCGGTCAGGTTTCCCAACGCCTTTCGTGCGGCCGGGAAATCCTCGTTGGCGATGTGCAGTTCCGCCTCCAGCATTTGCGCTTCCGGCTTGCCGGCATGTTTGGCCAATAGCTGCCGGAAGCGGCGCAGGCGCAGGGCAGGTGTCTCGTCCGGCTCGATCGCGGCGAAGGCGGCGGCGAGGTCAGGATGCGGGTTCTGGTCCCAGGCGGCGCGCACGGTCTTGACGGCCTGCCGCTTGTTGCCGGCTTCCACCGCCAGGCGGGCGGCCATGACGGCGGCGGGCACCAGGCCGGGCGACAGACGGTTGGCCTCGGCCACGTCGCGGGTGGCGGTGACCACCTGCCCCTCGGCCATGGCATCGCGGGCATGGGCCAGAGCCAGCACAGCATCACGACGCCTGTGCACATCGCGTGGCAGGTTTCCGGCCTTGAGCGCCGCCGCCAATGTGCCGCGCGCGCCCTGCCAGTCCTCCATCCGGGATTGCAGGGTCATCAGCGTGGTCTGCACCTCGGCATTCTTCGGGCGCAAGGCAAGTGCGCGCTCCGCCAGCTTCATGGCGGTTTCCGTGTCGCCGTCATCCAAGCGCTGTTTCATCAACCCGCGCACGCCGACGAACCGGGTGCGGTCATCGCTCACCAGCGCCTTGAACGTGCTGGTCGCCAGCGCCTTGTCGCCGACCATTTCAGCACCTTGGGCCACGACAAGGTTGGTCAATTCGGGACGGCCCAGATACTTCTCGGCCCGTTCCGCCTTGCGGATTGCGAGGCGACCTTCACCGGCGGCCAGCGCCATCATTCCCTCGCTCAAGGCCTCGTACCCCTTGCGCTCGGACCGGCGGTCGAAATAGCGGCTGACGGCGGTTTCATCGCCGTTCAGGAACCGCAGGGTCGCCACCAACAGCCCGACAAGGCGGAACAGCAGCCAGACCGCCAGCAGCAGCACCAGCGATCCGATCACGGCCAACAGAGGCGTGATGACGAATTCCCGACCGAAGATGATCAGGACGCCAAGGTTGCCCATCTCCGTCAGGTAGGTCGCCCCCAGCGTCAGGCCCACGACAATCAGGATGAACAGGAAGATCTTCAGCAAGGACCAGAGCATCAGCCACTCTCCTTAATTGTCGAGCGTGGCGGCAAGCTCCGCCATGGCGGCGTCGGCTGCGACGCGGGTTTCGACCATGGCGACCCAGTCTGCCATGGTAGCCTGCGCACCCTCGGGGAGGGCCGAGACCTCGGCCAGGACGGCGCCCAGATCGCCTGAAGTCACGGCGGCCTCGGTCCGGCTGAGGATCGCGTCGGGATCATCGCCTTCGCGCGGCTCGACCGATCGTCCACCGATCTGGCCCAAAAGGAAGGCTCCGATGCGGTCCGTGGCGCTGTCGCCGGCCGTTTCACGCAATGCGATCGGCAGGGCGGCGCGGGCGGCGGCGGGGAAGGCGGCTTGCAGGTCGTTCAGCGTTGGCACCCCGGTTTCCGCATTGGCGGCCAACGCGTCCGGCGCGGCTCCGGGCAGATCGGCCAATGCGTCCGCAAATGGCGTTCCCGAGGCCATGGCGATCTGCAATCGGCTCAGCGCGGCCTGCGTGCGGGTGGCAGCGGCCGTGGCCTGCGCGCGCGCCTCGGCTTCGGCAATAGCGGCTTGCGCGGCTTCCGAGGCGGCCTGGAGATCAGCGGTCGCGGCGGCTTGTGCGGCAGCGGCCTGCGCACGCGCGGCCTCGGCTGCGGCGACGGCTTCGGCCGCGGCGTCGCGTTCCGCGTTCAGGCGGGCTTCCAGGGCATCGACGGCGGCCGCCATTGCGGCATTGTCGGCGCCAACCTCTCCGCTGAAGACCGGGCGGTCCTCGAGAGTGCCGACCCGGGCTGCCAGTGCCTCCAGGCGCTCCGCAACGCCTGCCACATCTGTGGCGACCCCTGCGATGGCGCCTTCGACGCCGGAGAGGTCCAATTCGGGGATGGCCGGAGGTTCGATGGCTGCCAGGGCGGCGATCTGTGCTTCCAGCGCTGCGATTGTCTGCTCCTGCGTATCCAGTGTGGCCAGGGCTGTCGTCAAGGCCGGATCGGTCGGCGGGTCTGCCGGAGTGGGTTGTTGCAGGCCGAAGAAAGCGGCCGCGTAGCCAAGGCCTGCGGCAACAATGCCACCGACCAGCAAGGGCGCGACACCGGGTCCACGCGCATGCGCAGGCGCAGGCGCAGGCGCGGGCGTCGGTGTCGGAGTGGCGGTGGGTTCGGTCAGGTTGTCGCTGGACAACGTCGCTTCTGTCACGGTGTCGTTCGACGCCATCTCGTCCACGATCTCGGTCCGCGTCAGGTCGTCATCGCCTTCTCCGCGGTCCATTTTGGACGTATCGCCGGGTTCGATCGTCACGCGGCTATCGGGGTCGGACTCGGCCAGGACGGCGTCTTCGCCCATCGTGCCATCGCCGACCAGCACCGTATCGCCGCCCAGTTCCCCCTCGGTCGAAGGCGTGTCCGCTGCCGTGGCCTGCTCCGGCTCTGGGGTGATCCTGTCCCGGTTTCCAGAATTCTTGGACGATTTTCTGGCCATGGATTGCGAACTCCCGTTACCTGTCATGTCGCCTAGTTCGTCCCAAATGGGACCATAGGGGCTCGAGTCAGCCCGGTTCAAACTGTCATGCTCTGCCGTCAGCTACTAGGGGGAAATCCGCCGCAGAGCAGCGGCAGCGTTCAGCGTGCGGGTCATGTCCGCGCCGTTCGGCGCCGGGATGATCCGACATTGGCGACGCAACGCATCGGGCAGCGCATCGGCCACCGCCGTGCTCATGGCGAAAAGTTCAGCAGCGGGCGAAAGCCCATCGGCCGCCTGAGCGAAGAGCGCGGCGCTGCGTGGCGAAAACAGCGGCACAAGCAGGGCGTCGCGGGCCAACGCGGCGCGAAAGTCCGGACCCGGATCCACCGCGCGCTGGTCATAGGCCACCACGTCGCGAGTCGGAATGCCCCCGGCGCTCAGCCGCGCGGCGATGTCACCGCGCTGATGCTGGCCCCGGACATGCAGCAGCGTCCCATCCGTGTGCCGCGCCAGAAGCTGCGCCACCAGCCCGGAGGCGTTCGGCCCCAACTCCTCGGCCAGCAAGCCCGCCGCGCGCGCCGCGTCTGCCGTGCGCGGTCCGACGCAATAGGCGCGAAGCGGGCTTGTCGGCAGCGCGGCCACCGCCGCTTCCGAGGTCAGGATCAGCCCGGAGATGCCATCCAGCCGGATGTCCGCGCCCGTGGCGACTATCTCCATCAACGGCGCGATCACGACCTCCATGCCCTGCAAATCCTGCGCGAACCGCTCGGATGCGGCGCGGGGACGGGTGAGCAGAACGGTCGGGCGCGAGTGGACAGCCATGGGGCGGAGTGTTACCTCGCGGGGCAGTTCCCTACAACGGCAAGCCATGGCTCCCATGTCCCTTCGCAGGCCCCTGACCATCCTTGGCATCGAAAGCAGTTGCGACGACACGGCCGCCGCCGTCCTGCGTGGCACCGGGGGGGCGGTCGAAATGCTGTCGAACGAAGTCCTGGCCCAGACCGACCTGCACGCCGCCTTCGGCGGGGTGGTGCCGGAAATCGCCGCCCGCGCCCATGCCGAGGTCCTGGACCTGATGGTGGAACGCGCGCTGGCGCAGGCGGACGTCGGGCTGGCGGACCTGGACGCCATCGCCGTCACTGCCGGGCCGGGGTTGATCGGGGGCGTGCTGTCGGGCGTGATGCTGGCCAAGGGGCTGGCCATGGGGCTGGCAAAACCGCTGATCGGCGTCAATCACCTTGCCGGCCACGCCCTGACCCCGCGCCTGACCCACGGGATCGCCTTCCCCTACCTCATGCTGCTGGTCTCGGGCGGCCATTGCCAGTTCCTGCGGGTCGAGGGCCCCGACGCCTTCATCCGCCTTGGCGGCACGATCGACGACGCCCCGGGCGAGGCCTTCGACAAGGTCGCGCGGCTGCTGGGGCTGGCGCAGCCGGGCGGGCCATCCGTCGAGCGCGCGGCCGAAACGGGCGATCCCCGACGCTTCGCCCTGCCGCGCCCCTTGCTGGACCGGCCGGGATGCGACCTGAGCTTCTCGGGCCTGAAAACCGCCGTCTTGCGCGTGCGCGACGATCTTGTGACGACGAATGGCGGCTTGACCGAACAGGACCGCGCCGACCTTTGCGCGTCCTTCGAGGCCGCCGTCGCCGATGTGTTGGCGCAGAAATCCGCGCGCGCCCTTGCCTTGGCGGAGGTCACCGCCTTTGCCGTCGCCGGAGGCGTCGCCGCCAACCGGACCCTGCGCGCGGCGCTGGAGGCGGTCAGCACCGTTCCCTTCATCGCCCCGCCCCTTGCCCTGTGCACCGACAACGCCGCGATGATCGCCCATGCCGGGTTGCTGGCGTTCGAGGCGGGGCGCATCGACGACATGACCCTGTCCGCCCGCCCGCGCTGGCCGCTCGATGCGCAGGCCGCGCCGATGATCGGGTCCGGCAAGAAGGGCGCCAAGGCATGAGCGCGGGCTGGCAGGGGCCGATCAACCGCATCGACATCTTCGGCGGCGGTGCCTTCGGAACGGCACTCGCCATTGCCTATGCAAAGGCGGGCTGTGCCGTGCGTCTCTGGGCGCGCGATCCTCGGGCGCTGATGGTGCATGCCGCATCGCCGCAACTGCCGGGCCATGTCCTGCCTTCGGGCGTCATCGTCACCGGCGATCCCTACCTATACGATGCCGATGTGGCGCTGCTGGCCATTCCGACGCAGGCGCTTGACGCGTTTCTGGCCAGCGGCCTGCCGATCCATGCCACGAAGCTGGTCTCCTGCGCCAAGGGGATCCACAAGGCGACCGGCCTGACGCCCTGCCGCCTTGTCGCCCGCCACCGCCCCGACGCGATCGCAGCACAACTGACCGGCCCCAGCTTTGCCGCCGACATCGCCAGCGGCCTGCCCACCGCCCTGACGCTGGCCTGCGCCGACGACACCCACGGCAAGTTCCTGCAGGGCAAGCTCAGCCTGCCCGCCCTGCGCCTTTATCGCACCACCGATGTCACCGGGGCCGAACTTGGCGGCGCGCTCAAGAACGTCATCGCGATTGCCGCCGGGGCCGTCATCGGCGCGGGCCTTGGCGACAGTGCCCGGGCCGCCCTGATCGCGCGCGGCTTTGCCGAGATGACCCGTTATGCCACCTCGAAGGGCGCGCGTCCCGAAACGCTTACCGGCCTGTCGGGCCTTGGCGATCTGGTCCTCACCTGCACCTCCGCCCAGTCCCGCAACTTCCGCTTCGGGCAGGCCCTGGCACGGGGCGATACCCTGCCCGAAGGCACCACCGTCGAAGGCCTGCATACCGCCCGTCAACTGGCCCGGTCCGGTGCTGATACGCCGATTGCCGACACCGTTGCGGCCCTGGCGGACGGAGCCCTCGACATCAAGGGCGCATTGGATCACCTTCTGTCGCGCCCCCTCAAACCGGAGTGATCCCATGCTGGCCGCCATCATCTGCACCGACAAGCCCGACCACCTGAAAGTCCGCCTCGAAAACCGCGAGGCGCATCTGGCCTACGGGCGCGACAGCGGCAAATTGCTGATGGCCGGCCCGTTTCTGACTGAAAACGGCGACATGTGCGGCTCTCTCCTGATCCTCGAGGTGGACGACATGGCCGAGGCCCATGCCTTCGCCGCTGAGGACCCCTACGCGCTGGCAGGCCTGTTCAGCGATGTGCGGATCGAGGAATGGAAGAAGGTGATCGGCTGATGCGCTACTGGCTGTTCAAATCCGAACCGTCCGTCTGGGGCTGGGACGATCAGGTGGCCCGGGGCGATGCGGGCGAGGAATGGGACGGCGTCCGCAACTACCAGGCCCGCAATTTCATGCGCGAGATGGCGGTGGGAGATCGCGGCTTCTTCTACCATTCGCAGGCGGAAAAGGCCGTGGTGGGCATCGTCGAGATCATCGCCAAGGCCCATCCCGACAGCACCACCGAGGATGACCGTTGGGACTGTGTGGACATCAAGGCGGTGGAGCCGCTGCCCAAGCCCGTGCCGCTGGATGCGATCAAGGCAACCGAGGCGCTGGCCGACATGGTGCTGGTGAAGAATTCCCGCCTCTCCGTGCAGCCGGTGACGGACGCCGAATGGCAGATCATCTGCAAGATGGGCGGGTTCTAGGGTTCGTACTCAATTAACGGATTCCCCTTGGGCCTTTGATCTGATTCACTTCTGCCGGAAGCAAGCGGGAGATTTTCATGGCAAAGAACCTCTTTTGGCTCAGCGATGCGCAGTGGGCTTCGATCCAGCCGCACCTTCCGAGCGGGCGGCGCGGGGCACGGCGTGTGGATGATCGACGCGTCATTTCCGGCATTCTTCACATGCTCCGGACCGGTGCGCGCTGGCGCGATTGCCCGGCGGAGTACGGCCCCTGCACGACGATCTACAATCGCTTCAACCGGTGGTCCAGGCAGGGCGTCTGGGAGGATGTTTTCCACGTCTTGTCAGGCTCTTCCGGGGGGGTTGGCACGACCAGCGCCGACAGCACATCGGTCAAGGCGCACCGCTCGGCCTCGGGCGGAAAAGGGGGGAGTTCGCTCAGGCCATTGGACGATCACGCGGCGGACGGACGACCAAGGTTCATGCCCTGACAGACGAAACGCGAAGGCCGGTTGCGCTCTGCCTGACCCCAGGCCAGGCGCATGATCTGACCGGCGTGGCCGAGCTTCTGACGCGCATTCCGACCCCGCGCCGACTGCTGGCGGATCGCGCCTATGATGCGCGGCGGCTGCGCAACTGGTTGGCCGAGCGAGGGCGTGAGGCTGTCATCCCACCCAACCCGACGCGAAAAAACCCGCACTCTTATGACAAAACCGCCTATCGCGAGCGCAACGTGGTTGAACGCATGTTCTGCCGCCTCAAGGATTTCCGCAGAATTGCAACGCGTTACGACAAGCGAGCCGATATATTCCTATCAGCGGTATGCCTTGCCGCCGCTATCGTGTGGTGGACCAATTGAGTCCCGACCCTAGTCCTCCACGCTCCCCCGCAAGCTCTTCACTTCCCCCCGCACCTTCTTCGCCTTCAGCCGCCGCTCGACCGATCCCCGCGTCGGCCGCGTCTTCACACGCCGTTTCGGTGCCACCAGCGCCTCCCGCACCAGCTCTGCCAGCCGCTCCCGCGCGATCTCGCGGTTGCGCGCCTGGCTGCGTGTTTCCTCCACGAACAGCACCAGCGCGCCGTCCTTGGTCCAGCGCCGCCCGGCCAGCCGCTTCAGCCGCGCCTTCGCAGCGCCCGGAAGGGACGGCGAGCGTTCCGCCTCGAAGCGCAGCTCCACCGCCGACGACACCTTGTTCACGTTCTGCCCGCCCGGGCCCGACGACCGCACGAACTGTTCCGTGATCTCCCAGTCCTCGATCCCGATCTGGTCGGTGATCCGTAGCATGTGCCCTCTCCAGAAGCTTGAAGTCCCATATGGGACGATCCAGGGTCCGAACGGAACCATCTCGACAGCGAAAAAGGGTCGCCCGTGGGACGACCCTTTTCGAGAAATCAGGAGGTGGGCGCGGTCAGAGACCTTTGGCTCACCTGGGTTGGGCTTGCGCCCTCGGATTGCCTAGCGGCGCGCCCCCCAAGTTGTCCCGACACCATTCTCCAATACCTCTCTAGACACTGGATCACCTCCTTTCGATTTGGTTTCTGTTGAGATGATGCTGCCACAGATTTTGTGGATGTCAAAACTTTTTACGCAGCATGTGGCATGATTTTGCGGGTCAATAGGCGGAACGGCACCAAAGCGACCAATGCGAGGGCAAGCTTTACACCCCAATCCGCAATGGCAAGCGACACCCAGAGCGGGGCCGCGGGACCTGCGCCAAGGATCGGCAGAACCTCGTTCGCCCAAGCCACGTCGCCCGGCAGGACAGCCGCCAAAGCCCCGGAAAACGCGATGAAGAAGAACAATGCCGTGTCGATGCTGGAGCCGATTAAGCTTGAAATTACAGGAGCTTGCCACCAACCGCCATTGCGGAGCCGGTCAAAGATAGCAACGTCCAGAAGCTGCGCCGTCAAGAAGGCAATGCCCGATCCAAGCGCGATGCGAAGCGTTACAAGCGGCCCGAACTCGCCCATGATCTGCGTGCCGATCAACGAGCAGGCAACGCCGACCAGAAATCCAATGAAAACAACGCGCCGCGCCGCCGGTGCGCCGTAGATGCGGTTCATCACGTCGGTGACAAGAAACGCCAGCGGGTAGGTAAACGCCCCCCATGTCAGCCATTGGCCGAACAGGAACTGGACGAGGATATTGGAGGCGACCACGATGGCCGCCATGGCGAGCACGCCAGGCAATATACGCATTGATTTCATTCCGTTTTTACAAGGTGGTCGGAGACTTGGCCCCCGTTGGAGGCATATCGCAGAGGCGCCGGTTACGCCGCCGCGTCGCCTCCGTCAACCCAGAACCAAGGCCAGCGCCCGCGCCACGACCGGCATCGTTTCGGGCGTCAGTCCCGCCACATTCATGCGCCCGTCACCAACGACATAGATACCGTGATCGCGCCGCAACACCTCCACCTGAGCAGGGTCCGCCCCGATCAAGGAGAACATGCCCCGATGCGCCGCAAGGAAATCGAACCGGTTCGATCCGGTCTCGGCCCGAAGCGCGCGCGCCAACTCCGCGCGGTTGGTATTCATCGTCTCGCGCATCTGGTGCAATTCCGTGCGCCACATGTTCCGAAGCGTCACATCCCCCAGGATGACCTGCACGATGCGCGCGCCATGGTCCGGCGGAAAAGCGTAGCTTTGGCGGTTCAAATGCGCCATGAGACCCGCGACCGCCGCGCGCGGGTCCGGTCCGCTGGTGATGGCAAGCGTCAGGCCCACACGCTCCCGATAGAGGCCGAAATTCTTCGAACAACTGGCCGCGATCAAGACCTCCGGCAGGCGCGCGGCCAGCATTCGCGTGCCCTCCGAGTCGGCCTCCAACCCATTGGCGAAACCCAGATACGCCATGTCGATAAACGGAATTGCGCCCGTCTTTTCAAGGACATCCCCAATGGCGCGCCAATCGTCGTGCAGCAGGTCCGCGCCGGTCGGGTTGTGGCAGCAAGCGTGGAGAAGCACCACGTCACCTGCCCGCGCCTGCGCCAGATCCTCCAGCATCCCCACGCGGTCCAGTCCGCCCGACCCATCATCGTAATAGCGGTAGTCGCGCAGGCTCAGGCCCAGATGCGATGCGATTGCCGGGTGGTTTGGCCAGGTCGGCAGCGGCATCCAGATCGCCGCTCCGGGCGTGACCTGTTTGATCATTTCCAGGGCCTGTCGAACCGCACCGGTCCCCCCCGGCGTGGCGCAAACGGCGACGCGCTCGTCGGGAACGGCATCACCAAGGATCAGTTCCCGCATCGCGGCATGGAAGCCCGGATCGCCCGCGAGTCCGACATAGGATTTCGTCACCTGTGTCGCGGCGATCTGCGCTTCGGCCGCGATCACGGCCTGCATCACCGGCGTGCAACCCTGTGGATCACGGTAGACGCCGACGCCAAGGTCGACTTTTTCCGTCCGCGAGTCCTCGGCGAACATCGCCATCAGCTGGATGATCTTGTCGGGCTCTGGCGCAACGAGGTCTTCGAACATCGTCAGCCCGTCCGATCATAGGCCAGGACGCGTGTCCGTTCTTGCCGGCGCACGGGCGCAAAACCCATCTTCTGATACAGTGGCAGCGCCGCGGGATGATCCAGAGTGCAGGTATTTATCGTCATCTTTTCAACATCTTCTCGCGTCCAACCCGTCGCGATGGCGGTCTGCAACAGAGCCCGGCCCAGCCCCGCGCCGACCGCCTGCGGGACCAGCCCGAAATAGGCGATGTCGCAGATTCCGGCCTCTCGCCAATCCAGCATGAAGAAGCCATGCGGCCATCCGTGCTTCATGGCAGTCCAGATCACCACATCCGGATCGCGGACAAAAGCCTGCAAGGCCACCGGATCAACCTCGGCCTGGTCGAAGCGGTCCTGCCATTCATACTCGCGCCCGACCGCGTCGTAGAGCGACAGGAAAAACCAGACCGGCGGGTCGATGGCACGCTCCAGCCGGATATCACCGGGAAGCTGCGCCGGACCATAAGCGGGCCGGTCGGACATTTCGAGGTAGGTGACGGTGAAAGAAACCTCCGTCCCCGCAGGGATCGGGCTCATCCGGTATCGACCTTCAACTGTTCGAACTGGCCCCATTCCGCCCAAGACCCGTCATAAAGCGACACGTCCCGATGCCCAAGTCGCGCCAGCCCCAGCATCAGGATCGCAGCCGTCACACCCGACCCGCAGGTGGTGATGATCCGCCGCTCCAGGTCAACACCCCCCGCCGCGAAGGCGGCGCGCAGGGCATCGCCCTCTTTCAACGTTCCGTCGGCTTGAAGAAGCGTCGCATAGTGCACGTTCTTCGAACCTGGAATGCGCCCGGCCCGCAGCCCTGTGCGCGCCTCTGGTTCTTCGCCGCGAAACCGCTCGGGCGAGCGGGCATCGACGATCTGCCAATCCCCAAGCTTGGAGGCCGACGCCACCTGGGTCACGTCCTTCACCAGATGCGCCTGCCGTTGCACCGTCATGTGGCGATCGCGGATGACCGGTGACATGTCCTCGATCTCCCGGCCCTCGGCCTGCCACTTGGGAAATCCGCCATCCAGAACAGCAACATCCATCTTGCCCATCAGGCGAAAGTTCCACCACACACGCGCCGCAGAAAACAGGCCCATGCCGTCATAGACCACCACCTGATGGCCATCGCCGACGCCCATCGCGCGCATGCGGGACATGAATTTTTCGACCGGCGCCACCATATGCGGCAATGCGCTGCGGGCGTCCTTGATATCGTCGATATCGAAGAAGCGTGCGCCGGGGATATGGGCGGCATCATATTCGGCGCGCGCGTTCCTCCCCATTTCGGCCAAGTAATAGCTTGCATCGATCACGCGCAGGTCCGGGTCGTTCAGATGCGCCGCAAGCCACTCGGTCGAGACAAGGGTTTGCGGGTCGTCTCCCGTGATGATCCCGGCCATGGCAGCGTCTCCCGTCGAAAAGTCCCGAAATTCCTACGCGGGCAGCACCTCCCACGCAAGTGGATCAACCGCGCCGCCCCCCATTCATCTTGGCAGAAAAACTCATTCCGACCTCGCATCCGGGCGCTGATGTCAGCCGTTTTGCTTCAGCAGCCGCGCCTTTTGCCGGTTCCAGTCACGCTTGGCATCCGTCTCGCGCTTGTCGGCCAGCTTCTTGCCCTTGGCTATACCGATCTTCAGCTTCACCAGACCCTTGTGGTTGAAATACATGACGATCGGCACAAGCGTCATGCCCTCGCGCTGGGTGGCGTTCCACATTCGCGACAGCTCGCGCTTGGAGGCGAGCAGCTTGCGCCGCCGCTTCTCCTCATGGCCGAAGGTTTTTGCCTGCACGTAGGGCGCGATGTAGGAGTTCACGAGCCACAATTCGCCATCCTTCACCTCGGCATAGCTTTCGGCGATGTTGGATTGCCCCTGCCGCAGGCTCTTCACCTCGGATCCCTGCAGGATGATGCCAACCTCCAGGTCCGACTCGATCGCGTAATCGAAACGCGCTCGCCGGTTCTCGGCGATCACCTTGTAGTTCGGATTGTCTGATGTCTTGGCCATGGGGGCGGGATATAGGCCCTCCCGCGCCCCGTTGCCAGTGGCTTGGCCTAGTTGATCAGGCCCGCATGGCGCATCGCGGCCTCGATCCTCGCCTTGGTCTCGTCGGTCAGACCCACCAGCGGCAGTCGCACCTCGTCCGAACACAGCCCCAGAACCGACATCGCGTATTTGGCGCCGCAGACTCCCGGCTCGATGAACAGCGCCTCGTGCAGCGGCATCAGGCGATCCTGATATTCGAGGGCCGTGGTATAATCCCCGCGCAGGGTCGCCGCCTGGAATTCAGCACAAAGCTTTGGCGCGACATTGGCCGTGACCGAAATGCATCCCACCCCGCCATGGGCGTTGAACCCGAGCGCGCTGGCATCCTCGGCCGAAAGCTGGATGAAATCCTTGCCGCAGGCTGCGCGTTGCTTGGACACCCGGCTGATATCGGCGGTCGCATCCTTGACGCCCACGATCATCGGCAGGCGGGCCAGCGTTCCCATCGTTTCGGGCGTCATGTCGATGACCGAGCGGGGCGGGATGTTATAGATAATGATCGGAATGCCCACCTCTGCCAGCGCGGTGTAATGGGCGATCAAGCCGCGCTGGGTCGGCTTGTTGTAATAGGGCGTCACCACCAGGGCGCCATCGGCCCCGACATCCTTGGCGTGCTGCACGAAGCGCAGCGCCTCGGCGGTGTTGTTGGAGCCTGCCCCCGCGATCACCGGCACACGGCCACCGGCGGCCTGCACGACCGTTCGGATGACCTCCTCGTGCTCCTCGTGGGTCAATGTTGGGCTTTCACCGGTCGTGCCGACGGGAACCAGCCCGTTGGAGCCTTCCGCGATCTGCCAGTCGACCAGGCGTTTCAGCGCATCGAAATCCACAGCACCATTCGTCATCGGAGTGACCAGAGCGGGCATCGAGCCTTGAAACATCTAACTTGTCCTTTGTTGAGCGCGAAGCAGCGAATTCCCGCCCCAATACAAGGCACCGGTCGGATTGCCAAGTTCGTGAGTTGCACGGGCGGCGATCTCCCCTATCCTGACTGCGGGTAACAAAACGTTTGTGGGAGACGCCGCACGACATGCGACGCCTGATCTTGGCCCTCTTGTCTTGCTCGTTGGCCGGAGCGACTCCAAGCTTTGCGCAATCGGATTCCGAGGCCCTGGGACGCGCCCTTGACGCGTATAATGGGGGTGATCTCGCCCTCGGGGCGCAGGCGGCGCAGAACATCGACGATCCCATTGCGCTGGACCTTCTGGCCTGGACACGGCTGCGTCGGGGCGAAGGCGATTTCGGCGAGTTCATCGCGTTCCTCGATCGCAATCCCGACTGGCCGGGCCTCGACTACCTGCGTCGCCAGGGCGAGCCCTCAATCCCCGCAGGCGGTGATCCGCAGAATATCCTTGATTATTTCGACGGATTTCCACCGCAGACCGGTGCGGGCGCGCTGGCCTATGCGCGCGCGTTGGAAGCAACCGGGGACCGCGCGGCGGCCGAGGCAGAGGTGATCCGCGCCTGGACCACCATGGTGATGATCGGAACAGATGCCCAGAACCTCAACCGCGCCTACGGCTCCATCCTGACGGAAGCGCATCACATTACCCGGTTGGACAACCTGCTGTGGAACGGTGCAGAGGAACGCGCGCGCGCCATGTTCTCGCTGGTCCCCGAAGGCTGGGTCGCGCTGGCGGAAGCGCGGCTTGGCCTGCGGGCGCGGCGTCCAGGTGTCGATGGCCTGATCGAGGCCGTGCCCGCCGCATTGCAAGACAATCCGGGCCTTGCCTACGAACGGTTCAACTGGCGCATGAATGCCGGTTACTGGGATACGGCAGGCGACTTGATGGCGGAACGCTCTGCCAGTGCTGCCTCGTTGGGCCGTCCCGCCGCATGGGCAGGGCGTCGCGCCGATCTTGCCCGTGACGTGATGCGCGAGGGAGAGCATGGGACCTGCTACGACTATGCCGCCAATCACCATGTCTCGCCGGAAACCGACTATATCGACTATGCCGAACTGGAATGGATCGCGGGCTATTGCGCGTTCCGCCTTGGCGACTACGACGTAGCCATCGGCCATTTCGAGGATTTCCGCTCGGTCGTGTTCTCGCCCATTTCCGTCGGGCGGGCGGGGTATTGGTTGGGCCGCACGCATGAAGCCGCCGGTAACGCGGAAGCCGCTGCTGAAGGCTATGCGCTTGGCGCACAATACCAATCCAGCTTTTATGGCCAGCTTGCACGGGAACGTGGCGGGTTACCGGTGAACCCGGAATTCCTGGGCGGTCGCGATTACGGTCCGTGGTCGACAGCCAGCTTTACCAGCCGAACGGATTTCCACGCAGCCTTGTTGCTCTACGAAGCGGGCCAACTTGACCTTGCCGAGCGGTTCTTCACGCACATCACCGAGACCCTCAGCGAAGAGGATGCTGGCCGCATGGGCGACCTCATGCTCGATCTGGGAGAACCGCATTTTGCCCTGCTTGTCGCAAAGCGCGCAGCGCAATCGGGCCACGAGATCTATCGTGCCTATTATCCGCTGGCGGATCTGGAGGGCGTCGAGCTTCCGATCCCGCGCGCCTTCGCCCTGTCCATCGCGCGGCGTGAAAGCGAATTTGACCCCAACGTCGTCTCCGGTGCGGGGGCCGCGGGGCTGATGCAGGTCATGCCCGCCACCGGCGCGGACTCGGCTGCCGAACTGGGCATCGGGTTCACACAGAGCCGCCTTCTCAGTGATCCCGCCTACAACGTGTTGCTGGGGTCGAACTACATCGCCGGTCTGATGCGTGACTACGACGAGAATCCGATTCTTGTCTCCGTTGGCTACAACGCCGGGCCGGGTCGCGTGCGGCAATGGCTGGAGCGGTTCGGGGATCCGCGCCGCGTTGACGACGTGATCGACTGGATCGAAGACATCCCGTTTTCGGAAACCCGCAATTACATCATGCGTGTGATCGAGAGCCTGCCGATATATGAGGCACAGTTGACCGGGGAATTGCCCACCATCGGCCTCAGCGAACGGCTGGTGCAGTAAGGCCGGGATGCCTGTGCCGAATGCGATTGGCCTGACCGGGCCGTGGTGATAGGGGACAAGAATGGATTGGTCTGTCTTTGTCCTCTTTTTATTCGCATGCAGCGCGGCTGCGGCCACCGGGTCGATGTTCCCGCCGGGTCAATGGTATCGTGATCTGGCCAAGCCCGGCTGGACCCCGCCCAACTGGCTCTTCCCGGTCGCGTGGACGACACTCTACCTCGCCTCGGCCTATGCGGCGACGCGAGTGGCCATGCTCGACGGCAACGCACACGGCATGGGTTTCTGGGCCTTGCAGATCGCTCTGAACACATTGTGGACGCCAGTGTTTTTCGGGTTGGAGAGGATCCGTGCGGGCATGGTCGTGCTCGTCTTCCTTTGGATCGCCGTTTTCGGAACCATGGTCTCCTTCCTGATGCTCGACACCATCGCAGGGGTCTTGATGGTGCCCTATGTGGTCTGGGTCACCGTTGCCGGCGCATTGAACCTTTCGGTGTGGCGACTTAATCCTGCCGCGGCCGCCTGACAGATCCGGCGAAACGGTCGAACGAAGAAGGGCGCCGCAATGGGCGCCCTTTTCATGTCAGATGGAGGCCTGGTTCAAGCGAGCGATCGCTCGACCTCTTCCCGCTCGAATATCTCGATGACATCGCCCGGGCGGATGTCGTCGTAATTCTCGAACGCCATACCGCATTCCTGGCCAGACTGGACTTCTTTCACTTCGTCCTTGAAGCGCTTCAGCGTCTTCAGCGTGCCTTCGTGGATCACCACATCGTCGCGCAGCAGACGGACACCGGCGGACCGGCGGGCCACGCCCTCGGTCACGAGACACCCCGCGACGGTACCGACACCGGACACGCGGAACGTCTCTTTAATGGTGGCGTAGCCGATGAAGTTCTCTCGGATTTCAGCGCCCAGAAGGCCCGAAGCGGCGGCTTTGACGTCATCCACGAGGTCGTAGATCACCGAATAATAACGGATCTCGACGCCCTTCTGGTTGGCCGAAGCCCGCGCAGGCGCGTTGGCCCGCACGTTGAAGCCGATGACCGGCGTGCCGGAGGCCTCCGCCAGCCCGATATCCGATTCAGTGATCGCGCCCACCCCATAATGCAGGACACGAACGCGGACTTCATCGTTGCCGATCTTTTCCAGTGCCTGAACGATGGCCTCGGCAGAGCCCTGCACGTCGGCCTTCATGACGATCTGAAGTTCGGTCACGTTCTCGTTGGCCTTGGCATTCGCCAGAAGCTGGTCGAGCGTCGTGGCGGCCCCCAAGGCGGCACGCTTGTCCTTGGCCGCTTGCGCGCGGTATTCCGCGATTTCACGGGCCTGTGCCTCGGTATCAACGACGTTGAGCACATCACCTGCTTCGGGCGTGCCATTAAGGCCAAGCACCTCCACCGGAACCGACGGCCCGGCTTCCTTGATCCGATCGCCCTTGTCGTTGACCAGCGCGCGGACCTTGCCCCATTGCTCGCCCACGACGAAGATATCGCCCTGACGCAGCGTGCCTTTCTCCACCAGAACGGTGGCGACCGGGCCGCGACCCACGTCGAGTTGCGCTTCGATGACGGCACCCTGTGCCTGGCGGTTCGGGTTGGCCCTCAACTCCAGCAGTTCCGCCTGCAACGCGATGGCTTCCAGAAGCTCGGGAATGCCTTGGCCCGTCATGGCCGAGACTTCCACATCCTGCACATCGCCCGACATCGCCTCGACCACAACCTCGTGTTGCAACAGGTCCGTCCGGACCTTTTGCGGGTTGGCCGATGGCCGGTCGATCTTGTTGATCGCAATGATCATCGGAACCTTGGCCGCCTTGGCGTGATTGATCGCCTCGATCGTCTGCGGCATGACCGCATCGTCGGCCGCAACCACAAGTACCACGATATCCGTCACCTGCGCGCCACGGGCCCGCATGGACGTGAACGCGGCATGGCCCGGTGTGTCGAGGAAGGACAAAACCGCGCCCGATTCGGTTGTCACCTGGTAGGCACCGATATGCTGGGTGATGCCGCCGGCCTCGCCCGAGACGACGTTGGCCTTGCGGATCTTGTCCAGCAGCGAGGTCTTGCCGTGGTCGACATGGCCCATGATGGTGATGACCGGCGGACGCGGCAGAAGCTCTTCGTCCTTGTCGTCGACCGCATCGATGACCTGTTCGACATCGCTGTCAGACACGCGCTGGATGCGGTGACCGAATTCCTCGATGATAAGCTCGGCGGTATCGGCGTCGATGGCTTGGTTCTGGGTGACCATCATGCCGTTGTTCATCAGCGCCTTGACCACATCGGCCACGCGTTCGGCCATGCGGTTCGCCAGTTCCGAGACGATGATGGTCTCGGGCACTTTCACGTCGCGTGTGACCTTTTCGCGATCCTGAGAACCGCCAATCGCCTTCTGGCGCTGGCGTTCCTGCTTGCGCTTCATCGCGGCCATGGAGCGTTGCCGCCCCCCTTCGCCGCCGGTCAGCGCCTGGTTCACGGTCAGCTTGCCGGCGCGGCGGTTGCCGTCGTCGACGCGGGCACGCGGGTTCTCGCGGGGCGCTTCGCGCTTGGCGTCACGCTCGGGCTCGCGGCGGGTCGTCGGCTTGGCGCCGCGGGGGCCACCGGCCTCACCGCCTGCATCGGTCGGATCCACGGCGGCAACGGCGGCGGCGGGCGGCGCATTGCGGCGCGCTTCCTCCTCCTCGCGGCGGCGGATGTCTTCTTCTTCCTTCGCCTTGAGCGCCTCTTCGCGCTCGCGCTCTTCGCGTTCCTTGGCCTCGGCCTCGGCGCGGCGGCGGTTGCGCTCTTCCTCGCGATCCTTCTCGGCCTGGACACGCTCCTTCGCTTCCTCGACCTCGCGCGCCTTGGCGTTCTGCAACGCCTTCAGGCGCCGCTCCATCTCGGCGTCCGGGACCGACTTGTCACGCTTGCCGCCCTCGGCATTCTGGGCAGCCGCAGACGCGGCGCCGGCTTTCGGCATCATCACGCGCTTGCGCTTGGTCTCCACGACGACGGACTTCGTCCGCCCACGCGAAAAACTCTGGTTCACACGGCCTGACCGTGCACCACCAGATAGGCCTAGAGGTTTCTTTCCGTCCTGATCGCTCATGCGTCTTTTCTGTCTTTCCCGGCGGTCTGGCCACCGTCTGCTACACGCAGTGCCTGGAGTTTCGCGGCCCCCTCTACAACACGGGGGGCGAGTCCACCAGCGGCAAGCGCGCCATGTATCACACTTTGGCGTCCGAATGCCAAACCCAATTCCCGGGCTGTCAGGACGCTGAAATACCGGGCCCCTTCCGGGGTCCAGAGCTTTGATTTTCCCCGCTCGGAGCCGTCGCTGGCCTGAAGCAGGACACCAACCTTGCGGGTGGCGAGCCAATCCTTCACCTTCTCGAACCCGGCAACCGCATGGCCGCCCTTGCGCGACAGCGCGATCAGGTCCGTCACACGGCGTGCAAGGCCGGCTTCGACCCTGTCTATCAGGTCCTCGGGCGCGGACACCTGTTGCCGGGCCGCGCGCGAGAACAGGTTCTTCTTCACCGCCAGTTCCAGCGCCGCCCGGTCGGCGGCAACCCAGATGCCCCGTCCCGGCAGGCGTTCCAGGATGTCCGGAGCTATCTGCCCGTCGGGCGCGACAACGAAACGGATCAGCCCGCGCTTGGGCGCAACTTCGCCGGTGGCGATGCATTTCCGCTCAGGCCCGTCACTCCGGTCCTTATCCTGTCCACCGCGGGTCACCTGTGCGGATGCGGGCCTGAGGGCCTCAGCCCTCCGCCCCCTCCAGCGCTGCGGCGGCGGCTTCGGATTCAGCGGCAGCCTGCGCCTCCAGTTCCTCGATCGTGACCCAGCCCAGTTGCAGGCGCGCGGTCATCACCATGTTCTGCGCTTCTTCCAACGAGACCTCGAAGGGTTCCAGAACGCCTTCGTCCTTGTGGCGCTCTCCGTTCTGGGTTGTCCAGCCGCCGGCCAGTTCCCAATCCGCGCAGGTGGCGAAATCTTCCAGCGTCTTCACGCCGTCTTCCGCCAGGGCCACCAGCATCTGGGGTGTCAGGCCCTCGAAATCAATGAGGCTGTCCTCGACGCCCATCTCTTTCGCCTTCTCCAGCGCCAGCCGGTTCTGCTCTTCCAGATAGTCGCGGGCACGGGCCTGCAATTCGGCGGCGGTGCCTTCGTCGACACCGTCGATCACCAGAAGCTCGTCCGTTTCCACGTAAGCCACTTCCTCGAGTGCCGTGAACCCTTCCGAGACCAGCAACTGTGCGAAGAATTCGTCCAGATCCAGCGTATCCATGAACAGTTTCGTGCGCTCTTCGAACTCGGCCTGACGACGCTTGGATTCCTCCTCCTCCGTCAGGATGTCGATATCGAGACCGGTCAACTGCGACGCCAGCCGCACGTTCTGACCGCGACGGCCGATCGCAAGGCTCAATTGTTCATCCGGGACGACAACCTCGATCTTGCCTGCATCCTCGTCGAGAACCACCTTGGAAACCTCTGCGGGCTGGAGCGCGTTCACCAGGAAGGTCGGTGCATCCTCGTTCCAGGGAATGATGTCGATCTTCTCGCCCTGCAACTCGTTCACCACGGCCTGCACGCGGCTGCCGCGCATACCCACGCAAGCGCCGACCGGGTCGATGGAACTGTCGTAGGAGATGACGGCGATCTTGGCGCGGGAACCGGGGTCGCGGGCCACGGCCTTGATCTCGATGATGCCGTCATAGATCTCGGGCACTTCCATCTTGAACAATTCACGCATGAATTCCGGCGCGGTGCGGCTGAGGAAGATCTGGTGTCCCCGGCTCTCGCGGCGCACATCCTTGATGTAGCAACGGATCCGGTCGCCGTTGCGGTAGGCTTCGCGGCCGATCTTCTCGTTGCGGCGCAACTGCGCTTCACCGGCACCCACATCGACGATGATGTTGCCGTATTCCTCCCGCTTGACCACGCCGTTGATGATCGTGCCGACGCGGTCCTTGAACTCGGCGTATTGACGATCGCGCTCGGCCTCGCGGACCTTTTGCAGGATTACCTGCTTGGCGGATTGCGCCGCGATGCGCCCCATGTCAACGGGCGGCACTTCGTCGGCGATCATGTCGTTGATATCGGGATCGGCGGTCTGATCCACACCCTCGGTCAGCATCCGGTCCATTTCGGTGGGCGCGCGCATCACGAAGCGACGGACGGCAATGGTGCCCGTCTGCTCGCCTTCCTCGTCATAGACGGGCGACTTCGCGTTGAACACGACGACATCTGGACGCGCTGCCTTGACCATGGCGATGGCGTCCTTGGGCGCCAGTTCCGACTTCTCGTTCTCCAGCAGATCGGGATCGGTGACGGTGCGCACGCGGGTGAAGGTGGCGCGACCGGTCTTGCGGTCGATCGACACGCGAATGTCCAACTCGGACCCATATCGCGACTTCGCGGCGCGGGCGAGGCTTTCCTCCATCGCTTCCACCACGAGACCGGGGTCGATCATCTTTTCGCGCGCAACGGCTTCCGCAGTCTGCAACAGTTCCAGCTGGTTGGCTGACGTAATGGCCATGGTCTCAGTCCTCCGTGGTCGAGGTGTCTTCCTCGATGTCGTCAAATTGGGTCTCGTCGACGATGCCGGCGCCCTTGCGCTGTTTCAGCATCTCCTTGATCAGGTCGTCCGTCAGGACCAGCTTCGCATCGCTCAGCAGGTCGAAATGCAGGCCGATGGTCACGGTCTCGCCGTTCTCGTCCAGATTGATCAGAACCTCGTCGCCTTCCACGCCTGCAAGGATACCCTTGAAACGGCGGCGGTTGTCGATGGTGTCCGTTGTCTCGACCTTGGCCTCGTAGCCCTCGAACGTCTCGAAGTCCTTCAGCCGCGTCAGCGGGCGGTCGATCCCGGGGCTGGACACTTCCAGTGCGTAGGGATCTTCCAGCGGATCCTCGACATCCAGCAACACCGAGATCGCGTTGGAGATCTGCGCGCATTCGTCCACGTCGATGCCGCCTTCGGGGCGCTCGGCCATGACCTGAAGCGTCTTGGTCTTGCCGCCCTGGACCCGGATGCGAACGACCTCGAACCCGAGATTCTCGATCACGGGGACCAGGATTTCAGCCATGCGGCGGTCGATGGTGGTTTTGGCGATCAGGTCGGACATGGGTCTGGTTGCAGGCTTTCAAGCACAAAAAAACGGGCGCGCGGCCCGTTGAAATTCTCCGGTGGGTGACTGGATCAAGACCCAGCCGCGCCGCTATTGAGTGCGATATAGGGAGAATCACCGGACAGCGCAAGACCGCTCGTCGGGGTGCGCGCCTAGCCGCAATAGATGCGGTCGATGATGTAGTCGGCGTCGGCGCTGACGTTCAGGCGATCGGGCCGGTAATCATTGGTGCCATAGGGGTTGTCGGGCGTTAAGTAGCGCGCCGCGATGTCCTGGTCCTGCATCACACCCACAGGCTGGCCGACGAAACCCTGATACTGGTGCGCGCCGCAGTCCTGTGCCTGCATGGGGATGCCGACGATGCCGCCTGCGCGGATGGGCCAACCGCCGCCACCGGCATGGCGGGACGGATCGTTGGCGCCAGGGATCTGCGTTCCAATCTGTGGAGTGCGTCCTACGCCGACGCTTGGTCCGAAAGTGATTGAGTCTTGGGCCGAGGCAAGGACCGGGGCGATGGACAGGAAGAGAGCGACAAGAATCGTCTTGCTTGAAAGGGCCATATGAAGAACTCCGTGAATGACTATGGGAGTTTCATGGACGATTGCCGCTTGAAATACACCTCACCAACGCGTTGGGTAAGGTTATCCGCAGCAGGTTCGGGCGATGGTGCCGCTGTCATCCAGCTCGAAATTGATCCGCACCAGCAGATAATCGCGGGTCACGGCATCGCCTGGCCGGATCACCCGCATCGGCGGGTCGAGCACAATCATTTCCGCAATCTTCCCGGTTTGCCAGACAAGGCCCGCAAATCCGGTCGCGCCGCAGGGGTCGGCCGACGGCAGGACATTTCCGCACAGCGCGGCGACCACGCCCGGCATCACGATCAGGAGAGCGATCAGGGGCAAACGGGTCATGCTATCCTCCGTTGCGCTGGCTGCAAGATTGTCACAAGCTTGACCTAAAGCAAGTCCATGGGAGGACACACAAACATGCGAACACGCGCAGCCGTTGCCCTTGAGGCCGGAAAGCCGTTGGAGGTCATGGAAGTCAATCTTGACGGCCCCCGCGCCGGCGAGGTGCTGGTCGAGATCAA
The DNA here is from genome assembly GCA_964615955.1 of uncultured Roseicyclus sp. Taxonomy (GTDB): domain Bacteria; phylum Pseudomonadota; class Alphaproteobacteria; order Rhodobacterales; family Rhodobacteraceae; genus Gymnodinialimonas. Next base: position 85,613 of record CAZTUG010000002.1, read on the forward strand.
GGCCACCGGGATTTGCCACACGGACGAATTTACCCTGTCCGGCGCTGACCCCGAGGGTCTGTTTCCCGCGATCCTTGGCCATGAAGGCGCCGGCGTCGTGCTGGATGTCGGACCCGGCGTCACCTCTCTGAAGCCGGGCGACCATGTGATTCCACTTTACACCGCCGAATGCCGCGAATGTGAATATTGCCTCAACCCCAAGACCAACCTCTGCCAGAAGGTCCGCGCGACACAGGGCCAGGGGCTCATGCCCGACGGCACTTCGCGCTTCTCCATGCTCGATGGCACGCCGATCTTGCACTACATGGGCTGCTCGACGTTCGCGAACCACACGGTGCTGCCGGAGATCAGCCTCGCAAAGGTCCGCTCCGACGCGCCCTTCGACAAGATCTGCTACATCGGCTGCGGCGTCACCACCGGCATCGGGGCCGTCATCTACACCGCCAAGGTGGAAATCGGCAGCCGCGCGATCGTCTTCGGCCTCGGCGGGATTGGCCTGAACGTGATCCAGGGCCTGCGCCTTGCGGGTGCGGACCAGATCGTCGGTGTCGATATCAACCCCGGCAAGGTGGACATGGCGACGCGCTTCGGCATGACCGATTTCGTCAACCCCAAGGAGGTGGAAGGCGACCTTGTCTCGTATCTTGTGGACCTGACCAACGGCGGCGCGGACTACACCTTCGACGCCACCGGCAACGTTGAGGTGATGCGCGCGGCGCTTGAAGCCTCCCACAAGGGCTGGGGCGAATCGATCATCATCGGCGTTGCACCTGCCGGCGCCGAGATCAGCACGCGTCCGTTCCAGCTTGTGACCGGACGATCCTGGCGTGGCACGGCTTTCGGCGGTGCGCGCGGGCGAACCGACGTGCCGCAAATCGTGGATTGGTACATGGATGGAAAGATCGAGATCGACCCCATGATCACCCACACCCTCACGCTTGATCAGATCAACGAAGGCTTCGACCTCATGCACAGAGGCGAGTCGATCCGATCAGTCGTCGTCTACTGACCCCTTCCAAGAGATTTAAGATTTTCAGAAAGGACCCACCATGAAGACCACACGCATTCTGACGGCAACCGCGCTGACCCTCCTGGCGGCTGGCACAGCGCAGGCCGAAGGTTGGACGGTCACGGATTTCTCGTCGCTACCCGACCGAGCGACCTGCATGGGTTATGCCGAGACCACCTTCAACACTTACCGTGCCCGCTTCGGCGGCGATGGCTTCACCGGACGATCCAACTGGACCGTCGGCGGCTATGACCTGCAAGGCGAAGTGATCGACGGCCTGTTCATCTGCGCCGATGAAGGTGGCTTGGTCGCGCCGTTTCTCGTCGTCTACAACTACGACGACGACAGCGACGGCCGGGAAATCGTCGCCGATCGACTTGGCGACATCTGGGATGAAGTCGTGGACGGCAATGGCGTGCCCGGCGGCGCGGCACCGGCCGCGGGTGGCACCAAGTAGACTGCCACACGCAGGACAACCGAAAGGGTCGCTTCGGCGGCCCTTTTCACATGCATCCGCTGGTGCAGCGCGGGGGGGTCTTGTAGGGTGCGTCCATGAGTATGCCCATTCTTCCCCTTGCGCTTGCCAATACCCTCTGGGCGACGGTCGCCGCTGTCGCCCAATCCGCCCCGGCATTGCAACTTCTGCTTGAACCGAGCGATGCGCCGATGATGTCCTATGCTGTCATCGGTCGACTGACCGCCGTGACCCCCGCCGATGTCTTCGAGATCGAGGTTTCGGACTCCGGCGACATCACCGATGTCTTCATACGCCTTGCCCCCACCGCCACGGCGGAACTTGCCGATCGGACGTCACTGGCCGCGGGCACGCCCATGAGTGTCCGTCTGTGCGGCACCCTTTTGCAGGACGCCATGATCGAGGCCCCCGTCACCAGCGGCACGTTCTACGTCCCGAACCTCAACGCTCTCCAGGCCGAGGCCCTGCGTGCCGTCTGGCAAGGGCGCGCGTCCTGTTCCACCCTTCCCCCCGAGGTATTTCCCATTGGCCAATGACACTCCCCTCCTTGCCGTTCTGATCGACGCCGACAACACCAGTTACAAGCACGCCCAGGCGATCTTCGAGGAGATCGCTGGCTTCGGCGAGGCCTCTGTCCGGCGCATCTACGGCGATTTCTCGTCGTCGCACATGAAGGGATGGTCCGGGGTGCAGGCGGAATTCGGGATCGTGCCGCATCACCAGCCCGCCAATACCGTGGGCAAGAACGCCTCCGATATCGCGCTGGTGATCGACGCGATGGACCTGATGCATTCGGGTCGGTTCAACGGCTTCGTCCTGGTGTCGTCGGACAGCGACTTCACCCGCCTTGCAAGCCGCCTGCGCGAACAGGGACTTGAGGTTTATGGCATCGGCCAGCAGAAGACGCCCGAGGCCTTCCGCAAGGCCTGCAAGCGCTTCATCTTCATCGAAAACATCCTGCCCGAGGCGACGAAGTCCACCGGCACCACGAAGACGGAAACCAAGCCCGACGCCAAACCCCTGAACGAGGCGCGCGACCTGATCTACCGCGCGATGGAGGCGATCGAGCAGGACGACGACTGGTATTCGCTGGGGCAACTCGGCCAATACATGACCGCCGCCAACCCCGATTTCGACACCCGCACTTATGGCAAGCGCAAGCTGAGTGACCTGGTGGAAAGTCTGAAAATGCTGGAAGTGCAGCGCGGGCAGGGCAATCAGATGCTGGTGCGTCGGCTGGACTGAACCGGATCAGGCACGCCGATACCGCGCCAGGAACGTTTTCACCGCCTCGTCCACGACCCGCTCGATCTCGGGCTGGGTTGGATCGGTTTCGATCCCGAACATGACCTTCAGCATCAGGTCAGTCCGGCACAATTGCGCCAATTGGTCCGCGGCAAGACAGGGATCTTCGATCTCCAGCACGACACGCGCGCCGTCGCTGTCGAGGAAGCCCGCGATCTTGTCGCCCCAGACTTTCGGACCGCTCTCGTAGAATGTGCGGCCCAGTTCCGGGAACCGTTTCGCTTCACCGACACAGACGCGAAACACCTCTTGCCCGAAATCGCTCAACAGGAAGGTCAACAGCTTGCGGCAGATCACGCGAAGCTTTTCCTCGACGCTCAGGCCGGACTGCTTGAACAGCACATCCACCTCGGACTGCGCGACGCATTCCTGTTTCAGGACTTCGACGAAAAGATGCTGCTTGTCGGGAAAATAGCTGTAAAGCGTGGCCTTGGAGACACCGGCGTCGCGCGCGATCTCGTCCACCGATGCGCCTTCGAAACCTTCACGCATGAAGACGGCCCGCGCGCCCGCGATGACCTGGTCGTATTTCCGGCCCTTCTTGGTTTGCGCTTCCGCATTCATGGTGTCATCTCTCCTGACTCATATTGTAAACCAGACAGTTCAGTTTCGGCAACCCGGACCTTTCGTCCGGCCCCGCTGGACAGTCTACCGATGCTGTCGTAGCCCGGTGCCATGATCGAGATCTTCCTCAAGACCCTGCCGTTCTTTGCGCTGATCGCGCTTGGTTATCAGGCCTGCCGCACCGGCTTCTTCACCTCGGAAGCCGCGGCCTACCTGACCAAGTTCGTGTTCTATTTCGCGCTGTCCGCCATGCTGTTCGGCTTCGCGGCGAACCTGTCGCTGGCCGAAATCTTCGATTGGCAATTCGTCGGCGCCTATCTGACCGGCTGCGTCGCCATCTACATGCTGGCCACGGCCGTCGCCATGATCCGCAGACGCCCCGTGGCCGAGGCCGCATTCGAAGCGCAATGCGCCATCATCGGCAATGTGGGCTTCCTCGGCGTTCCGATGCTGATCGTGCTGCTGGGGGAAGCCGCCGCCGGGCCGGTTCTGCTGGTCCTGTCGCTGGACCTGATCGTGTTCTCCAGCCTGATCGTGATCCTTGTCACCGGCTCCCGCGATGGACGTATGTCGATCCGCGTGCTGCGCACTGTGGGCCTTGGACTGCTCAAGAACCCGATGATCGTGGCGATCACCCTGGGCCTCGCATGGTCGGCAACGGGATGGACCCTGCCCGGCCCGGTCAACGACTTCATGGGCATCCTCGGGGCGGCCGCAACGCCCGGCGCGCTGTTCGCGATCGGGGCGTCACTGGCGAGCAAATCGGCGGAACGAATGTCCGTCGCGATCTGGCTGACGACCTGCAAGCTGGCCCTGCACCCCGCAGCCGTTGCCTTTGCAGCACTTTACCTGTTCGACGTGCCGGATTACCAGGCCGCCGTGATGATTGCCGCCGCGTCCCTCCCTGTTGCGGGCAATGTCTACATCCTCGCGCAGCATTACGGCGTCGCACCGCAGCGTGTGTCGGCGACGATCCTGATCTCGACGGCCGTGTCCATCTTGACGGTCTCGGCGGTCATCGCATGGCTGGCGCCGCTGTCAGGCACCTAACCGTTGCGTCACCGGCCCACACCGCGTTAGGCAGTGGAGGAGGACGGGCAACAACGGTTGGGGGATCGCGCGGTGGAGACCATTTCCGAAAACAGGTGCTTCGGCGGCACGCAGGGGGTCTACACCCATGCGGCGACCTCCACGGCCTGTGACATGACCTTCGGCCTGTTCCTCCCTGAAGAGGCGAAGGACGGCCCGGTGCCGGTGCTGTGGTATCTGTCGGGCCTGACCTGCACCCATGAAAACGCCATGGGCAAGGCGGGGGCGCAGGGATGGGCGGCAGAGCACGGCATCGCCCTGATCTTCCCCGATACCTCACCCCGAGGCGAGGGAGTGGCCGACGACGCGGCCTATGATCTGGGCCAGGGCGCGGGCTTCTACGTCAATGCGACCGAGGCACCGTGGGCGGCTCATTTCAAGATGTGGGACTACGTGACCGAAGAATTACCACAACTGGTATTCGGAAAGTTCGCTCTGGATTCCGAGCGGCAGGCCATAACCGGGCATTCCATGGGCGGGCACGGCGCGCTGACCATGGCGATGCAGCTTCCCGGCCTGTTCACCTCCGTTTCTGCCTTTGCACCGATCTGCAACCCGACCGAAAGCGACTGGGGCCGCAAGCAACTTGCCGCCTATCTCGGCGACGACACCGACGCCTGGGCGCCTCATGACGCGACGCTTCTGATGCAGGCGGCGGGTTTCGACGGGCCGATCCTGATCGACACCGGCACCAACGACCAGTTCGGCGACCTGCTGAAGACCGAGGCGCTGGCCCATGCCGCCGCCGCGCGCCGCCAGCAGATCCAGTTGCGGATGCAGCCGGGCTATGACCACTCCTATTTCTTCGTGTCGAGCTTCATGGAAGACCACATCGCCTTCCATGCCGAAGCGCTCTACTCCATCTGATGGGCATCGAAGCCGTCATCTTCGACATCGGCAACGTGCTGATCGAGTGGCAGCCCGAGCGGCACTATGACCGCGTCATCGGCGAGGCGCGCCGACGCGCGCTGTTCGAAGCCGTGGACCTGCATGCCATGAACGAGCGTGTGGACCGGGGCGAGAATTTTCACGCCATGGTCACCGAGGCGGCCGCGACCTGGCCCGATTGGTCGTCCGATATCATGCTGTGGCATGACGATTGGCTGCAAATGGCCTCACCCGCGATCCCGCACTCGGTGTCGCTGCTGCGCCAGTTGCGGCGGCGCGGTGTGCCGGTCTTCGCCCTGTCGAATTTCGGGATCGAGACTTTCGAGATCGCCACGCCCGAATACCCGTTTCTGGCGGAGTTCGACCGGTCCTACATCTCGGGGCATATGGGCGTGACCAAGCCAGGAACCGAGATCTATGCGCGGGTAGAGGCCGATTGCGGCCTGCCGCCCGAGAGCCTGCTGTTCACTGACGACCGCGCCGACAACATTGCCACAGCAGCGGCACGGGGATGGCAGACGCATCTGTTCGAGGGTCCCGAAGGATGGGCCGCACGACTGGTGACCGAAGGCCTGTTGCAGCAAGAGGAGGCGCATCCATGCTGATCATCGGACCGGAGGCCGAGGCGAAACTGGACTGGATCGCGTTGAGCGATGCCATCGAGGCGGGACACCGCATGCCCCGCGCCCAGATCGACGACACGTTCCTGTATCGCGGCGAGGATACGCTGCTGAGCCGGGCGGCGTGGATCGACGGACTGGGGCAGTTGGTGAAGACGGCCACGATCTTTCCCGGCAATGCCGCGCTCGGCAAGGCCGCCGTCAACGGCGGCGTATGCCTGTTCTCGGACCGGGACGGAACGCTGGAGGCCATCGTCGATTTCCACCTGCTGACCAAATGGAAGACGGCCGGCGACAGTCTTCTGGCAGCGCGCAAGCTGGCGCGGCCCGACAGCCGGAAGATCCTGCTGGTGGGGGCCGGAAATGTCGCCAGATCCCTTTACGAGGCCTACGGTGCCGCGTTTCCCGATGCGCAGTTCACGATCTGGAACCGAAGCCTCGCGAAGGCCGCGATCCTTGCGGCGCGGTATCCGGGCATGATCGTCGCGCGAGACCTCGAGGCTGCCGTGGCCGAGGCCGACATCATCGGCATGGGCACGATGACAACCGAGCCGATCCTGCGCGGCAAGTGGTTGCAGCCGGGCCAGCATGTCGACCTGATCGGCGCCTATCGCCCCGACATGCGCGAGGCGGATGACGACGCGCTGCGCCGGAGCCGCGTGTTCGTCGACAGCCGCGCCACGACCCTCGGGCATATCGGCGAGTTGAAGATCCCCCTCGAGGAGGGCGTGTTCTTCGAGTCGGATATCGTGGGGGACTACTACCAGATGGACCGGTTCGAGCGCGGCTCGAACACCGAGATTACCTTGTGCAAGAATGGGGGAGGCGCGCATCTGGACCTGATGGTGGCGCGCTACATCCTGGAGACGGTGAAGGCCGGGTAAGACCGGGTTTCGCCCGCTGCACGGTCGATCGGCCGGGGGGAGGCGCTGCCTCCCCCCGGACCCCCCTCCGGAGTATTTTCGGATAGATGAAGGGGATCATGTCGCCGGGACCGTCCGTCGGCCAAGCGGGATTTCCTTGATCGGCAGGTGCACGATGACGCTGAGTGCACCGACACCTACGCCCACCCACCAGACTGCCGTGTAGGATTGGTACGCGTCGTACATCGCACCGCCCAACCAGACGCCCATGAAGCTGCCGAGTTGGTGGCTGAAGAACACGATGCCATAGAGGGTGCCCATGTAGCGCAGCCCGTAGATGTAACCGACAAGGCCGCTGGTCAGCGGCACCGTGGCCAGCCAGAGCGAGCCCATCACCACCGAGAACACGATCACCGACAGCGGTGTGATCGGCATCAGGATGAACGCCCCTGCCACGATGGTGCGGCCAAGGTAGATGCCTGCCAGCAAGACCTTCTTGGAATAGCTCCGGCCAAGCCAGCCCGCCAGCAGGGTGCCGCCGATATTCGCAAGGCCGATCAGCGCGATGGCCAGCGCGCCGAGGGCCGACGTGGTGGTGACGCCCATGGCGTGCAGCACGCCGCCCGGCGGGATGGGGCCGCAGAATTCCTCGATGAAAGCCGGGAAATGGGCGGTGATGAAGCCCAGTTGGTAGCCGCAGGAGAAGAAGCCCACGAAGATCAGGGTAAAGGACGGGTCGCGGAACGCCTTGCCGAGGATCCGGGTCAAAGACTCGTCCAGTTCGGCGGTTGGGGCCTTGGCGGGGGCCTTGAGCAGGGGCAGGAACAGCAGCGACGCGAAGACCAGCCCCGCGAAGATCAGGAACACGCCCTGCCACGGGAAGCTGGACAGCAGCGCCTCGGCCAGGGGCGGGCCGACGATCTGCCCGGCGGAACCCGCCGCCGTCGCGACGCCAAGCGTCAGGGAGCGGTTCTCGTCCGAGGCGGCGCGTGCGACCATGGCGAGGATCACGCCGAAGCCGGTGCCCGCGATGCCGAATCCTACAAGGATTTCAAGCAACTGATGCTGTCCGGGCGTGATGGCGAAGGACGATATCCCGAGCCCCAGCACGTAGAACGCCACCCCCAGTGCGATCGCGCGCCGCTCGCCGAGCTTGTCGGCAAAGGCCCCGAAGATCGGTGTGCCGATCCCCCAGGCGAGGTTCTGGATCGCGATGGCAAGGCTGAAATCCGCCCGCAGCCAGCCGAAATCCGCGGCAATGGGGATCTGGAACAGACCGAAGCTGGAGCGGATCGCAAAGCTGATCAGGATGATCGCGCAGCCGCCGACGAGGACGGGCGTGACGAGGCGGTCGGTGCGGTCCATCAAATGCTCTTTCCCATGGTCGCTGCACATTGGCCCGGGCGCCCGGGAGGGTCAAATCAGACCTTTTGACGTGTCGATTCAGATTCCGTGAACAGGCTGATTTGACTGGGCAAATCGGGGCGACTTCCGATAGACAGGCGCCCATGTCGCAACATCTGACAGCCCTTTACGATACCCGTGTCTCCGAAGGCCTTCTGCGTCCGGATCCGGCGCAGCGCGCCGTGATGGAGCGGCTGGAAGCGGTGCGCGAGACCCTGGAGACCTCCACCCCGGCGTGCGGCGGGAGCAGGAGCAGGAGCAAGAACGGGGGCGGGGGCGGAAGCGGCTTCCTGTTGCGGTTCCGCAAGGCCGAGCCCAGTGGAAAACAGGGGCTTTACCTTTGGGGTGGGGTCGGGCGCGGCAAGTCCATGCTGATGGATCTGTTCTTCCAGCACGTCGCCACCCGCGACAAGCGGCGCGTCCATTTCCATGCCTTCATGCAGGAGGTTCAGGCCGCCCTGCACGAAGCGCGCAAGACCGGCGTGGACGATGCGATCAAGCCGGTGGCCGAGGGCATCGCGCGCAACCTGAAACTGCTGTGTTTCGACGAGATGCAGATCACCGATATCGCCGATGCGATGATCGTGGGCCGCCTGTTCGAGCGGCTGTTCGAGGCCGGGGTGATGATTATCACCACCTCCAACCGGGCGCCGCGCGACCTTTACAAGGATGGCCTGAACCGGGCGCTTTTCCTTCCTTTCATCAAGCTGTTGGAGGATCGGCTGGAGGTCGATGAACTGGATGCGATGGTGGATTACAGGCAGGATCGGCTGGCCGGGGAACCGGTCTGGTTCAGCCCCGCCGACGCGGAGGCCGTTCGCGCCATCGACAGGATCTGGCACGATCTCACCGGGGGCCGGGAAGAGGCGCTGGTGCTGGAGGTGAAGGGCCGCGACGTGGCGATCCCGCGCTTCTGGGCCGGGCAGGCGCGGGTCACCTTCGCGGAGCTGTGCGCGCGGCCCCTTGGGCCGGCGGATTACCTGGCGCTGACCGGCGCAGTGAAGCTTCTGGTGCTGGAGGATATCCCCGTCATGGGGCCGACCAACGCCAACGAGGCCAAGCGCTTCGTGACGTTGGTCGATACGCTCTACGAGGGCCATGTGCGGCTGGTGGCCAGTGCCGCCGCCGCGCCCGAGGCGCTCTATGTCGAGGGCACCGGCGCGTTCGAGTTCGAGCGCACGGCCAGCCGCCTGCGCGAGATGATGGGCGCCGAATGGGGTGCGGGTTCAGACAAGAATATCTGACCTGAAGCCTCTGTGATTTCCGTACACAGGCTGTACACACCCTGTACATACGCGCCGTGCATGACGCGCGGTTCGGGGCAGGTCATCGGATGGCGGCCGGCCGGGTCGCGCGACGCCGAACGGGACCGCCGCGCCGACCGCCGCGATCCGGCTGCCGACAGGATCCAGATCGCGGCCTAAAAGCCCGCCGCGACCATGGCGACGGCATGGTCCCAGCCAAGGATCGGGTGCCGGAGGCCCGAGGCGAGCCCGGTCGCGATCCCGTCGCCGCCACGGGCCTCGGCGCTGGTGGCACCGAGCGCGTCCGGAACGGCCGCCCGCAGGGCGACGGGAAAGGCGAGGGCGGCGGCGGTGCGGGGCCAGCGGTCCGGATCGACCGCGCGTTCCAACGAGCTGACCGGCAGGCTCGTTTCGCAGATCAGGCGCACATCCATGGGTTGCGCGAACAGCGGCGTGTCCGGGTCGATCGAGCTGTCTTCGATCCAGACATTGTCGATACAGACATCCTGCGCGTAGTTGCCGCCGTTCCAGCCGAAGCCGCCGACCGCGCCGCAATTGTTGACTTGCCCGTTGGCGTTCCATTCCTGGTAGCTGTCGGCGCTGCGACTGCCGCCGGTGGGAAAGTGCAGGCTGTCGGTGTCGAAGCGCAGCAGCCACGAGGTCCCGGCTGTGCGTTGGTCGAGCGACCAGGAGCCAAGCGCCACGCCGTCGCGAAAGCCGATGATCTGGAAATCCGTCACCTCCGCCTCGGAGATCAGGCCGGTGTTCAGGAGGGCATCGGGGAATTCGATCTGCCCCTCCATGGTGTAGCCATTCGCGCCGACCCAGCAGAACTGGAACCGGGCGGCATGGGCCGGTGCTGCGGCCAGCGCAAGCGCGAGGGCGGTGGAGAGGAACCTGATCATGCGCGGAAGGTGGGCCTTGGCGCGGGCGGGGTCAACCGGAGCATCAACAACGGGTCAGCCGTTCGATTTCAGGATCTCGCCCGCAAGGTAGAGCGAGCCGCAGATCAGCACGCGGGCATGGGGCGTCTGCCGGGTGATCGCGGCCAGTGCCGCCTGCACGCTCTCGGCGGTGGTGGCGTGCAGCCCGGCGCGGGTCGCGGCGGCGGCGGTTTCTGCGGCGGGCAGGGTCGCGGTCTGGCCGGGGATGGACACGGCGGTGAGGGTTTCGGCCAGGCCCGCCAACGGCAGCATGTAGCCGGTGACATCCTTGGTGTTCAACATGCCGCAGATCAGGTGGGTGGGCCGCGCGGGCAAGCCCGCCAGCGTGGCGGCAATGGCGCGGGCGGCATGGGGGTTGTGGCCCCCGTCGAGCCAGAGCTCGGCCCCGGGCGCGGCCTCGGCCAGCGGCCCCACGCGCAGGCGCTGCATCCGGGCGGGCCAGGACACGTCGGTCATCGCGGCCTCGGGCGCGCCATGGCCAAGGACGCGCAGCGCCGCCAGCGCGGTGCCCGCGTTCTGGATCTGGTGCGGTCCGGGCAGTGCGGGCAGGGGCAGGTCCAGCAGGCCGGTTTCGTCCTGGAAGATCAGCCGCTCGCGCTCGGTCGTGACATGCCAGTGCTGGCCATGGGCATAGACCGGTGCGCCCAGCCGCGCGGCCTTCGCCTCGATCACGTCCAGCGCCGCGTCCGGTTGCGGGCCGACGATGACCGGCACGCCGCGCTTGAGGATGCCCGCCTTTTCGGCCGCGATCGCCTCCAGCGTGTCGCCAAGATATTGCTGGTGGTCCAGATCCACCGGCGTGATCACGGTCAGCGCCGGTGCGTCGATGACGTTGGTGGCGTCGAGCCGCCCGCCGAGGCCGACCTCCAGCAGGGTGAAATCGGCGGGCGTCCCGGCAAAGGCTTCGAAGGCGGCGGCTGTGGTGATTTCGAAATAGGTGATCGGATCGGGGCCGTTGGCGGCAAGGCAGGCATCGAGGACGCGGGCAAGTTCTGCCTCGTCGATCAGCGCGTCGCGCAGGCGGATGCGTTCATGGAACCGCGCGAGGTGCGGCGAGGTATAGGCGTGGGTGGCCAGCCCCGCCCCGGTCAGCCCGGCACGGATCATGGCCAGCGTGGAGCCCTTGCCGTTGGTGCCTGCGACATGGATCACCGGGGGAATGCGCCGTTCGGGGTGGTCGAGTGCCGCGAGAAGCCGCCACATCCGGTCCAGCGTCAGGTCGATGATCTTGGGATGAAGCGTCATCATCCGCTCGAGGAGCGCGTCGGAGGGGATGGGGGGCACGGTCGGGGCTCCTGTCGGACCGCCGCGCGCCCCGCAGGTGACGGGAGCCTCCGGCGGGAGGTTTTCGGCCAAGATGAGGGGCAGGGCGGTGCGGGACCTCGGGCGTCGGGGAGGGGGCGGCCCGGTCAGGCCTTGGGCGGTGCCGCCGTGCTGCCGACCGCCTTGGGGGCGGGCTCCGCCGCCGGGGCGGCGCCGGGGGTGGCGCCGGGGGTGGTGGCGGTGGCGGCGGCGGGGGTGGCGCCGGCGGTCTCGGCTTCGGCGGCGGGCTCCATCCCGGCCGTCGGGGCGGGCAGGTCGCCGGAGACAGGCGGGGACAGGCGCAGGAGCATGCGGGTTATGGCAATCAGCTCTTCACGCAATTGCGCGCGCGGGGTCACGCGGTCGAGCATGCCGTGATCCAGCAGGTATTCGGCGCGCTGGAAGCCTTCGGGAAGTTTCTCGCGGATGGTCTGTTCGATCACGCGCGGCCCGGCGAAGCAGATCAGCGCGTTCGGCTCGGCGATATGGACATCGCCCAGCATGGCGTAGGAGGCGGTGACACCGCCGGTGGTCGGATGGGTCAGCACGACGATATAGGGCAGGCCCGCTTCCTTGAGCATCTGCACCGCCACGGTGGTGCGCGGCATCTGCATCAGGCTGAGGATGCCTTCCTGCATCCGCGCGCCCCCGGCGGCGGAGAACAGGATCAACGGACGCCTGAGCTTCACCGCGCGTTCGGCGGCGGCCACGATCGCGTTGCCCACGTACATGCCCATGGAGCCGCCCATGAAGCTGAAATCCTGCGCCGCCGCCACGATCGGGGTGCGCCCCATCTCGCCCTCGGCGACCAGCATCGCCTCGGATTCGGAGGTGGCGGCGCGGGCGGCCTTCATGCGGTCGGGGTAACGCTTCTGGTCGCGGAACTTGAGCGGGTCGGCCAGCGGCTCGGGCACCTTGACCTCGGTATAGGTGCCGTTGTCGAACAGCGCCGAGAACCGGGCGCGCGGCGTCATCGCCATGTGATGCCCGCAATTGGTGCAGACATTGAGGTTGTCGGACAATTCGCGGTGGAACAGCATGGTGCCGCATTCATCGCATTTGGACCACAGGTTCTCGGGCGTCTCGCGGCGCGAGAAGATCGAGTTGATCCGGGGGCGGACGTAGTTGGTGATCCAGTTCATCGGCGCGCGTGTCCTCGCTCGGTCGGGATGGCTTGGAGATATTGTGCGCCGGACGGAATTGCAAACGGCACCTGCGCGCGCGAGGCCCTTGGGCACGGGTTTCGCCGGTCAGCGCATCGGCAGCGGTGGCGGTGCGAGGTTGCGGCTGACCGCCAGCCGGATCAGCAGCCATGTGGCGACGGTGATGCCCATGTCGGCATAGATCAGCGGCCGGATCTCGGCCGAGGCGACGGAAACCGGCGCGACATAGAGGGCGAGCCCCGACAGCGGACCGTCCAGCGATACCAGCAGGATCGCCACGACATTGTTGGCGAAGTGAAACCCCCACGCCGCCCCGATGGAGCCGGTGCGCGCCGTCAGATCGGCGGCGAGCAGGCCGAAAAGCGCGGCGGCGGCGACGACGGGGATCGCGTTGTCACCCATCATCCCGGGCTGGTAATGCAGCACCGCGAAGGTCAGCGCGGGCAGCACCATCCAGACCAGCGGCGAGCGGAACCGCGCGGCCAGCTGGCTTTGCAGGTAGCCGCGAAACAGGATCTCCTCGGCGCCGGTCTGCATCAGCACGCCGACAAGGGCCAGCGGCAGGAAGGACAGCCACAGGGCGCGGTCGAGGTTGGGCGTGATCCGCACGTCGCTGGGCAACAGGAAGGACAGCCCGTAGGTCACCGCGCAGACCGCGAGCGCGATGGCGAAGTGGCGCAATCCGCGCGGCAGCGGGCCGAACAGGCTGCCCGCCCTGCGCCCGTGCAGCAGCCGGGCGGCGAGAATCGGGCCGATGGCCATGCCGATGAAGGTGGCCAGCAGCAGCAGCGTGCCGGTGGGGCCGGTCGCTTCCACCATCTCGACCATCCAGGCCTCGGTTCCGTCGGGGCCGGAGGCGGCGAAGATCACGGCGAAGATCAGCCCGATGCCAAGGCCGTAGACCAGCGCGACCAGCAGCAGCCCCACGAGGATGCGCCAGATTTGCGGCCGGGCCCGGGCGGGCGCCACCATGGTTTCATGCGCGGTATACTGCATCGGGCCTGCCTTCGCGGCTTGGTGTTTGCGACAAGTCTACCGGGCGCGGCGGAGGGCTTCAATCGCGGTTCCATGACAAATCGACCCGACCGGTGCGGCGGGGGCCTGTGCGCTTGCGCGCCTCTGGCGGGGCGGCTATTCCCGAACCCGACACGCCAAAGGGGAGACCAGGGCCATGCGAAAGAACCGCGCCGACAAGTCGAAGCTGCCGAGCCGCCACGTGACGGAAGGCCCGGAGCGCGCTCCGCATCGGTCCTATTTCTACGCCATGGGCCTGACGCAGGAGGACATCGACCAGCCCTTCGTCGGCGTCGCCACCTGCTGGAACGAGGCGGCACCGTGCAACATCGCGCTCAACTGGCAGGCGCAATCGGTCAAGACCGGCGTGAAGGCGGCCCATGGAACGCCGCGTGAATTCACCACCATCACCGTCACCGACGGCATCGCCATGGGGCATGAGGGGATGCGGTCCAGCCTCGCCAGCCGCGATGCGATCACCGACACGGTGGAACTGACCATGCGCGGCCATTGTTATGACGCGATCGTGGGGCTTGCGGGCTGCGACAAGTCGCTGCCGGGGATGATGATGGCCATGGTGCGGCTCAACGTGCCGAGCGTGTTCATGTATGGCGGCTCCATCCTGCCCGGCCGGCACGAGGGCAAGGACATCACGGTGCAGGACATGTTCGAGGCCGTGGGCAAATACCAGGCCGGCGAGATGTCGGATGCGGAGCTTGCGATCCTGGAACGCGTGGCCTGCCCGTCGGCGGGCGCGTGTGGCGGGCAGTTCACCGCCAATACCATGGCCTGCGTGTCGGAAGCCATCGGGCTGGCGCTGATGAATTCGTCGGGCATGCCCGCCCCCTACGAGGGCCGCAAGGAATATGGCGAGGCCTCGGGGCGCGCGGTGATGAACCTGCTGGAAAAGAACATCCGCGCCCGCGATATCGTCACGCGGCAATCGCTGGAAAACGCGGCGCGCGTCGTCGCCTGCACCGGGGGCAGCACCAATGCGGGCCTGCACCTGCCCGCCATCGCCCATGAGGCGGGGATCGAGTTCGATCTGTTCGACGTGTGCGAGATCTTCCACGACACGCCCTATTTCGTGGACTTGAAGCCGGGCGGGCAGTTCGTGGCCAAGGACCTCTACGAGGTGGGCGGCGTGCCGGTAGTGATGAAGGAATTGCGCCGCGCGGGCCTGATCCACGAGGAGTGCATGACCGCCAGCGGCGAGACCATGGGCGAGGCGCTCGACAAGATCACGCGCGATGCCGATGGCCGCGTGATCCACACCGTCGCCAACCCGATCACCAAGACCGGCGGCGTCGTGGGCCTGAAGGGCAACCTTGCCCCC
>CAZTUG010000003.1:0-70317 GCA_964615955.1 uncultured Roseicyclus sp.
TCTGGCGGCCGAGGCGGCGGATGCCCGAGGGCGCGGCCTGGTAGGCGTCGCGGAGGACGCGGCCCACCGTGTCCCCGAGGATGATCGGGAAGTCGGAGGTGGTGTGGAGCGCGCGGGTCACGAGGCTCGCTGGCGAGAGCGCCATGGTGGATTCGCCGCGCAGCGTCAGCAGCTCCTTCGCCATGTCCACCGGCGTGGAGTAGGCATAGCGCCGGGCCGGTTCACTCAATTCGTGGCGCGGGTTGATCCGGGCGTAGAGCGCCTCGCCCATCTGCCGCGCGCGGAAGGCCGGGTCGTCCTGGCTGTCGCCCATCTCGACGCGGACCTGTTCGGTTCGGATCGTGGGCGTGGATCGCTTCGCCAGCGCCTCGAAGGCGGCACGGCGGGCGGTGTCGGGATCGGCGCTTCCATCGATCTGGCCGTCGATCCAGGACTGGTCCAGCCCGGCGATGCGGGCGATGGAGCGGATCTCGGCATTGGCTTCTGCGCGGGTCTCGGTGGTGGTCGCCGTGTCGGCGGCCTCTCGGGTGTTCGTCTCGGTCATCTCTGTCTCCATGCGAATGTGGGCGCCGGGATCGGCGGGCGTCGGCACCAGGGAAATCTCGTGGGGCGTCCAGCGCACGGCAGTCAGCACGCGCGCGCCGTTCTCGGTGGTCTCAGCCCACTCCTCGACGGAGTAGCCGACCGAGACGTGTCGGAGGATGCCCGCCAGCACGTCCTGCCAGACCGGCTCCACCTCGGGTCGGGCAGAGAACTGGATGAGCGCGGTGCCCCGCTTGCCGTCCACGGCGGCGCTGCGAACCGAGCCCAGCACGTCGCGGACGGCAGTCTGGCGGTGTGCGTCCAGGACGCTGGCCCCTTCGAGGCGCGATAGGTCGACGGCCTCGAGCGTAAGGCTGAGCCGCTCGGTGTATGGACCCGCCACGTCGCGGCGGCGCACGGGCGCGCCGGTAGACCAGACCACCTCGACGGTGCGGGCTTCCTGGTCGGCGGTCGCAGGCGCGAGCGTCGCGCGGCGGGTGAGCAGTTCCATGGTGTCAGCCATCGGCGTCCTCCTTCTGCTGCGCCGCCGTCTGCCCGAAGGCGAGGCCGAGGCCGTTGGCGCGTTCGCGGTCGGCCGCGATCTCGGCATCCACCTGTTCGGCGTCGTAGCCACGCTCGGAGATCGCCTGGGACCGGCTCTTGAGCCCCGCGCCGATCGCCATGATCTCGGCCTGCACGTCCTTCATCGGATCGACGTAGTCGAACTTCGGCGGCAGCCATTCGCAGCCGAGGTAGGCGTCCGGGTTCCGGTCGAAGTCCCGCGCGGGCAGATCGCCGGTCAGCACCGCCAGCCGCACGAACCGCTCCCAGACCGGGCGGCAGAACAGATGCACCACCACGTTGTGCTGCAGCTGCTCGACCCGGCGGCGGAACTCGATCAGCCCGGCGCGGATCGAGGAATAGGTGACGCCTTCCAAGTCGCCCGAGACCAGCTCGTAGGGCAGGCCGAGCCCCGCCGCGACGGCGCGGAGATGGTTCTTCACGAAGGGCGCGTAGGCGTCGTGCTCCGTCGGGTTCGAGAAGCGGATGTCGGTGCCGGGTGGGAGCGGGATCAGGCTTCCAGGCTCCATGCCAACGGTCAGCGCGCCGCCGGTGTTGATGCCGCTCAGCCCAGCCCCCCCGTATTCGGATCGCGACCAGGAGGAACCATGGGAGGGGGCGCCGCACATGGCCGAGAGTCGTCGGTCAAGCTGTTGGGAGGGTTTATCCAAAGCGTCCATTCAAATTCAGTGCAACACATGTCTACATGGTTCTGCACGAAGCTGTAAAAGATCGCGTCGTCGCAGAGCGCTAGCAGGTTCGGAAACGCTGGTCTTGATCGATATTTCTGCGCATTCCCTTCCGTCTAAGAACTCGACTTCGCCGGCGTTCATTTCATTTGCGACAGATAACTCTCGCGCGTCTGAAGGATGTGGTGGCGCAGGATGTCCAACGCATGCGGGGCGTCTCGATCAGCAATCGCTTTGATCAGGGCCTGATGTTCGCCCATCGTGCGATCATTATTCTTGGCTGCGGCCGATAATCGCGTGCGCAACGCCTGAACCCGAAACTCGATTGCAGAATGCGCATCTCGCAAGAATGCGTTGCCGCAATGGGTTATGATGCCGCGATGCAGCGCTGCATCCAGCCGCCTATAACGCGCAAGATCCGCATTTTCGATTGCCTCGGCCATCTCGCTAACAATCGGCTCCAGATGATCGACCAATTTACCCCACGCTTCGGCCATCGCGCGCTCAAGCGCCGCAGTCTCCAGAACCAACCGGAAGTCGCTGAGTTCACGCACCAGTTCAGGGCTCGCCTCGAAAACAAACGTGCCGCGTTTTGGGAATATCTGTACCAGTCCCTCGCGCTTGAGTTCCTGAAGCGCTTCGCGCACTGGGGTTTTGGACACTTGCAAGGACGCGGCAAGTGAAGTCTCGGAGATCGCCTCGCCGAGCGCCAATGTACCATCAACTATCCGCGCCCTGATCTGTTCAAGTGCCCGTTGGGATAGCTTGGCTGCCGGTCGAGTCAGCGTTTCAATTTTACCTTGCATGCCAGATACTCTTCTTATATGCCAATTTCTGTCCTAGTATATAAGAAGGCTAGTCACCTTCTAGTCGGGATGCAAGTCTACAAGCCGCATGCAGGCGGTTTTGACCGGGAGGAGAAAGTGATGAACAGACGGAATATCCTGAAGGCAGGCGTTGCCCTGGGCGCAGCATACGCAACGGGCTTTGCCGGTGCGGCTCTGGCCCAATCTTCACAGCGGCTGCGCGTGGCCAATTTCTATGCCACTGAGCATTCGATGAACCGCGCCCTGCGCGACGTCTTTGTGCCGCGGCTTGAGGCGCTCAGCGACAGCGCCCTGACCGCATCTATCCACGACAATTCCAGTCTTGGCGCCGAGGGCGAGTTGACCGAGGGGCTGCGCTTGGGCACGATCGAGATGGGGATTACCGGCGGGTTGCTATCGGCTTCGCGTCCGCGGCTGGCGGTGCTGGAACTGCCATTCCTGTTTCGGGATTTCGACCATGCTTGGGCCGTGTTTGACAGCGATATCGGCGATGATCTGGCCACAGAGTTCGAGGCTGAGGGGATCAAGGTGCTGGCCTGGGTCGGCAATGGCTTCCGCGCCATATCGAACTCGGTTCGTCCGCTCAATTCGGTGGATGACATGGCCGGGCTGCGCCTGAGGATGCCCGAAAACCGTGTCTATATCGAGACCGGGCGCGCGCTGGGGTTCAATGTCGTGACCATGCCCTTCAGCGAGATATTCAACGCGCTAAGTCAGGGTGTCGTTGATGCGCAAGACAATCCGCCACCCACGGTTCTGGCGAGCCGCTGGTTCGAGGTGCAGGACCATCTGGCGATTACCAACCATATCTTCAGCTATGGCGCGATCTCGGTAAACAAGTCGCTATACGACCAGATGCCAGCGGATCAGCAAGCAGCGTTGCAGGAAGCTGCCACCGAATTTGCCATCGCCCAGCGTCAAATGCTGGAAGCCGATTCGGATGCAGTCGTGGCCGAGCTGGAGGGTCATGGGATGCAGATCACCCGTCCCGACATCGCCGAGCTTCAAGCCGCAACCGAAAACGTGCGCAACAGCATCGCGGCAGATGTGCCCGGCGGCGTCGAGCTTCTGGAGCGCATTGCAGCGCTCTGAGGATATGCTGGCCGCGCCGCGAACTTTTGGCGCGGCCAGAAACACAAGGGGGCTCGAATGACTGCGTTTCTGCGGATGCGTTGGCTTGAGCCGGTACTGGCGGCAATTCTGG
The DNA here is from genome assembly GCA_964615955.1 of uncultured Roseicyclus sp. GTDB lineage: Bacteria > Pseudomonadota > Alphaproteobacteria > Rhodobacterales > Rhodobacteraceae > Gymnodinialimonas. Next base: position 3,804 of record CAZTUG010000003.1, read on the forward strand.
CAGTGCTGGTCACAATGGTTCTGGCAAATGTGATCGGTCGATACCTGCTGGGTGCCGGAATCACATGGACTGATGAAATGGCGCGGTTCCTGTTCGTTTGGCTGACTTTCCTGGGCGCCGTTCTGGGGCTGGCGCGCGGGGCGCATATCGGCATGGACATAGTAGTTTCTGCGTTGCCGGCACTTCCGGCACGCGCTCTGCGACTTTTCGCACTTGCGCTGATGGTCGTCTTTCTCGCTGCCTGGGCCTGGTATGCGCTGGAGCTGGTCCAGCGCTCGATGACCTTTCGTACTCCGGCGCTGGGGGTGCCGCGAGGCTATGTCTATTCGGTAGCTCCAGCTTCGGCATTTCTGATGCTGTTGGTCTGCCTTCGCCAGTTCTGGCGTGTGCTGCACGGGCGGGAGCCATATGATGCTTAGTGCCTTTCTGGTCGTGCTGCTACTCATGCTGACGACCGGCATGCCGGTGGCCTTCGCGCTGGGCCTGACATTCCTTGTTCTGGTGTGGTGGCTGACCGAGTTGCCACTGATCCTGCTCGCGCAGCAGATCATGGTCGGCGCGGATAATTACAGTCTTGTCGCCATCCCCTTCTTCATGCTGGCGGCTGAAATCATGTCCGCGGGCGGTATCACCCGTCGGATCATCGCAGCGCTGATGGCGCTGATCGGCTGGGTACGTGGTGGGCTTGCCATGGCCAATGTCGGCGCAAGTGCTGCGATGGCGTCGTTTTCGGGTTCTGCAGTGGCCGATGCCTCGATGGTCGGCTCAGTAATGATCCCTTCGATGAAAGACCGTGGTTATCCGGCCGCCACAGCGGCGGCAGTGACGGCCAGTTCGTCGGTGCTAGGCGTCATAATCCCGCCCTCGATCCCGATGATCGTGTTGGGCTTCATCACCGGTACTTCGGTGCTGGACATGTTCCTCGGTGGGGTGCTGCCAGGGTTGCTGATTGCTGCTTCACTGATCACGGCGGCCTGGTGGGTGTGTCGCCGTCAGGGTGTACCCGCCGACGAGCGGCTGGGCGGCAGTGCCATCCGTGCGGCGCTGCGGGATGCGCTTTGGGCGCTTGGGCTTCCGGTGATCGTGGTAGGCGGCATCCGGTTCGGGGTTTTCACCGTAGTCGAATCTTCAGTCATTGCGGTGGCCTATGCGCTGATCGTCTCCGCCTTGATCTACCGCGAGCTGACTCCGCGCAGCCTGTACCGCGCTGCGGTGAATGCCGCGACAACCTCGGCGGTGGTGATGCTGATTGTCGCAGCGGCAACTGGTTCGGCATGGTTGATGGCATCAGAGCAGGTGCCCCAGACAATCGCCGCGCAGATGACTCTTCTGACGGACAGTCCTGTGGTATTCCTACTGATCGCCGTGGCTTTTCTGCTGGTGGTGGGCATGGTCATCGACCTGACCCCTGCGCTTCTGATCCTGGGGCCGATCCTGATGCCCGTCGCAATGGGTTTCGGGATTTCGCCCGTACATTTCGCCGTGGTGATGGTCGTATCGCTCGCCTTTGGGCTGGTTACGCCGCCGGTGGGCACTTGCCTTTACATCACCGCAAGCATCGCGCGCACTTCGGCCATTTCGGTGGTTCATGCAGTGCTGCCGTTCCTGTGCGTCATGCTCCTCACACTGTTGATCATCGTGCTGGTACCGGGCCTGTCCACGTGGCTGCCAGCGACCCTGAGGTGATACCCATGTCCAACTCCGAAGCCCTCACCGAGACAGATACGCGCCACTACATGGCAGAGACCCTGCATGCTCAGGTAGTGGCAGCGCTGACGGCTTGGGGATTTGCTGACCAGCATGCCGAGGCTTCGGCCGAGGTGATGATCGAGGCCGATCTGAACGGCATAGACTCGCACGGGCTGGCAATGCTGCTTTACTACGAGGGTTTGGTGCAGGCGGAGGCTCTGAACCCTGCACCGAGAGTCTCGCTGCTACGCGAAAGCGCGGCCACCGCATTGCTGGATGGCGACGGGGGGCTCGGTCACGGTGTCTCTCTACAGGCGATGGATCTCGCCTGCGACAAAGCGCAGGCCGTGGGTGTCGGCGCGGTGGCTGTGCGCGGGTCGGATCATTTTGGAGCGGCTGGGGTCTATGCGGCGCGGGCAGCACGGCGAGGAATGGTCAGTCTGATCACGTCGAATGGTTTCACACGCTGCGTTGTGCCTGCCGGTGGTGCGCGGCCGATGTTTTCCACAAATCCCATTGCCTTTGGAGCGCCGACGCGCACGAACCCGCCAATGATGTTCGATATCGCCACGTCTACGGCATCTATCGGCAAGGTCAATCTGGCCTGGCTTGCAGGCAAGGAAATCCCTTCCGGCTGGGTCGTCGATGGCAGGGGCAAACCCGTGACCGATCCGGGTCAGGCACGGGTGATCATCTATGATACCGGCGAGGGCGGGCTGACGCCCTTGGGTGGCACACCTGAAATGAGCGCGCATAAAGGCTATGGCATCTGCACCATGATCGAGGTGCTCTCAGCACTCTTGTCCGGGGCAACCGCTGCACCGCTTCAGACCAACCGCGAAGCTGGCGCAGGGGGCACTGATACAGGGCACTTCTTTCTGGCGCTGAACCCGGATGCTTTTCGCCCGCTGGCAGATTTCCACACCGACATGGACCGGCTGATTGAAGCGCTTCGTGCTACCCCGCCTGCCGATCCGAACCGGCCTGTCATGGTGCCAGGCGATATCGAATGGCGCACCTATTCGAAGCGAAGCGAAACCGGCATTCCACTGCCCGGCCGGTTGCGTGAGGAGTTGTGTGCCCTGTGCGAGCGGGCCGGGGCTGCGTTCCTGTTGGAGGCAGGAAAATGAACTTATGCTGAACTGAAAGGAAGCCAGATGGACAAGATGCTGATCGAATCCTTCCGCCGTGTAGCCATCGCCTCGGTTGCCGATGCAGTCGAGAAAATCTGCGGTTCCCGCGGCTATCTTGGACCCGCGATCGCCCCGCGCACTTCTGAGCGCAAGATCGCGGGCCCGGCGGTGACAGTGCTGGAGGAGCCCGCAGAAGACGCCGGCCCGCCCACCCACGCACTTGAGCTGATTGATGCTGCCGATCCGGGCAGCGTGATGGTTATCGCGACCGGCGGCCATGCGGATGTTGCGGTCTGGGGTGGCTTGATGACGGCAGGTGCAGTTGCAAACGGGCTTGAGGCTGCAATTCTGGACGCGTGCTTGCGTGATGTCACCGAGATCAAGCGCGATTTCGGCTTTTCGGTCTTCGCCCGCGGGTCCTGCCCCGGCACGACTGTTGGTCGCGTCCGAACTGTGGCCAGCCAGGTTCCCGTCACTTTAGACGGTGTGACCGTTAATCCCGGAGATATCGTTGTGGGCGACACCGATGGCGTAGTCATCGTGCCTCAGGCGAAGGCCACAGAGGTTCTGGCTATGGCGCAGGAGATTGATGAACGCGAGATGGAACAGGCGAAGCTAATCATCGACAGCGGTTCGCTTATTCAAGGCATCGCGAAATACGGGCGAATCTGATGACTGAACTTCTTTGCCTGGGCGAGCCGATGCTGGAGTTTAACCAGCAGCCGGACGGACATTTCCTGATGGGCCATGGCGGTGACACCTCGAACTGCGCCATTGCGGCCGCAAGGTCGGGCGCCTCAAGCGGGGTGGTTACTGCGCTGGGGCGGGATGCCTTCGGTGACAGTTTTGCTTCGCTTTGGGCCCAGAATGGCGTGGCCGCCGATCTGGTTAAGCGCCGCGGCGATGGGCATACGGGCGTGTATTTTGTGACCCACAGTGCGGATGGTCATGCGTTTTCCTATCTTCGCGCAGGGTCTGCGGCCAGTCGGATGGGTCCGGCTGACCTGCCGCTGGAAGCCATCCGCGCCGCGCGCTGCCTGCACTTGACTGGAATTACTCTGGCGATAAGCGATTCAAGTTGTGATGCCGGATTCGCTGCCATCGAGGCCGCGCGGGAGAGCGGTGTCTCTGTTTCATTCGACACCAATCTGCGGCTGAAGCTCTGGCCTTTGGCCCGTGCTCGGGCATTGATCGGCGCAGCGATGGGAATGTGTGACATCGCCCTTCCAGGGCTTGACGATGCCCAACAACTCACTGGCCTGACCGAGCCGCAGGCGATCGTTGACCATTATCTTGCAGCAGGTGCCAGCATCGTTGCACTGACGCTTGGGGCCGAAGGCACACTTGTCGCCACGCCTGAGCGGACCGAACGGGTCGCAGCCTTCAGGGTCGTGGCTGTCGACGCGACGGCTGCCGGCGACACGTTTGACGGCGCTTTTCTGGCAGAATGGCTGCGTCAAGGAGACCCATTCGTCGCCGCCCGCTATGCCAATGCCGCCGCAGCGCTCAGCACGCAAGGGTACGGAGCGGTTGCACCTATGCCCGATCGCAAGGATGTAGAGACGTTTCTAGAAGGAGCAGCTCTGTGATCATGCCCCGCAAAGCGCTCGTTACTGGCGGCACCGGTGGCATTGGTCGAGGCACAGTCGAAGCGCTTCTGGCTGAGGGTTGGGAGGTCTTGGCGACTGGCGCTACCGAGGCAGAGGTAGCAGGCTTGACGCCCAGCTCGGGCCTACAAACTGTGGTCCTCGACGTAACCGACGAGGCGCAGGTTGCCAATTGCATCGCCGGACTTGACCGACTGGATGCGCTTGTCAATGCGGCAGGGATTTTGCGCCGAGGGGACGAGCACCGGATCGAAGTCTTCGAACGGGTTGTTGCCGTCAATCTGACTGGAACCATGCGGATGTGCCTTGCCTGTCATCCATTGCTTAAGGCTAGCGGTGGGGCAGTGGTCAACATCGCCTCTATGCTGTCGTATTTCGGTGGGGCGCTGGTGCCTGCTTATTCGGCATCAAAGGGTGGCGTGGTGCAATTGACGAAGTCGCTTGCAGCAGCATGGGCCTCAGACGGCATTCGAGTCAACGCTGTTGCTCCGGGCTGGATAGAGACAGAAATGACTGCCCCGCTGCGGGCTGACCCGATGCGTAATGATGCAATCCTGTCCCGTACCCCGATGGGCCGCTGGGGGCAGCCGGCTGAGGTGGGCGCAGTGATCTCGCTACTTCTGTCCCCCGGCGCAGGATTTGTGACCGGGACGACCCTGCCGGTAGATGGCGGATACGCTGCCGTCTGACCCCAAACCAGAGTGGAGGACTGATGCCTGACATAACCGATACAACCCGGATGCCTTATCAGCTTCCGTTTCCCAGCGATGCGTTACCCGAAATCGTGATCCCCCAAGCAATTCCCGAGGATGAGCGCATCTGGGTGCCACAGGCCGAAAATGTCTGGTTCCGTCCCTTGTGCCTGAACCGTTCGCAGGGCTACTGGGTCAACCTGCTAAGAGTACGCCGGGCGGGGGTATTGTCACGCCACCGCCACCCGCAACCTGTTCATGGCTTCGTTCTTAAGGGGCGCTGGCACTATCTGGAGCATGAATGGATCGCCGACGAGGGCGGCTATGTCTTCGAAGCACCGGGCGAGACCCATACCCTGGTCGTTCCTGAGGATGTGGACGAGATGATCACGCTATTCCAGGTCAATGGAGTGATGTGCTATGTGGACCCATGGGGCAAGGTCGCAGGCTATGAAGACGTTTTCACCAAGATCGACCTGTGCCGGAAACACTACGCGGACGTTGGCTTGGGAGCGGAGTTTGTGGAAAGTTTTATTCGTTAGCCTCGTCGATTTCGTAGAGGAGCCTTGTCGCCTACAGCGTAGCGAAGAATTGCGTTTAACTTTCAAATGACTGTTTTGCGATGGACCCCAGCAGCCATCTACCACGGGCTGTTTACGCGTATGCTGCAGATGCAGTGCCGGGACCTCACAGATGGCTTTCTGCCCATCGCATCGGTTTCACACGGCTTCGCCCCACGGTCGCACCCTCGGCATCACCCCCGTCACCTCAACCTCGCGCAACATGCGAGCGGATACCAACCCGTCGCGCACCCAATCGAGCGCCTGCCACCAGTCGTCATAACCCCGATGGGCGGCCTCGATCTGCTGCGGATGGGGTCGCAGGGTCACCGGACAGGCCGGAACCTCGACCGTGCGCCACTTGCCGCGTGAGAGCACGCGCTCGGTGCCCACGACGATGGTGGCGGCGCGCTCGCCATGCTGGTTGCGCCTGGTGTCAACCGGGACGACGCGCGGCACCGCACCGGGCATCCAGTCCGGCGTCAGCCCAGCGCGCGCGAGTTCGGCGACACGGATCGCCATGCGCTTGCCGCCAAGGCTATCGGGCAGGCCTGCGACAGTGGCAGCGATCACTTCTGCATCCTCATGGGTGTGTCGCTCTGGATCGAGCAGGGCTTCTCGATCAAGGAGATTATGACCTTCGCTGGCCACTCCTCGATCCAGATGACCATGGAACGCTACGGCCACCTGTTCCCTTCGCCCGACCACCAGAAGGCCATGGCCATGGTCGAGGCGAAGCTGCTGGGATAACAAGTATTTGCGCCTCATACAGGATTCCCAATGGTGAGCATATGCGCCTTGCTTGGGTCATGTTGCGCTTTGCCACGGACATTCACCGTGGCAAAAACGAATGTTGCCGCGAATAGCCAAATGCGGGCAGTTCTATTTCAAACGTTGCTCAAAAAACTCATCTTCGAGCCCTTCATATTTTTTGTCCAATAGCGGAGCCACGAAGCGCCACGGGACGAAGACTTCGTGCGAGCCAAAAGCGTAGGGCAGAACTCCATAGGGACTGAAATTCATCGTCAGGCCTCGGTCGTCGAAACTGAATTGCGAGGCGAGGCCCCAAGTGTGTTTCCGATCCTCAAATGAGTGCGTGATGAAGTCCTCTAGACCTTCGCCATCGAACATCGCGAGAAGGACTTTCTTGCAATACTCAAGTAGCCGAAAGGCATTGTCTGCATCATGCCCTAGCAGATCATTGATTGAGCAAAGGCCATAGTCGGGCCCGAGAAAGTTAAGCGTAGTAACCCCATGGTTTGGGTGCGCGCCGCCCGAGTACCAATATACGGAAGACCGAACCGACAGAAACTCCCCACGCCGAAAAAATTCCTGCATGTTTAAACCCCACTCATGTGGTGCGTTGTATTCTACGGCCCGTTCTTTTTCTTGCTCGTCCATTAGCTTGAATTCGGCAACCGCACCAACAAACCCGCCCAGTGCTTCAGTAGTCAGACGTGCGTTGACAAAATCCCAGTAGACGTTGCCACCAGGGTACTGAAGGTAATCAGCGGAGACCAGAAAGTGCTCCGTTGATACAGACGATTCGACATGCGAGGGCCGCGCCTCACCACTAGCGTCACGCGGGTCTTCCTTCACCGTCGTCGTTCTTTCGGGAGCAATCCGAAGGACGGTGCCGCCAAGTTGTCTTAAACGCTTCGTGACGGCATGCGCGAGTTGGTCGCGCCATGCCTCCTGGAAGTGGTCGATGTATTGAAATCGGATCAGCTCAACCGGCATCCGCAGGTCGTCAAGGCGAATAAAAACGACGTATGTCGCGCCAATCGGTTGGTCGTCGACGAGTTTAAGTGTCTGCTTGATTTCACGGTTCACGACGCCCGGCCGCGAAAATACCTCGGTAGATATCAAGTGGACAACGAAATCGGCATCTTGCTGTGCGGTGGCTCTTTCACGGTCCCAATCGTCGCCACCGGTCAGAGATTCTTTGTCGAACCAGACGTTGTCATTGAGGGTTCTCAGAAAGCCACAAACCTCTTTAGCCGCCTCAAGACGTTCCGATGGATATCCCAAGAATATTTTCACAGATCGCCCTTTGTCTCGATGAGTTTTCAGCAGAACCGTAAGCGATACGGGGGCTGTTGAGAAGGGCTGCGGCCACAATCCCTCAAATCGGGCATCTGCGGTTGTATGCTTCAGATTGTTGCTTCACCAAAAGGCTATTATCGAGGCGAAGCCGCTCGCCTGATCGGATTACTGTTTGTTCCCATGGGTTTGCGGATCTTCCGTGCGACACGACGCCGACGTTTCGTGTCCAACATTGGCATAAGTCTTGGAGTTAACAAGACTTTTTGAGTGCAAGGAGTAACCCTCATAACCTGAAGGTCGTAGGTTCAAATCCTACTCCCGCAACCAATTTTCTAAATACCATGAATGACTTAGCGCTGCGTCCGTTTGCTCGGGATCGCACCGCTAAAGTCATGGTGCGTAGCGTGCCCGCATGTGAATCCGGGAATAACGACTCGGGCACCGGCAGACCGCTTCGGGATGACGGCCAAGGCGGGGAACGGTCGTTCGCTGCGCCCGGCACGAATGCCCGGGACGCGCAGGATGCGGACCATGTCGAATTGGCGCCTAAGGTTTCGCGTCTCTGTCAATGGCGAAACTCAACACGGCAGGCAGCGCCAGTTGGTCGAGCTTGGCGAGGCGGTCGTCGATGTAATGTCCCGGGGCGTGAAGCAGGTTGACCGTTCCGATGAACTCTCCGCCCAGCACCACGGGCAGGTTTATCACGGACCCAAGACCGAGCGCGGCAATCATCTCGTGGTCGGGGAAGACGTCCGAAAATCCCTCGACAGAGTTCGCGACAAAAACCTCGCGCTCGCGGATCACGCGCCCGGTCCAGCGGTTCGGAACGATCTCCTTCAGTCCCGACAACGGGTAGTTCCTTGAATCGCTCGTGTATATACGCGCCGCGACGCCGCTTTCCGGGCCGGTCAGTCGGAACTCGGACACCGAGAAAAGCTTGTGGCCGATACAGGCCTGGCAAAGCTCCTCCAGAGCGGGGAACAGGTTGGTCCAGCCATCGCTCCGGACGGTGCGGGCGAAGCGCGCAAGTGGGGCAGTCCCGTTATCCAATGACCTGCATCCTTGTGTCGAACTGCGTCAGGCAAACGTGGCCGTTTTCGACGACCACGACATCATCCTCGATGCGGACCCCGATCTCGGCCTCCCGGTACAGCCCGGGTTCGATTGTGAAGACCATGCCGGTGCGCTGCGGGGCCGTGTTGGATCGCAGGATTGGCGGCGCCTCGTGCACCTCCCGGCCAAGCCCATGGCCGGTCTTGTGCAAGATCATGTCGGCGAAGCGCGATGCCTCGAGAACGCCGGACGCGGCATCGTCCACGGCGCGCAAGGGGGCGCCGGCGCACACGGCCGCGCGACCGGCCAGATTTGCACCCAGCACTGTTTCGTAGATTTCCGCGTGGGCGTCGGTGGCATGCTCGCAGAATACGGTTCGGGTGATGTCGGCATGCATGGTGCCGTAACTTGCGCCGAAATCCATCAGCAAGACGTCGCCCGCCGAAAGCCTTCGGTCGGACGGGTCGCCATGCGGGTTCGCCGCTGCGCCACCACCAAGCACGATCGGATCGAAGGCGAAGCCGGTTGCGCCGTGGGAAAGCATCGCCGCTTTCAGACGGGCAGCTATCTGGCGCTCGCTGCAACCGCAAATGCCTGCCTCAAGGGTTTCGCCCAACGCCGCCTCGCTGATCGAGATGGCCCGGCGCAGCTGGTCCAGTTCTTCCGCGTCCTTGATCAATCGTAGATCGGACAGAGCGGCATCGGCGTCGGTCAAGGCTGCGACGCCCACATGCCGGGCCAGCGCCCTGTATTCGGCGGCGCGCATCCGCATCCCCTCGATCCCGAGCGGCAATCTGGCGGAAAGGCGTGCCGCAAGCGCGGCGAAGCCGGCTTCAGGCCCCTCCGCGTCATCCCAGTATGTCGTCTCGCACCGAGGCATCGCAGCCTGCCACTTTTGACGTTCGAGGGCCGGCATCAGCGCATGCGAGTCACCGTCTGCCATCAACACGTAAAGCGTCGGCCGCTCCATCAAGTGCAGCGAGACGTCGGTGAGATACCGCAGGTTCGGCCCCGGCACGAACGCGACGCAGCCAAGCCCGGCGTCGCGCAACAAAGTTGCAGCGCGTGCGCGCCGATCATCGAGAACGTTCATGGCTCCTGCACCTGATCGATCGCCATCTTGTGCCCGAAGCGCGGGCCCAGGCCGTTCTGGATGACGCGGGATTCAAAGAGAATGACCGCGCTGACCGCGACATCGCCAGCCTCCGCGTCGTGTGCCGCCATGGCGTCGACAACAGCCCTCAACCGCGCCACCGCCTCGTTGAATTCGGCCTTGGTCAGGTGCGGGAAGAAGTACAGAAGCTTCATGCGGACCGAGGCGTCCTGTGCTTCGAGGAAATACTTCGACAAGAAGCGATTGCGCGCGAGGCTCGCGATGTGCCGGAAAAGGCCAAGCTGCGCGCGGAAGGCCGACTCGGTGTCGCCTGCCTGCAGGCCTGTTTCATAGGTCGCGACGAAGGCTTCGAGATCGGCACGTCGTGTCTGGCCTTGCAGTGCGGCGGCACGGATCAGGCCCCGCGACAGAAGCAGATACGTGTCGAGAAACGCTGATTGGTTGTGCAGGGACAGGGGCGCGACGATCGACGTCCTGTTCTGGAGGAACTGGACGAAGCCTTCGTTCGCAAGCAGTAAAAGGGCTTCGCGGACAGGTGTGCGCGACACCTCGTAGGACTTGGCCAGTTCGACTTCGTCGAGCGCCGTGCCCGGCGCGATCCGAAGCCACTGTATATCTTCGCGCAGTTTTTCATGGACCATCAGCGCGCCCCGCTTCTTGCGGGGGGGCGAGGTCTTGGCGGCGTCGGTAGGGTCATTTTGCGTCTGCATGAAAAAATTCTTGCATAAAGTTTGCATAATAGACAACCTGAAACCATCACGGATCAAAAAATTCCTGGAGGACGAAGATGGGGAAGTTCGGAATGCTATTGCTCGCCGGCACAGCGGTGACCGGCTTGGCTGACGCCGCCGCGGCCGAGGGCACGATCGCCTATTTCGCGGCAACGTCGCAGAACGGGTTCAACCAGGCCACCTATGAAGGTGTGCAGGAGGTCGCGGCTGCACGCGGCTACGACACCGAGATCCTTGATGGGCGGTTCGATGCGGCCGTGCAGTACAGCCAGATCGAGGATGCGCTGGCCTCGGGGCGCTACGTCGGCATGATCGTGGCTCCGAACGATTCGGTGGGCATCGCCGGCGCCTTCGAGCAGGTGATAGCCGAAGGCATCCCGATCGGAACCGTCTTGTTCCCCATCGGCCCGGACCTGAACTCGCTCGACCCGCAAGTCGAGGGGATTACCGTCACCGCCGCCTCGCCACCGGTGCCCGGCGCCACCAGCCAGGCCGAGGCCGTGGTGGCGTATTGCGCCGACAGGGATCCGTGCCGCGTCGTCATCATGATCGGGGCGCAAATCTTCCCGTTCGACAACCTGCGCCTGGAAACCTTCCAGGCCGTCCTGGGCGCGCATGACAACATCGAGGTCGTGGCCGTCGGCGAGGGGTATTACTCGCCTGATCCAAGTCTGCAGGCGATGAGCGACATCCTGCAGGCCCACCCGGATGTCGATGTTGTGCTGTCCAACGCCGACCAGCATCTTGTCGGCGTCGAGATAGCGCTTGAAGGGGCAGGCATTGACCCGGCAGGGCTTTACCTGTCGGGCGGCGGGGCGGCGGCCATCGCCATCTCGGCGATTCGTGAAGGCCGCTGGGATTCGACGCTGGCCTATTTCCCCAGGACGATGGGTGCGCTGGCGATGGAACAGATCGCCAACGCGATCGAGGGAAGGCCGGTCACCCAGGCCATCAACATGGATGAGGCGGGACCGATCGAGGCGATGATCGATGCCGACGTGCTTGCGGCCAACCCCGAGTTCACTGGCGAGTGGGAACAGTAAACCCGACCACCAGACCTGCGGCGTGCGCATCGTGCACGCCGCCACAGGACAGGGATCAGAAATCGTGACTATCAGCTATCGCGTGTCGGCCGATATCGGCGGGACATTTACAGACATCGTCTACCAGGATGTTGCAACCGGCCGCTGCGGTGCAACCAAGGTCCTGTCGACGCCGGACAACCCGGCACTCGCGGTCCTGAAGGGGATCGACCAGGTGCTTGGGGATGACGGCAAACTGACATTCTTCGTGCATGGCACGACTGTCGGGCTCAACGCGCTTCTGACGCGGCGCGGCTCGAAGGTCGCCCTCGTGACGAACGAGAATTTCCGCGACGTCTACACCATCCAGGGAAACGACCGCGGCGAGATCTTCTCCATCCGCTGGAACAAGCCCGAGCCTCTTGTCACATTGGAGCACACCTATACGGTCGGCGGTCGCATCGCGGCCGATGGCAGCGAGCTTGCGCCACTGCGCCTGTCGGATCTGGATGTGCTGGTGGATGCCTGCTTGCGAGAGCGCTACGAGGCCATCGCAGTTTCCCTGCTCTTCTCCTTCAACAACCCTGCGCATGAGCTGGCGGTGCGCGATTACCTCGTCGAACGGCTGCCCGATGTGCAGATCGTGTTGTCGCATCATGTGTCGCCGGAATGGCGCGAGTTCGAGCGGACATCGACCGCGGTCACGGATGCCTATCTGGCGCCCGTGGTGCGGCGCTACATCGCGACGCTGCAAAACGAGATGGGCGACCGACTGCCCGAAGGCGGTGCGCTGCACGTCATGGAATCCAATGGCGGGGTGATGACGGCGGCAGCCGCCTCCGCGACGCCGCTTCAAACACTGCTTTCGGGTCCGGTCGGCGGTGCCATCGGCGGCAAGGCGCTTGCGGCCACAACGGGCCGCGGCAACCTCATCTGCGTTGATATGGGCGGCACGTCCTTTGACGCCTCGCTGGTGGTCGATGGCCTGCCGTCCACCTCGAACGAGGCCAAGCTGGAGGGCCTGCCCCTGCAAATGTCGGTTGTGGACATTCACGTGATCGGCGCGGGCGGTGGATCCATCGCCTGGCAAGAAGCCGGCGCCTTGCGTGTCGGGCCGCAATCTGCCGGATCCAACCCCGGCCCGGTCTGCTACGGTCTCGGCGGAACGGATCCGGTCGTGTCCGATGCGAACCTCGTCCTGGGGCGTCTGGACGGCGCCAATTTCTCTGGCGGCGAAATGACCCTTGACCGGGACGCGGCTGCGGACGCGCTGGCGCGGCTGGGCGCCGCGTTCGGCATGAATGCCGAGCAGATGGCGCAGGGCGTGATCGATATCGTCAACGCGAAGATGGCCGATGCCATCCGCACCATAACAATTCAGCGCGGGATCGATCCGCGCGAATTCTCGCTGGTGGCCTTCGGCGGGGCGGGTCCGTCGCAGGCGGCGGCACTGGCCGAAGAACTGGAGATCGCCGAAGTCATCATTCCCGTCCATCCCGGCGCATTCTCGGCCTGGGGGATGTTGCAGACCGACATGCGCCATGACTTCAAGGAAACGCTTTACAGCTTCTGGGACATGATCGAGGCCGAAACCATCGATAGCGCCTTCGACGCCTTGCGCGAGCGTGGCCGTGCCCATCTTGGCGCGGAAGGCATCACCATGGACCAAATCGCCTTCGAGCGTGCGATCGACTTCCGCTATTACGGGCAGGAATACGTGCTGACAATCGCACTTGATGACGGGCCGATCGACATGGACAAGGTGCGCGCCGATTTCGACGCCGCCTACCAGCGGCAATATGGCCACAACAGTCCCGAGAACCGCGTCGAGATGGCCAATATCCGCCTTGCCGCGCTGGGTCGGCTGGAGCGCCCCGAGAACGCACCGCCAGAGCGGGTCAATTCGCGCCCTCGACGCGAACGCGAGGTGTGGTTCGGGGGCAAGCCGCAGACCGCCGCCATCCTTGACCGCAACGGCATCGGCGAAGGCGACAGCGTATCGGGCCCCGCCATCATCGAGGAAGTCACATCGACCACCCTCTTGCCGCCCGGCTGGACTGCGCGGCTGATCGAGGGCGGCCACATGACACTCACCCGGGAGGATGCGGCATGAGCCAGGCAGATCCGATCACCACCGAAGTCGTCCGCAATTTCGTCATTTCCTGCGCGGAAGACATGAACGCCTCGCTCTGGCGCTCGGCCCATTCGGCGATCATCTACGAGGGCAAGGACAGCGCCGTTGCCTTGATGGACGAACGGGGCAACATGCTGGGCCAATCCACCGGCGTGCCGCTCTTCATCGGCGCCATCGATGTCTGTGTCCGCCATGTGCAGGACTATTACGGCGATGATATCCACGAAGGCGACATCTTCATCATGAACGACAGCTACATGCAGGGCACGCACCTGCATGATGTCACCGCCATCGGCCCCATTTTCCACGAGGGCGAACTGGTCGGTTTTGGCGCGGCGCGGGCGCATTGGAACGACATCGGCGCGATGGATCCCGGTTCGACCATGTCGTCCACCAACATCTATCAGGAGGGCTTGCGCCTTGGACCGACACGGATCGTGTCGCGCGGCAAGCCGGTGCGCGAGTGGTACGACCACCTCAAGCTCAACACCCGGCTCGAGGGCGCCACCATCGGCGATCTCGGCGCGCAGATCGCCGCCATCCGCACCGGCGAGCGGCGTCTTGGCCAGCTTCTGTCGAAGATCGGAACAAGGACCTACCGCGCCGCTTGCCAGAACATATTCGCGCAGGCGCGCCGGATGGATCGCGAAGCCATCGCCGCGATCAAGGACGGAACCTGGAGCCGCGAGGGTTATCTGGACAATGACGGTGTGGGTACCGAACCGGTCAAGGTCAAGCTGACGCTCACGGTCCGGGGCGAGGACCTGATCGTCGATCTGACCGGCACGTCGGGGCCGGTCGCAGGGTCGGTCAATTGTGGCGCAAGCCAGACGGAGTCGCTGCTGCGACTGGCCTACAAGACGATGATCTCGCCCGAACGCGCGATCACCGGCGGCTCCTTCGAGACGATGACGGTCGTGCTGCCAGACGATTGCATGTTCAACGCCGGTGAACCTGCCGCCTGCGAATGGTATTTCACCGGGCTGGGTCTTCTGGCCGACCTTTTCATCTCCTGCCTCGGCGAAGCGATGCCAGAGCGCTCGACCGCCGCGCATTACGGCGACTCCATGGTCGTGGGCTTCTTCTCCGTCGACCCCAGGCGCGGACAGTGGATCTCGATCGAGCCGACCGCCGGAGGCTGGGGCGGGCGCCACGACAGCGATGGCGAAAGCGCGCTGATCAACCTTGTCAACGGCGGTTTCCGCAACATCCCCGCCGAGGTGATGGAGACGAAGTTTCCGGTGCGGCTGGAGGAATTCGCGATCCGTACCGACAGCGCCGGGCCGGGCAGGCATCGCGGCGGCTGCGGCGTGGTGCGGCGTTACAAGATGCTGGAGGATTGCCATGGCGCGATCTGGTTCGAGCGCTCGAAGACGCCCGCCTGGGGCCTGAACGGCGGCGGCGACGGCATGGGGCCGGAGGTCACGGTCAGCTTTCCCGACGGCGTCGTGGAAGACCCGCTCAAGATGCGCGCGCGCGCCTTGCCGGCCGGAACCATCGTCGAAACCAGGACCGGCGGCGGTGGTGGCAATGGCGATCCGCTAGAGCGCGATGTCGCGGCGGTGGCGCGCGACGTGGCCCGGGGTCTCGTAAGCCGCGAGGCGGCCGCACGGGATTACGGTGTGACCGTCACCAGCGATGGCGAAGCGACGCGCGCCGGATGACCGAGCCACTGCTTTCGGCCCGGGATATCGGCGTGCGCTTTGGCGATATCGACGTGCTGTCCGGGGTGGATATCGACATCCGGCCCGGCGAGATCCACGGGCTGATCGGTGAGAACGGCGCGGGGAAATCCACGTTGGGAAAGGTTCTGGGCGGCTTTTACCGCGCAACCCATGGCACGATCGCCGTCGCGGGGCGGCGGCAGGATCGCTGGGACACGCCCACGGCACTGGCCAACAGTGTCGCGATCATGCACCAGGAATTGCAGCTGGTGCCCGCGCTGACGGTCGCGCAAAACGTCTTCCTCGGGCTAGAGGACAACCGCCTCGGCGTGCTGCGCGGGACCGAAGCCACGCGTCTTGCGGCGCTGATGGAACAAAGCGGCCTGTTCCTGACGCCCGAGGCGCGCGCCGCCAGCCTGACGATCGCCGAGCAGCAGAAAATCGAGATCCTGCGCGCGCTTGCCCGGCGGGCACGGTTGATCGTGATGGACGAGCCGACCGCGTCGCTGTCGAAAACCGAGATCGACCAATTGCACCGGATCATGCGGAAGCTGCGCGACGAGGGGCGGTCGGTCGTCTACGTCACGCATTTCCTGAACGACATTCTCGACGTCACTGACCGGGTCACCGTGCTGCGCAACGGTCGCAAGGTGCATACGCGCGACACGTCGGGCGAGAGCAAGGAAACGCTCATTTCCGCGATGTTGGGAACGTCGAAGACCGAGACGCTGTATCCTGAGAAGACTTACGATTTCGGCCCGGTCGCGCTGTCCGTGCGCGATCTTGTCTCGCCGAATGGGGCCCGTGTCGACAGGCTCGATATCCGGGCGGGAGAGATCGTCGGCTTCGCCGGGCTGGTCGGCGCCGGCCGGACCGAGATTGCGCGCGCCATCATCGGCGCCGATCCCGCCGCGGGCGTCGTGGAGATCTACGGCAAGCCATTGGCCCGCCGATCCATCACCGAGGCCACCCGGGCGGGTCTTGCCATGGTCCCCGAAGACCGGCGCGGGCAGGGGTTGGTGATGACCCTGCCGGTTCGCGCCAATATCTCCTTGCCGCATCTGGGTTGGCTTTCGTCGCGCGGCGTGATGCGCAAGATCCGGGAACGGACGCTTGCCAAAGGCCTGATCGAACAGCTCGACGTGCGCCCGGCCATCGTGGACGGCGACGTGTCGAACTATTCCGGCGGCAACCAGCAAAAGGTGCTGATCGGCAAGTGGCTGGCCGGTGCCCCGAAGGTGCTGATCCTCGATGAGCCGTCACGGGGCGTCGATGTTGGCGCGCGCGAGACCATCCACCGCGAGATCGGACGCCTGGCGCGGGAGGGCGTTGCGATCCTCGTGATCTCCAGCGAGATCGACGAGGTTCTTGGCCTTGCGACACGCATCTTTCTGGTCGACCGGGGCCGCCTTGTCGATGAAATCGATCCCGACACGGTCGGCGAGGCCGAGGTTCTGGCGGCACTGTTCACGCATCAAGGCAGGGAAGACGACGCCGCATGACCCGGGCACAGATCCTTCATTTCCTGCAGACCTACGCGGTTCTGATCCTGATCGGCCTGCTCATCGTCGTGCTCAGCCTGTCGTCTGAGAACTTTCTGACGACGCGCAACCTGCTCAACATTCTCAACCAGAACGCACCGCTCGCGATCATGGCTTCGGCGATGACGCTGGTGATCATCGTCGGCGGTTTCGACCTGTCGGTCGGGGCGATCTTCGCCGTGGGGTCGGTCACGGCGGCCTGGCTTGCGGTGAATGTCGATCCCTATCTCGGGTTGCTTCTGGGGCCCTGCGTGGGCCTCCTGTTCGGGATCGCCAACGGCGTCGTCATCACCGCGCTCAAGGTGCATTCGTTTCTCGCGACCATCGCGACGGCCCTCATCTTCAAGGGTATCGCCATCGCTGTCTCCGACGGGCGGCTGATTTCGGTGCGGATCGACGCGTTCATTTGGCTGGGTCGCGGCACCTTTCTCGGCGTATTCAACTCGATCTGGGTCATGATCGGTTTCGCGGTGATCCTGACCTTCCTGTTGACGCAGACCACCTTCGGTCGGCGGGTCTTTTCGGTCGGCGGAAACGAACAGGCGGCGATCCTGTCGGGAATCCGCACCGACCGCATCAAGATCGCGGCCTTCGCCATTGCAGGGTTCGCCGCCGGGCTCGCCTCCATCATCACCACCTCGCGCGTTGCATTGGGGCAGGCGACCGCCGGCGAGGGGATGGAGCTTCAGGCCATCGCCGCCGTCATCCTTGGCGGCACCAGCATCTATGGCGGCCAGGGAGCGGTCTGGCGCTCGCTTGCCGGTGTGTTCCTGCTGGCGCTGGTCAACAACGGCTTCAACATTCTCAACATCGATCCGTTCTTCCGCGATCTGACCATGGGTCTGATCATTCTTGCTGCAGTGGGGATCTCGGCAATGGGTGCGCGCCGCTGATCGGGATATCAACACGCATCAGGAACAAGGTTGGGGGAAGAGGGACGACAGATCACCACGACGGATCGCGAGTGCGTCTTCGCCCGGCACACCGGCATCGGCGGCCTGCAATTTCTGGATCCAGCCCCCCAAGACGCCGGACCCGGCGAGGTGCGCCTCAGGGTCGAGGCCTTCGCGCTCAACCGGGACGACATGGGTCGCATGCCGGGGCGCTATTCGGTCAACTTCGGCACCTTGCCCGCCCGTCTTGAACGCGCTGCCTCCACCGGTCCCGCCGCGGAGGATCTTGCATTTGGGCCTCCCGCGCGCCGGGATCGCCCGCTGCGCCCTCCCGCACCCAACAATCAATGAGATCTTCTCGCGTGAGCCCCCCCCCGACCGGAGCCCTCTTGCGTTCCGCACCCGCGCCCCGCGCACGCACCGCCCCCCCCCCCGGCACCGCCGCGCGAGACCACGGCGTCTCGCGCATCGCGATTCTCGGCGATGTCGGATCTCTGCCTGGCGCCGCCAAGCATCGGACCATGCTGCGATCGACATTCGTGACGGTGTCAATTGCGCAAGGATCCACGATCATCCGTTTCGGGTTCTGCCGTTGCCACGCCCCAGACCGCCACGTTCAGCGGCAACACCCAGTCATCCGACCTTGCATATGCCAGATCGACGGCCGTGAGGTCGACCTCCGGGTCGACAAACAACTGTTCCGGGCGACCGTTCAGGGATTTCCAGATCTCGGCGCGAACCTCCACATCGCCATGGCCTGCATTGCGCCAGACCTCCTCCAGATGGGCTGCGAACTGGTGGATCATGTCCGAGCGGACCAGCATCTTGCCGGCCTGCCGCGCGGACAGGTATTCGGTCGGATCGACCGCCCAGACCTGATCGCCGGAAACCACGTAGAACACACCTTCGGCGCGGCGATCGTAGATCCGCATCCGCCACGAAAACCGGTGGCCGTCGCCGCTCCAGCGAACCTCGGTCGGGAAGACGGCGGCGCGCAGCGGCAGCGCCACCTGCACACAGACCCAGCCGACCATGGCGACAAGGGCCGCCATCGGGATCAGACGGACCGGGCAAGACGCTTGCGTCACCGTGGTTGCGGGAAGCGCGGAGAGATCCTCCACCCGGCCATGCAGCCAGCGCGCGACCCCGCGCGGCCAGTCGGGCGCAAAGAAGATCGTCGTCGCGGCGATGGTCAGCCATGGAAAGATGCCGATGTTGAAGAAGGCTGCGTTGGCGCTGTGGAAACAGCAATAGACAAGGAAGGTTGCCAGCCGCGTCCGCCGCCAGAGCAGAAGCGGTGCGCCAAGGACGTGCAGGGCGACGGTGGCCCACGCTCCCGCGATGATGACCCAGTCGAACTGGAACAGGACTCCGAAGGGGAAATCCCCCGCCAGCGGTCGAAGCCAGAGCCCAAGCGGTTCGCCCGCCAGCCAGTCGGGCGTCAGTTTCACGAGGCCCGCGAAGATCAGCATGATCTCCATCTGCGTCCTGAGGATCGCGACCGACGCATAAGGCACCGATGTGCCGCGCACCCGGGAAAACAGCCATGCATCCAGTGACAAGGCCCTGTGCGCCGGCAGGAAGCACATCAGGATCAGGAACAGGATGACGAGGTAGAAGTGGTTGAGGTATTCCGCCTTGTCGAGCAGGAAGAAGTAGCTGAACAGCACCGTCAACACGACGATCGAGACGCGGTAGAACAGCCCCAGCATCACCAGCGCCGCCGAAAGGCCGACCAGCAGCCAGGCAACATGGATCCATGGCTCGGGAAGGGGCGTGACCCAGCCGAAACCGGCATAGGTGAAGTGGAACTCCGGCTCGACCCAGTAGCGATAGACACGGTCGTGGCGGATGAAGCGCCAGCAATCCACGACCATAAGCGCGCCCAGAGCGATGCGGAAGACCGCAAGCGACAGCGGCGATACCGGTCGGGACAGCACGGCGCGCAGGCGTTGGGCTTTGCCTGGCGCATCGGTGATGCGGTCGGCGGTTCGGGGATCGGCGAAGGTCGTCATGGCATGTCTCCCGTTTTCGGATCTCACGGGGAATTACGCGCCAGGTCGCGCGTTAATCCCCCAGACATGTTGAAAATCTGGAGTCCGTTGATGTCTGATCAGGCCCTGACGATCATTTACGATGGCCAATGCCCATTCTGCGCTTCCTATGTCGCCATGGTGCAATTGAAAAAGACTGTGGGGCAAGTGGTGCTGGTCGATGCCAGAAGCGACGATCCGCGCGTGACCGCTTCGGTCGAGGCGGGCCACGACCTCGACCGCGGCATGGTGGTGCTGTGGCATGACGAGACATTCTTCGGTGATCGGGCAGTGCACTTGCTGGCCACGCTGACCGCCGCGGATGGCGGGATCGGCAGTCGCCTGCAACGGGCGGTCTTCCGCTCGCCTCGACGCGCGGCCCGGATCTATCCCGTTCTTGCGTGGGGGCGCCGCGCCTTTCTGCGGCTGATCGGGCGGCGGCCGATTGCCGGGCACCGAAAAGAAACTTCTGCCGGACGGGAATAGCCTCGGGTCTCGCCCGTTTTATGTCCGAGGCCCGACTGGCGGGTCCGAGCGAAAGGAAACCACATGACACATATGAAAACCCTGCTTGCGGCCACTGTGGCCGTCACGGCCCTGATGTCGGCACCCCAGCCTGCACAAGCGCAATCCGGTGACCCGTTCCTGCGGTTGCTCAATTCGATGCTTCCGAACGCGCAGATGCGTCCGTCGCGCGGCGGCTGGGACGACGATGACGACAATGGCCGCGGCAATTGGAACGACGACGACGACGATCGCGGTGGCCGCGACGACGACGACGATGACGGTCGTGGCAATGATGACGACGACTGAGCTGTCGGCACCGACTTCCCAGACTTCAACCAGCGACAGGTTCCCAATATGAAACCCATTTATCTTCTGCTTCCTGCCAGCGTCACGGCGCTGATGCTGCTCTCCACCTCGATCCACGCGCAAGCCGTGCGGTTCTCGGACGTGGACACCGACGGCAATGGCCGTCTGTCCTATTCCGAGCTGCAAGCCGCCTTCGGAACCAGCGCCGCCGATCGGATCTGGACGCGCAACAATGGCACCGAGATCAGCCGCGACGACATTCGCGCCATCAACGGAGCCGATGACGACGATGACGACGGACGTGGTCTTGACGATGACGACGATGACGACGGACGCGATGACGACGACGATGACGGCGGCCGCGATGACGACGACGATGACGGCGGCCGCGATGACGACGACGATGACGGCGGCAACGACGACGACGATGACGGCGGCAACGACGACGATGATTGATGCCGAAAGACCGTCATTTTCCTGAATGACCCCGACCGGGACGTCCCATCCCCCCGCCCCGCACCGCCCCGTGCGGGGCGGTTTTCGTTCTGGTCTGGCGCAAACCGGCGATGGCCGCACGCTATCCCGCCTTCCCGGCTTGGGGACATGGCCGGATCGGCAGACTGGCCCAGGTGCATCAATGACCCATTTTGACAGTGGATAACGGCAGGTTCCACGTTCCCGGATCGGGCTTGCGCAGCCCCGGGGCCGCCTTGATCGCTCAACCAGCCGGGCGCTCGCGTGCCGGCGCAACCGACACGATCCAGCCCCGGGCAGAGGGTTGCGGTCGCTCGCTGGCCGTCACCCATGACCCAGGACGCACCCTGCCAGCATCCGATGCACGTGACTGGGGCTGGGGGCTGGGGACCGGGGCCGTGGACCCTGGCGCACGTCGCGCGAAAGTGGGTGCCGGTCTTGCGCATCTCGGACGCGCGCGATCAAAAGGGTGGCGTGGCTCGCGTGACCGCGGAAGAACGCGGCACGCCCTAACCGCCGAGAGCCGACAGGCGCGCGGCTTCTTCCTCGGGCGAAAGGGTGGGCCCGGCGCCAATGGCGTCGAGGTAGGTATCCAGCGTCTCAAGGGAAGAGGCCGGGGCATAGCCCGTGTCATCCAAACCCGACGACACCAGGGCAAAGCGGGTGCGCCATCCCCCTGCCTCGTGGCACACCACCGATACCGAGGTGCCGCTGTCAGGTGCGTCATATTCGAATTCGCGGCAGAACAGGCCGTCTCTGGTCAGGAACGACGCAATGATCGCCACCTCGCCAGGCCCTGCCGCCCCCCTCTCGCCTGCGGCCAACCGGCCCAGGGCGTCTTCGATCCCCGGCGAGTCGAGCAGCGCAAGGCCAGGCCCGTTCCCCGTGTCGGGCCGGATCGCAAGGCTCGCGATGACCCCGCCGACCGCGCCGACCAGCAATGCGGCGCTGGCGGCAAGAGCCAGCGTGACGCGTGGGCGGGGCGGTGCCGCGGACACGGGAAAAGGCACCACCCGATCGGAGCCCGCTTCGGGCGCAGCGGTGGCGGGCGCGCCACGGGCGGCGGCCAATGTCGCCTCGACCCGCGCGGCAAGATCGCCCGGGACAGGCGCCTCGGGACGGGCAGCCCCAAGCGATCCCAAAAGGTCGCCGGTCTGCCGGAACATGGCGATCCGCGCCGCCAACGCGTCATCGGCGGCCTCTGCTTCGGCCACGCGCTGCGCCGCCGCGCGGTCGAGCTCCCCGTCGGCATAGGCCATCAGTGTTTCGTCGTCGAAATCGGTCGGGTTCATTGCGTGTCACTCCTTGCCCCTCACGGATTAACGCATGACGGATCAGGTTATTCCCAGTTTTTCCGCCAGCGCCACACGGCCGCGCGCGAGGCGGCTCATCACGGTGCCCTTCGGGATACCGAGGATCTCGGCGGTTTCGGCGTAAGACATCTCCTCGAAACAGACGAGGGCGATGATCTCTTGATGTTCCGGGGCCAGCGTGGCCAGTGCGGCCTCGGTCTTCTGCAGCATCAGGGTGCTTTCGGTCACGCGCGGACCATCGACCATCGCTGCTTCGGGCACATCGAAGATATCCACCTCCGTGCCGCGCGTCGCGAAGCGGCGGGTCTGGTCGATCCACGCATTGCGCAGGATGCGGAACAGCCAGGGATCCAGCCGGGTCTCGGGATCGAAGCGGTCACGCGCCACGATCGCCTTCTCGACGGTGATCTGCACCAGGTCGTCGGCGATGTCGCCCCGACGGCACAGCGACAATGCGAAACGGCGAAGCTTCGGCAGCGCCGCCACCAGATCCCGTTCGAATGCATCCCTCATTTCCTGCGCCGACCCTTGCCGCGCAGGGCGCGGAATAAACCTTTGGTGCAGACGTAATCCTTTTGACCATGTTAAACCAGAAGAGATGACCGCGATGATGCACCGCCTCTTGTTGATCGTTCCCCTTGCCGCGCTGTTCGTGATCGGACTTTCGGCGGTTCCGTCTTTCGTTGCGGACGGTCGGATGGCCTCGATGGCGTTTGCCGACGACGACGACGATGGCGGCGGCAACGACGACGATGACGGCGGTGGCGGTGGTGGCGCGGCCGGGGCAACCGACGACGATGAAGGGCGGTTTCCCGTGTTCGGGAACCGTCCGCGCACGCCGCAGGCTGGCCCAGCCGGCCCGCAGGCACCCGATTTCGCCCCGGACGAGATCGTGACCCTTGCGCTGACCGAGGCGGATCTTGCCGTGCTTGTGGGGCAGGGCTTCACCGTGCTGGATGAACAGGCGCTGGAAGCGTTAGATACCACGTCCCGCCGTTTGCGCATCCCCAACGACCTGACGCTGGACGAGGCACGCGAAGCCGCCCGCGGTGTTCCCAGCGGGCAGGACGCCGACTTCAACCACTATTATCGCTCCGAACAGGCGTTTTCGTCGAGTTGCCGAGGCGTCGACTGCCCGGCGCGCATCCTTGTGGACTGGCCACTGGACCTGTCGCGCGACGGTGGCTGCGGCAACGGCGTCCGGATCGGGATGATCGACACCGGCATCAATGCCGCGCACACCACCTTCACGGGTGCCGATCTGGAGGTGCTGCGGCTGGGCGATGAAGCCTTGCCCGAATCCGGTGCCTTGCACGGAACCGCCGTCGCGGCTCTTCTGGTGGGCGACCCGGGCTCCCGTTCGCCCGGCCTCGTTCCCGGGGCCAGCCTGATCGCCGTCGATGCCTTCCACAGTTCGGGCGGTGACGAACGCACCGATGTCTTCACCTTGCTGTCGGGCCTCGACCATCTGGCGGAGGCCAGGGTGTCGATCATCAACCTGAGCCTCGCCGGACCGCCCAATGCCGTGCTGGAACGCGCCGTGACGCAGCTGGTGGAAGCCGAGGATATCGTCCTTGTCGCAGCCGTGGGCAATGACGGGCCCGCTGCCGATCCGGCCTATCCGGCGGCCTATGCGTCCGTTATCGCCGTGACGGCGGTGGACCGCGACGGCGTGGTCTACCGCCGCGCGATCACCGGCTCGCATGTGGATATTGCCGCGCCCGGGGTCGATGTCTGGACCGCCGCCTCGATCAGCGGCGCCCGCCCGAAGACCGGCACGTCCTACGCGGTGCCCTTCGTGACGGCGGCGGCGGCCATCTTGCGCGATACCCGCCCGGAACTGCGCGCCGCCGAAGTCGCGGCGGCCTTGCAGGCGCTGGCCCGCGATATCGGGGATCCCGGCCCGGACAATGTCTATGGCGCGGGGCTGGTGCAATTCGATCCGGTCTGCAGCGACCGGCCCCTGATCCTTCCGGACTGAAATGGTCCGCCGCCTTGCGGGCGACAGGGCGCCCGTCATTCATCGAGGGATCATCCCGCCGGTCGCGCGTCCGCCCGCAAGGTCTGTCCGCTTCAGCCTGCGCAGTCCCGACACCGGATCAACGTGGGATCGAGCTCAAGCCGCTGCTGCCCGATAAATTCGCCGCACTCCTCGCACCAGCCGAATTCACCCGAGTCCATCCGCCGGACGGCGGCCTCAAGCGCCCTGATCCGTCCAAGCCGCCGCGTTTGCTGGGCGGCGGCCATGGCCTGTTGTTGCATCGCATCCATTCGGCTGAGCCGGCCGACGCTCTGCTGGTCAAGCTCCACGGGCCGACGGTCTGCCGATGTCTGCACGGAGGCCGTGCGCAGGCTCTGCAACTCGTCGCGAAGCCGCGGCAGGAACGTGGTCTTCAAGTGCGCGGGGCCGCGGTCCGTCATGCCCTACCTCATCAGCACCACGGGCACCTTGCAGGTACGGACCATTTCGGTCGTGGTCGATCCGATCACGAGACTGCGAATGCGGCTGTGCCCATAGGCACCCATGACGACCATGCCGAAACCTTCCTCCTCGACCATCTTGCCCAGCCCGGCTTCCGGTTGGCCGGAAACGATCCGCGTCTCGGCGTCGATGCCCGCAGCCTTCAGAAGCGCCTTCGCATCGGCAAGGCCCTTCTGCGCCTCGGACGTCTCGTTCCCGACGGTCACGATGGTGATGGCCAGTTGTGCAAACAGCGCGCTGCGCGAAATGTGATCCACCGCCTTCATCGCGGACACGCCGCCGTCATAGGCCACCAGAACGCTTTCGATCGGCTTGAAGGCGCGGGCGGCCACGAAGACGGGACGGTGTGCCGCCCGCACGATCCGCTCCAGGTTCGATCCCAGATGGCCCTTTGCGAAATCCGCCGCTTCGCCGCGCTTGCCGATGACGATGACGCGGGCATCGCCTTCGATCTCGCCGATGGCCTCGACGATGTCGCCATGGCGCAGGCGGGTGGTGATTTCGGTCACCCCGTCCTGATCCACGATGGCGCGCGCATCCTCAAGGATGGCGCGGCCCCGGTGGCTCACCAGCTTCGCGCGCTGCGCGTCCAATTCGGCCAGTTCCTCCATCAATCTCGTGCGGGCGCCAAGGCGAATCGCGCCGGAAAGGTCCCGATTGCCCGTGCCGTCGCGGCGCCCCAGCACATGGATCAACTCCACCGGCGATTGCGTGCGCTGCGAAATCCAGGCGGCATGGCGGCAGACGCTTTCGGAATAGACGGACCCGTCCACAAGGGCGATGATCTTGTCTGTCATGGTCTTGGTCTCCCTCAATGGTCCATCAACGTGTCCATGGCGCCGGGCTTGTCATGGATGGCCAACCGGTCCACCAGCGTCTCGGTTGCGTCATTCATGCCCACCACCTCGACCTCGGCCCCGTCGCGCCGGAACTTGAGGATCGCCATGTCCAGCGCCTGCACCGAACTGATATCCCAGATATGCGCCGCACTCACGTCGATCACGACCCGCTCGGGCGCTTCCTTGAAATCGAACGCGTCCATGAAATCCTCCACCGAGCCGTAGAAAAGCTGACCCTCGACGCGATAGGTCCGCACGCGGCCATCATCGCTGATATCCGAGGTGACGCGGAACAGCTGCGCGATCTTGCCGGCAAAGAAGATTCCCGACAGCAGCACGCCCACCAGCACACCGATGGCAAGGTTGTGGGTGTAGACCACGGTCGCGACGGTGGCGATCATCACGATGGAGGACGACCGCGGATGCACCGCAAGGTTCTTGATCGACGACCACGAAAAGGTGCCGACCGAGACCATGATCATGATCGCGACCAGCGCGGGCATGGGAATGATGCTGACCAGATCGCCAAGGCCGACGACCAGGACCAGCAGGAAGACACCCGCCACGAAGCACGACAGCCGCCCGCGCCCGCCCGACTTCACGTTGATGATGGATTGGCCGATCATGGCGCAGCCCGCCATGCCGCCGATGAAGCCCGTGGCGGTATTGGCCAGCCCCTGGCCCACACATTCCTGGTTCCGGTTCGATTTCGTGTCGGTCAGGTCGTCCACGATGTTCTGCGTCATCAGGCTTTCAAGCAGGCCCACGACGGCGACGGCGACCGAATAGGGCAGGATGATCATCAGTGTCTCGAAGGTCGGCGCGATGTCGGGGATCAGGAAGACCGGCAGCGTGTCCGGAAGCGCGCCCATGTCGCCCACCGTGCGCACGTCCAGCCCCAGCGCGAAGGTCAGCGCCGTCAGGACCACGATGGTCACGAGCGGCGAGGGAATGGCCGTCGTCAGAAGCGGCAAGAGATAGATGATCGCCAGTCCCATTGCGACCAGCGCATAGGTCAACCACGTGACATCGCGTGGGTCAAGCTCGGGGAATTGCGCCATGAAGATCAGGATCGCCAGCGCGTTGACGAAGCCGATCATCACCGATTTCGACACGTAACGCATGACGAAGCCAAGCCTCAGCACGCCCATGGCGATCTGCAACAGCCCCGCCAGCACAGTGGCCGCCAGCAGGTATTCAAGCCCGTGATCGCGCACCAGCGTGACCATCAGGACGGCTG
The DNA here is from genome assembly GCA_964615955.1 of uncultured Roseicyclus sp. GTDB lineage: Bacteria > Pseudomonadota > Alphaproteobacteria > Rhodobacterales > Rhodobacteraceae > Gymnodinialimonas. The sequence continues at coordinate 30,877 of CAZTUG010000003.1, forward strand.
TCGCGGCCGTCGCGGCCGAGATCATGCCGGGTCGCCCGCCCGTGATGGCGGTGATGACGGCTATGGAGAAGCTCGCGTAAAGACCCACCTTGGGGTCCACGCCCGCGATGATGGAAAAGGCGATGGCCTCGGGAATGAGGGCCAGCGCAACGACAAGGCCTGCAAGCAGGTCGCCGCGGATGTTGCCAAGCCACTGGCTGCGATAAGCGTCGAGAGAAATCATCAAAATGTTATCCGATACCGAACCTGCGCACCTTGCGCCGGATCGGTGTGCACCTGCACCGTTTTCCAGTTTGTCCGGCGGATCGGCGGCCGGAAGAGCCACCCGGAATCGCTTCCGGGTCCATGTTCGCTGCATTGCCGAATAAGGCTTGCGACGTGAAATGGCAACATTCAGACACGGCCTGTGGGCCGGATTGGGGCGTTCATGTCGGCATCGAGCCTCGCGTGCCCAGTTTGGCCGCAGGTCCGCAGTCGAGAATGACAGACGCGCGGAGGCCGCGAATTTAGGCCGTTTCGGGTTGGAATTGACCTTGGAAGGCCTACCTTGAGCGCCGATAACGTTGTCACAATCGAGAAGGGAACGAATCGCATGCAAAGTCCTTTGGATGGAGAAATGGCCGTTCTCTCCGAGCGCGGAGGCGCCGAGATCGATTGTCGTCGGATGTGCTGCGGGGGCTGGCTGGACCGGGGGCGAACGCGACCAGACCATCGCAAAAACGGCGCCGTCGGCACCGCACCGCACCTGGCCGCCAGACGAAAAAGGATCACGTCGTCACAGAATGGCGCGGCGGCCGACCCTTGGCGATTTCTTCGATTCTGGAACATGCGGTTCAGGCCGGGCGTCGTTCGCGGCGCAGTGTTCGCAGTGGCGGTGTTCGGCTCCGCTGCCGTGTCCGCCGGTCTCGCATCCGCGCAATCGGCCGGCGACGAGGACCAACTGCGGATGGTGGGGCAGTGCCACGGCTGCCGTTTCGAGAATCTGGACGTCACTGGCGAGAGAATGGCAGGCCTCGATCTGACCGAGGCGACGATCCGGAATATGAATTTTTCTCACACTGCGTTGACCATTGCGATATTCGATTTCGCCGTTCTGGAGAACGTGAGCTTTGCGGCGGCCGATCTGAGCGGAGCCAGTTTCAGAGGCGCACACCTGATCAATGTCTCGTTCGAAGATACCGACCTGCGTGGCGCTGTCTTTGAAGATGCAGCGCTGGAAGAGACCGAGTTGCAGGCAGGTCACCTCTGCAACACGCGGATGCCGGACGAGACCCTGGACAATTCAAACTGCAACTAGACGGCTCGAAATCCACCGCCCGGAACGAACATCGCCCGCCCAAGTGCCGTAAACGCGGCCGACCTTGCGGCCCCCCGGTCAGGCTCGCGGCAAGCTCCAGCCCGCATCGGCAAGCCGCGCGCGCAGCGCCTCCAGATCGGCGGCGGGCAGTGCATCCAGCGGCGGGCGCAGGGTGGCAAGCCGGGGATCGTCCATCTCGGCGCTCAACAGCGCCTTGGCGGCGGGGATCAGCGGACAGGACGAAAAGATCTTGCGCACCTCGGCCACCGGCGCCTGCAAAGCCTCGGCTTCGGGCGTGCCCAGGGCGTCGATGACAGCGCGGATCGCGGCGGGGTTGATATTGCCCGATGCAGTGATGCAGCCCACACCGCCCAAGGCATGGGACTTCACCAGCACGCCCTCGGAAGACGGGAAGATGCGAAAGCCGGGAAAGCGGTGCAGCATCGCCTCGGTATTCGCCCAGTCGCCGGAACTGTCCTTTATGCCCAAAACGGTGTCGGGGAAGTCGCGGATCAGGCGTTCGATCAGGTCATGGGGAATGCCCACGCCGGTCATCTGCGGGATGTGGTAGAGCCACAGGCCAAGATCGTCGGACCCGACGCCACGAATCACCGCCGCATACCAGTCGTAGAGACCGTCCACCGATACCGGCTTGTAATAGAACGGCGGCAGCGCCAGCACCCCGCCGCAGCCCAGCGCCACGGCATGTTTGGCCAGGGTGGTCGTATCGACAAGCGACGGCAGGCCGACGCCGGGCATCAGCGCTTCGGCGGGCACGTCCGCGGCGATCAGCGCCTCCAGAAGCGCCATCCGCTCGGCCATGCTCAGCGAATTGGCCTCCGAGGTGGTGCCGAACACGGCCAGCCCGTTGGCGCCATTGGCCAGCAGCCATTTGCAAGTATCCACGAACGCCGCCGCATCGACGGAGAGGTCTGCCTTGAACGGCGTGATCGCGGGCACAAGCAGCCCGCTGAAGAGTGTCGCAGCCATCTGTCCGGTGTTCCTTTCGGTATCCTGCCTGGCCGTTGCCGCGCGCGGATCTGGCGCGTCGTGCGGGCGGCTGCCCCGTCGTCGAGGATATGCGTTTCGCGTCAGAATGTTGTCAACTGAAACATCAGATCGGACAGAACGCGCCCGGGCGTGGCCCATGAATGGCGCCCGGAACGGGCCTCATGGCCCGCAAGACCGGCAAGGCAACAGCCCGCGCGGCGGGGGCGTCCTTGGCCAATGCCAGCGCGCAGCGCAAGCCGGCATGTTACCCACCCCCGTCACATCCATGCCCAACGCTTGGGCAAGAGGCGGATCTTCCGCCTCGATCGGGGCAGTCTTGGCCCAAAGGGAAGCCGCCTGCGACAGGGGTGTGAAGAGGGCCTGCAAGGTTCGCGCCGGACACGAACCCGCGCAGTGCGCGTCATGGGGCGGGTCCGTCTGGGGGCCCGGCGGGCAAGTGGATCAGGTCCTTGGCGCGTTTGGCCCTAACCTTCCGCGTGCAAGCGCTTGCACCTTCTGGCGACGACGCGGGCAGGGTCAGGCCCTTCTGGCCCATTCGCGGGCCAAATCTGGCCTTATGGAAATTGCTTGACGCAAAGAAAGCGCGCTGCCTAGCGTTTTGCGTGGCCCCATCGGTCGCATAATGACGGACCGCCCGAGGCGGCGATGGCGCAGGACAAGGCACCGCCCGAACCGCCCTGAAGCGACCCGCAGGAAACAAGACGATCCCGACAGGAGAGACCAATGAAACAGACAATCGCCGCAGCCCTGGCTGGAACCGCGATCCTGGCCAGCGGGCAGTCCGCCCTTGCCGATGGTCACATCAGCGAAATCACCGTCGCCTATTTCCTCGAATGGCCCCTGCCGATGTATGACGCATGGGCCAATGGCGAATTCGAGGAGGCCATGGGCATCACCCTCAACTGGGTCTCGTTCGAGACCGGCACCGCCATGTCCGCCGCCATGGCATCGGGCGACGTGCAGATCGCCGTCTCCCAAGGTTTGCCGCCCTTTGTCGTGGCCGCTTCCGCCGGTCAGGATATCGAGGTCGTGGACGTCGCCGTGACCTATGCCGACAACGACAACTGCGTCGTGCGCTCGGATCTGGAAATCGACGCCGACAATGCCTCCGAACTGGCCGGGCGCCGCGTCGCCGTGCCGCTGGGCACCGCCGCCCATTACGGCTTCCTGCGCCAGATGGAGCATTTCGGCATCGATCTCGCCAGCCTCGTCATCGTCGACATGGCGCCGCCCGAAGGCGCCGCCGCCCTGTCGCAGGGTTCCGTGGATTTCGCCTGCGGCTATGGCGGTGGCCTGACCCGCATGCTGGAATACGGCAATGTCCTGCTGACCGGCGACGAGAAGACCGAACTGGGCATCCTCGTGTTCGACGTGATCTCGGCCCCTGCCGAATTCGTGGCGGAGAATCCCGACCTCGTGGCCTCGTTCCTGGCCGTGACACAGGCCGCCAACGATCGCTGGAACGCCGGAGAGACCGAGGCGATGTTGCCCAATATCGCCGAACGTGCGGGCATGGATCTGGACGCCGCCCGCGCCTCCATCGCGACCATGGGCTTTCCCAGCGCCGACGCGGTGCTTGGCCCGATCTGGATGGATGGCGGCATGGCCACCTTCATGGGGGGCGTGGCGAATGTCTTCGTGGAGGCCGGGTCCATCGACTCCGCGCTGGCCGACTACACCGATCGCGTGAATCCCGGCCCGCTGACCACCGCCGCCGGCAACTGATCGGCAAGGGGCGGGCCCGGCGGTTCCGGGCCCGTTTGTCCCCGCCGCAGTCTGTCCCCGCCGCAGTCTCAAATCGGAGCCCGCCCATGACAGGACTGGCCATTCGAAACGTCTCCATGCGCTTCGATCTGCCCAATGGCGGGTCGGTGCAGGCGTTGCAGGATGTCTCTCTCGACATCAAGGAGAGCGAGATCGTCAGCGTCCTTGGTCCCTCGGGTTGCGGCAAGACCACCCTTCTCAACATTGTCGCGGGCTTTCTTGCGCCGACATCCGGCATGATCGAGTTGAACGGTCACCGCGTCCATGGTCCCGATGCCGAACGCGGCATGGTGTTCCAGAAGGGCGCGCTGTTCGAATGGATGAACGTGCGCGAAAACGTCAGCTTCGGGCCGCGCATGAAGGGGCAGGGCCGCGCGCAATACGGCGCGACGGTCGATCACCTTCTCGATGTGGTCGGCTTGCGGGACTTCAAGGAAAAGGCGATCTACGAATTGTCCGGCGGCATGCAGCAGCGCGTTGCCCTTGCCCGCTGTCTCGCCAATGACCCCGACGTGATCTTGATGGACGAACCGCTCGGCGCGCTGGATGCGCTGACGCGCGAGAAGATGCAAAGCCTCGTGCTGAAGCTGTGGAAGGAAACCGGCAAGACCATCATTCTCATCACCCATTCGGTAGAAGAAGCGCTTTTGCTGGGCGAACGGCTTATCGTCATGGCCCCCCGTCCGGGGCGCATCCACCGCGAATACAACCTGCCTTTCGCCGATATGGGCGTCGGCGCCGACCTGCGCGAGGTCAAGAAACACCCCCGCTTCGCCGAGGTGCGCGAGGAAATCCTCGGCATGATCTGGGACATGGAGGAAGAGATCATGGGCCGGACGGAGACCGCGCAATGATCCCGTTCCTGATCTATCTCGGCATCTTCGTCGGGGCCTTCGTCATCGTCCGCGTCGTTGCGGGCGGCATCGCGCGCACCGGGTTCTCGTCGCTCAAGACGGTGACCTTCGGCGATGAAAGCGCCGTGCTGCCCGACCGGCGCGCCTCGGTCATCTCCATCCTGACCTTGTTCTTCCTCTGGGCGACCTTTACCGGCTCGGCCCTGATCCCGTCGTTCCTGCACATGCCCGGCCCGCCGCTGGGCCTGCATACGTTCGAACATACGGTCCGGAACGCCGAGGGCGAAACCGACACCGCCACCGTGACATTCCTGCTGTTCGAGACCGGCCGCGACGAAGACGGCAACGAACTTCCCGATCCCGAACCGCCCGTGGTGGAACCGGGCGATGGCTTCGCGCGCAACGACAGCCTCGTGATCGAAGCCTATGGCTCGGAACTGGCGCGGTTGCAGGACAACGACCTGCTGACCCGCGATGACGGCACCACGATCATCGCCGTTAACGGCCAGCCGATAGCGCCGGGCGATCGGCTGCGGTTCGGTTTCGGCACGGTTTCCATGTCCACGCGCGGGTCGCTCAACATCCTGCCCGACAAGGGCTGGCAGATGGAACCGATCTGGCTGCCCGCGCCCGAAGCCGTCGCGGTGCGGTTCTGGGACATCCTGTGGAACGGCTTCCGCAACTATTCTCTGGGGCAGCATCTGGGCTATTCGCTGTTTCGCGTCCTTGCAGGCTTCGCGCTGGGCGCGCTGGTCGGCATCCCGCTTGGCTATGCCATGGGCCTGTCGAACTGGGCGCGCGGCTGGTTCGATCCCATTGTCGAATTCATGCGCCCCGTTCCGCCGCTGGCACTGATCCCGCTGGTCATCATCTGGGCCGGCATCGGAGAGCCGGGAAAGATCGTCCTCCTGTTCCTGGCCGCGCTCTGGATCATGGCGATATCGGCGCGCTCGGGCGTGTCCGGCGTCAGCATCTCCAAGGTTCACGCGGCCTATTCGCTGGGCGCCAGCAAGGCGCAGATCATGCGCCATGTCATCGTCCCGAATTCCCTGCCCGAGATCTTCACCGGCGCGCGGGTGGCGATGGGCGTGTGCTGGGGCACCGTAGTCGCGGCGGAGCTGGTGGCGGCCGAACAGGGCGCGGGCATGATGATCATGGTCGCCTCGCGTTTCCAGAACACCGATATCGTGATCCTCGGCATCATCCTGATCGGCATCATCGGCTTCGGCATCGATATTCTCATGCGGCTGGCCGAGAAGGCCCTCGTGCCCTGGAAGGGCAAAAGCTGACCCCGTGCCCTGGAAGGGCAAAAGCTGACCCCGTGCCCTGGGGGGGCAAAAGCTGACCCCGTGCCCTGGAGGGGCAAAAGCTGGCCCCCTCGATGACGCAGACAGTGGCTTTTGTAACCATTCGCTGCTAGCGGAGCGTCATGTCCGATGCGCCCTTCCATCTGCCGCATTTCCTGCCCTACCTGCTGAATCAGGCCGCCGAGGCCGCTGGTCAGGAATTCCAGGCCTATTACCGGGGCCGCTATGGCATGTTGCGGACGGAATGGCGGGTGCTGTTCCACCTCGGATGCTACGGCCCGCTCTCCGCCAGGCGGATCTGCGAGATGGCCTCGATCCACAAGACCAAGGTCAGCCGCGCCGTCGCCGCGCTGGAGGCCAAGCGCTACCTCGCGCGCAGCCAGATGGCCGACGACCGGCGGGTGGAGGACTTGTCCCTCACGCCCGTCGGCCGCGTCGTGTTCGAGGATCTCAGCGGTGCCGCCGCCCGGTTCGAGACCCGGTTGGTCGATGGCCTGACGCCCGAGGAATTGCGCGTCCTTCGACGCGGACTCTTGAAGTTGTCGCACCTGCCGGATGCGCCGGATCGGCCGTTCTAGGCGGTGCTTGATTCGGGCGCTCGACTGGCCCCGTCGCGGGCGCCCTGTCGCCTCCGCAACCGTGATACGGGGCCTGTGTGCTCCGTTTGATCGTGTCCTCGGGATCCGCGGCGCATGAAATTGATATAGCATTGATATACCTTCGGACCGGCAAGGACGGTCGGCGGCGGCTTGCCTCCCGTGCCTGCGACGGGGATTGTTCTATCCGGCGCGGTTCGCTGCTTTGCAGCATCATCGGGCCCGCGCGATAACCTGTGGACGGCACCGCGGGTTGTTTTTATCGTGATGCAAAATAAGACAAATGGGAGGACGACAAATGACCAAACTGCAATCCTTGCGGCTGACTTGTGCCGCGACTGCGTTGATGGCGGCCAGCGCCGCCTCGGCGGACGAAATCAGCTTTCTGTGCTTCCAGAACGGCGTCGAATGCGACGTTCTGGCGGGCCTGATCACGGATTTCGAGGCTGAAACCGGCCATACCGTTGCCATGGAAGTCGTGGGCTACGAGATTGTCCGCGATCAACTGGAAAACCAGCTTCAGACCAACGCAGCACCCGATGTCGCGCGGGTCAACAACCTTGGCGGGTTGAACCAGTATTACCTCGACCTGACGCCCTATGTGGATGTCGATTACATGGAAAGCGCATATGGCGCGGTCCTGCCTTGGTATCGCGCGCCCGGCGGCGAGGATCAGGGCATCTATGGCTGGCCGATGGAGCTGACGGTGACCGGCCCCTATGTCAACGTCACGATGTTCGACGATGCCGGTGTCGAGATGCCGGGCGAGGGAGCCACCTGGGACGATTGGGCCGCGGCACTAGCCGAAGTGCAGGAAACGCTGGGGATGGATGCCGCCTTGGCGATGGACCGCACCGCGCACCGCTGGGCAGGCCCCGCCTTCTCCTATGGTGCTGCTTTCTTTGACGATTCCGGCGTTCCGATCCTGGTGGACGACGGCTTCCGCAGCTTTGCGGAAACCTTTGTCGGCTGGCACAGCTCGGGCCTGATGCCCGCCGATGGCTGGCCCGCGGGCACCGGCACCGCCTACCAGAACGCGGCGCCGCTGTTCCTGTCGGGATCGGTCGCGATGCACATGTCGGGCTCGTGGATGATCTCCAACTACGCGGAGAACATCACCGATTTCGAATGGCGCGCGGTGCCCGCACCCTGTGGCCCGGGCGGCTGCGGCGCGATGCCGGGCGGAGCCGGAATCGTGGCCTTCTCGTCCACCGATGTGCCGGAGGCGGCAGCAGCCTTCATCGCCTTCCTGGCGGCCGAGGACAACGCCGCGCGCTACGCCGCCGAGACACGGTCCATCACGGCGCATTCCGGCTTGCAGGCAGCGGGTGTCGACTATGGCGACACGGACCCGGCGGTCGCCGCAGCCTTGTCGACCTTCGCAACCTCGATCGCCCGCGCGGCCGAGACCACGCCCCAGGCCTTCACGTTCCAGGGCTATACCAAGAACTTCGTGATCTATGGCATCGTGCCCGACTACATCACGCAGGCGATCACCGGCGCAATGTCCCTCGACGACGCGCTGGCGGCAATCGATGCGGACGTCGCGGCGCAGATCGCGGAGTAAAGGCAAGAGCGGGCCGGGCCGATGTGGAACGCCATTCACAATGCTTTCGCAGGCTCGGCGTGGCCCCTTGGCTTTCTCGTCTATCTGGTCGTGGGGGCGGTCATTGCCCGCCCCCGAGGCACCCTGGGTGCTCGCGCAATGGCCATTCTGGGTTGGCCGATCGAACTGGCGCAGAAGCTGCGCGGCCACGGACCGCTGCCCTACCTGTTCCTGCTGCCGAACCTGCTGGTGTTCGGCATCTTCACCTTCGCGCCGCTGTTCATCAACGTAGGTTTCAGCTTCACCGAAGGCCAGTCGATCAACTTCGCCGACCGCCCCTTCGCGGGCACCGACAACTGGCAACGCCTGCTGGCGGAAACGCAGATCGACACCGGCGCCGCCAATCTCGAGGACGACAAGTTCTACCGCGCGGTCATGGATACATCGGTTTTCGTGATCTTTCAGGTGCCGATCATGGTGCTGTTCTCGTTGATCACGGCGCTGGTTCTGAACCGCGACATCGTCGCACGCGGGTTCTGGCGGTCGATCTTCTTCTACCCTGTCATGCTGTCGCCCGTCGTTGTCGGCTTCCTCTGGACGTTGATCCTGAAACGTCAGGGGCTCATGACGGTTACCCTGATGGAATGGGGTTGGATCGACGCGCCGATTCAATGGCTTGTGGACCCGGCCTGGACGATGTTCTGGTCCGTTTTCGTCTATACTTGGGCGCATCTCGGCTTCTACATGCTGATCCTTCTGGCGGGTCTTCAGGCGATCCCCGGCGATCTTTATGAAGCCGCCGAGATGGACGGCGCCTCGCCCTGGCGCGTGCTGCGCAAGATCACCCTGCCGTTGCTGATGCCGACGCTGCTGGTCGTCACGGTGCTGTCTCTCATCAAGGCATTCCAGGCGTTCGAGGAGCTTTACGCGATGCAGGTCGGCTGGATCTCCATCGTGGCCTATATCTTCGAGACGGCGGGCCTGCGTGGCCAGACCACGACCCACGGGCTTGGCGTTGCGGCCACGGCTTCGCTTCTTATCGCGGGAGCTTTGGCTGTCTTGTCGGTGATCCAGATCTTCCTGTCCGGACGGAGCGCGAGATGAGCGCGGTATGGGACTTCCTCAGCCGCCGTCAGGGGCGAGACAAGCTGACCTTCGTGGATTGGCTGTCCTATGCCTACCTTGTGTTCGGCTTCCTCGTGATCCTTGTCCCGGTCCTGTGGCTGGGGTTGAATTCGGTCAAGACACAGTTCCAGATCGAAAGCCAGGACCTGTCCCTGCTGCCGGGCGACTATGATCGCGTCGCTCGCGCCACTGTGAATGGTCCTGACGGCCGCGAGATTTTCGTCGTCGCGGATATCCCGGATTGGGTTCTGAACTGGACCGATCTGACGCTCGACGAACGGGCGGATCAGGATGTGGAGGGCTTCCTCGCCGGTCTGGAGGGCAACACGCTCTACGCTCTCCGCTCCCATCTGGGGCAAGTCTCCAATGCTGCGCGGGCGCTGGTCGCCGAGGAAGGGCTGCCGGACTGGCTCAATCGATACGGCGCGCTGACGCCGCAGGCGCGGGAGGCGTTCGACGTGGACGCCGTGATGAATGGCCTGGACGTCGACGAACAACGCCTGATCGGAGAGTATCTGGGCGTCGGTCCCTACCAGCCCAATGCCATCGTCACGCAAGTGCTGGTCACCGCCCCCCATCCCGACACTGGCGAAGTGATGCAATGGGCCGTTCCCAATGTCAGCGCCACATCCGCGTTCTATCCCGGTCGCGCCGTCAATGGCAGCGTGGATGGCGTCGTGCGCCTTCCCGCCGATACCGTCACCGCGAACCGAAATATCGCGCCCGACTGGCGCAATTATCTGGAGCCGCTGACGGGCACCGCCTATGGCGTGAACGTGGATTTTGCCACCTGCATCACGAATTCGGTTCTGGTGACGGTGATCGCCACGCTGATGACACTGCTGATCAACTCCATGGCCGCCTTCGCTCTCTCGAAATACACCTTCCGGGGGCAGACGCTGTTCTTGGCGGTGATCCTTGCGACGCTGATGGTGCCGGCCACGATCACGCTGGTGGGTGTGTTCAAGGCGATCCATGCGACGGGTCTTTCCGGTTCCATCTGGGGCGTCATCATACCCGGCGCCGCGACACCGGCGGGCGTCTTCCTGCTGCGGCAATACATGCTGACGATCCCCGAGGAATTGCTGGAAGCGGCAAGGATGGACAGCGCGTCGGAATGGAAGGTGTATTGGCGGATCGTGCTGCCGCTGGCCCTTCCGGCCATTGCCGCGCTTGGCATCCTGTCGATCATCTGGCGCTGGAACGACTTGATCATTCCGATGGTCGCCATCGCAACGAACACCGAGGCCTACACGATCCAGTTATGCCTGCTGGAATTCCGGGGCGAGCATATCAGCCAGGAGCATTACCGGCTGGCCATGACGGTCGTGAGCCTGATCCCGACCACGCTGGTCTTCGTCTTCCTGCAAAAATACATCACCACCGGTATCGCCAATACCGGCATGAAATGACCTCCCTCGAGCAGCGAAGCGATAGGGAAAGAAGGAAACGCTTATGGCCCTGCTAGAACTCCGCGACGTGAAGAAGGCCTATGGAGAGGTGGAGGTGATCCACGGTATCGACATCACGGTGAAGTCGGGGGACTTCTGCGTGTTCGTCGGCCCGTCGGGTTGCGGAAAATCGACATTGCTGCGGATGATCGCGGGGCTGGAAAAGATCAGCGGTGGCCAGATCGCGATTGACGACGAGGTGCTGAACCATGTGCCGGCCTCCAAGCGCGGGCTGGCGATGGTGTTCCAGAGCTATGCGCTCTACCCCCATATGTCCGTGCGCAACAACCTGTCCTTCGGCTTGGAGAATGTCGGCATGCCCCGCGCCGAGATCGATACCCGCGTGTCCGAGGCCGCGCGGATGTTGCAGATCGACGAATACCTCGACCGTCGCCCCGGCCAGCTTTCGGGCGGCCAACGCCAGCGCGTCGCCATTGGCCGCGCCGTCGTGCGCGAGCCGCGTGTCTTCTTGTTCGACGAACCGTTGTCGAACCTCGATGCAGAGCTGCGGGTGGCCACGCGAGGCGAGATCAGCGAATTGCACCAGCGCCTTGGCAATACCATGGTTTACGTCACCCACGATCAGGTCGAAGCGATGACCATGGCCGACAAGATCGCCGTGCTGCGGGCCGGGCGGCTGGAACAATTCGGTCCGCCGCTTCAGCTCTACAACCATCCCGCGAACCGGTTCGTCGCGGGCTTCATCGGCTCGCCCAAGATGAACTTCATCCGGGGTGTGATGGGGGAAGGGGGGCTGTTCGTGTCCGAAGGTGGGGCCGAGGTGGCGATGGACCCAGGCCGTTTCAACGTCCATCCCGGACAAGATGTCGAACTCGGTATCCGCCCCGGCCATACCAAACCGGCCGATGGTGCAGGCGTGCCGCTTCAGGTGCGCGCGGTTGAGCAGTTGGGGACGGAAACCTTCGTCTATGGTGCCGTCGCGGGGGCGGACGACTTCGCCATGCAGCTTCCGGGTCAGGTGGCGATCAGCGCGAAGACGACGCTGCAAGTGGCGATCGACGCTGGCGCGGCGCATGTGTTCGACCACAAGACCGGCCTCAGTTGCGCCAGACGGTGACCCTTGACTCTCAGTCAGCAAACTTCCAAGACATTCGCGAATAGGAACGTTCCAAAATTGGGAGACGAACGCGCATGCGGTGGGGACTGATCGGCGCGAGCACAATCGCGGCAGAGCATATGATCGGAGCCATCCGCGCATCGGGCGGTCAGATCGAAACAGTCCTCAGTTCCAGTACTGATCGGGCCGCCAGCTACGCCGCGACCCATGCAATCGGCCGTGGCGTGACAGATCTGGACGCCGCAATGGACGGCGTTGACGCCGTTTACATCTCTACCACGAACGAGAAGCACTTCCCGCAAGCCATGGCCGCGATTGCTGCGGGAAAGCATGTGCTGTGCGAGAAGCCCCTTGCGATGGGCGTCGCAGATGCCGTCACCATGGTGCGCGCTGCAAAGGCGGCCGACGTGACCTTCGCCACGAACCACCACCTGCGCAATGCGGGCTCACATCTGGCGATCCGGGATGCGATCCGGGCAGGCCGCATCGGAGACGTGCTTTCGATCCGCGTGTTCCACGCCGTGCACCTCCCGCCGCATCTGCAGGGCTGGCGCATCGACAACCCGGCAGCAGGTGGCGGGGTGATCCCCGACATTACTGTCCACGATGCGGATACGGTCCGTTTCCATCTGGACGAGGATCCTGTCGACGTGGTTGCCATTAAAACCACCAGCGGATTGGGGCGGGGAGTGGAAGACAGCGCCATGTCCGTATGGTCCATGCCCTCTGGTGCCATGGTGCAAAGCCATGAGAGCTTCACCCATCCTTTCGCCGGTTCCGGGATCGAATGTCACGGAACCAAGGGTTCGATCTTTGCGCGGGGTGTAATGACACAGCAGCCCGTGGGAGAGGTCGTCTTGCGGACGGAGGCGGGGGAAGAGGCATTGTCCTATGCCCTCCACGGCCTCTACGATCGCGCTTTGGACCTGTTCGCCAAGGCCTGCGCTGGGCAGGGGCGCCCCTCTGCCGATGGCGCCGATGGTGTCAAATCTCTCGCTGTCGCCATGGCTGTCGCGACGGCAGCCGAAACAGGCCGTCGCGTGGCCGTCGATTATGGCGGGATCTGAGATGGTGAAGATCGTGACCGGGGCCGAGGCCGTTGCGCGCATCAGGGACGGTGCAGTCGTGACCGTTTCCAGTTCGTCAGCGCTTGGGTGTCCGGATGCGGTGTTGCAGGCCCTAGGAGAGCGGTTCGACGCCGAAGGCCACCCGAGGGGCCTGACCACGCTCCACCCCATCGCGGCGGGGGACATGTATGGCGTGAAGGGCGTGGATCATATCGCCAAGGACGGATTGCTGTCGCGGATCATCGGTGGGTCATATCCATCGGGCCCGTCGAACCTGCCGATGCCCGCGATCTGGGCCATGGTCATGGAGGATCGCGTGGCCGCCTACAACGTGCCCTCCGGCATCCTGTATGACATGCACCGCGACGTGGCCGCGCGCCGCCCCGGCGTGCTGACGCAGGTGGGGTTGGAGACGTTCGTGGACCCGGTCCGCGAGGGCTGCGCGATGAACGCGGTGGCCGCGCAAGCGCCGATCGTGTCCCGCGTGCAATTCGCCGGAGACACCTGGCTGCACTTCCCCAATATCGTGCCGGATGTCTGCATTCTGCGCGCCACCACCGCGGATGAGCGCGGCAACCTGACCTATGAGCACGAGGGCGCGTATCTGGGCGGTCTCGATCAGGCCATCGCCACGCGCAACCATGGCGGGCTGGTGATCGCGCAGGTCAAACGGGTGACCGCAGGGGGCTCGCTTCGGCCCCATGATGTGCATGTGCCCGGACATCTGGTGGACCTGATCGTGGTGGCCCCGGATCAGAAGCAGACCACCGAAACGCCTTACGACCCTGCGATCTCGGGCGAGGTGATGCGACCATGGTCGTCCTTCTCGCTGGCGGAACACGGGGTGGAAAAGATCATCGCCCGGCGCGCCGCGATGGAATTGCGGCGCGGGATGACGGCCAATCTGGGCTTCGGCATCTCGGCCATGGTGCCGCGCATCTTGCTGGAGGAAGGTGCCCATGATGCGGTGACATGGGCCATCGAACAGGGTGCCGTGGGCGGCATGCCCCTGACCGGCTTCGCCTTTGGCTGCGCGTCGAACGCCGATGCCTTCGTGCCGTCGCCACAGCAGTTCAGCTATTTCCAGGGCGGCGGCTTCGATGTGTCGTTCCTGTCTTTCATGGAGGTCGATGTGGACGGGAATGTGAATGTCTCGAAGCTGGGCAAGAAGCCGTATCTGACGGCAGGCTGCGGGGGCTTCGTGGATATCACGGCGAATGCGAAGAAGATCGTCTTCAGCGGCTATTTCGAAGCGGGCGCGCAGTTGGAGATCACTGACGAGGGCCTGCGCGTGGTCTCCCCGGGCAAATTCACAAAGATGGTGGAAGCGGTCGAACACGTGACCTTCGCGGGCCGAAGGGCAAAGGCGCGTGGGGCCGATGTGCTCTATGTCACCGAGCGCTGCGTGATGCGGTTGGGTGACAAGGGTCTTGTCGCTGTGGAGATCATGCCGGGGATCGATCCCGCGCGCGACATCGTGGCGGCATCAGATGGTCGCGTTGCGGTGGCGGAGGACGCGCAGATACTGCCGCTTGGTGTCCTGCGCGATGCGCCGATGGGATTGCAGTTATGAGCGCGGTTCACCTCGAGATCGACGGCGCATTGGCCCGCATCACGGTCGACAATCCGGCCAAACTCAATGCGCTGACGCCCGAGATGCTGGCGCAGTTGGAGGACGCCTGCGCGACTCTTGAGCGGTCTTCCCTGGTGCGGGCGGTTCTTCTGACTGCAGTCGGCGAGAGGGCGTTTTGCGCGGGGGCAGATATCGTCGGTTGGGGTGCATTGTCGCCCACCGATTTCGCAAGGCTTTGGGTGCGGGAGGGGCATCGCGTCTACGACCGCTTCGCGCGGCTGTCACAACCGACCATTGCCGTGATCCACGCCCATGCCTTCGGCGGCGGTCTGGAATTGGTAGCCTGTGCGGATATCCGCGTGATGGCCCCGCAAGCGACGCTGGCCTTGCCCGAGGCACAGGTGGGCATCGTGCCGGGTTGGGGCGGCAATACGCGGCTCTTGCGGTTGCTGCCCGAGGCAGCGGTGAAGGAAATGGCCCTGTTCGGGCGGCGCCTGTCGGCAGAGCGCGCGCTGGCGTTGGGCTTCGTGGCCGAGGTTTCGGACAACCCGCTGGCCACCGCGCTGGCGATCGCCAATCAGGCCATCGCTGCGTCACCCCGCGCCCATGAAGTTGCGAAATATCAGATCCATGCCGCTGTCGGAGAAGACCGCGCGGCGATGATCGAGGCCTTGGGTAGCGGCATGGTGGGCGCGACCAAAGATCGGGACGAGGGCGTATCGGCCTTCCGTGAAAAACGCTCACCAGACTTCCAGGGAATCTGAGACATGACCGAAATGACCATCATCCCCGGAACCGGCGTTGCGCTGCCCGACCCGTTCAGAGCTCGCCACCTGATCGGCGGCGCCTGGCGTGACAGTGCAGACGGTGCGGTGTCGAAGCGGCACTCGCCTTCCCATGGCGGATTGGTCAGCACCGCGGCGAAGGGCGGCAAGGCAGAGGCGGAAGCGGCCATCGCTGCAGCACGAGCCGCCTTCGATGCGGGCGACTGGGCGTTTTCCAGCGGAGCTTCCCGTGCACGCATCCTGTTGCGCGTGGCCGATCTGATAGAAGAACACGTCGACCGCATCGCCCTGTTGGAGGTGCTGGAATCCGGCAAACCGATTTCACAGGCCAAAGGGGAAATTGCAGGCGCCGCCGATCTCTGGCGCTATGCCGCCAGCCTTGCGCGGATGATCCATGGTGACAGTCACAACAGCCTTGGCGCGGACATGCTGGGCGTCGTGTTGAAGGAGCCAATCGGCGTCGTCTCCCTGATCTGCCCATGGAACTTCCCGTTCCTGATCGTCAGCCAGAAGCTTCCTTTCGCTTTGGCGGCAGGCTGCACGGCGGTGATCAAGCCGTCGGAGCTTACGCCGTCC
Source organism: uncultured Roseicyclus sp. (assembly GCA_964615955.1). Taxonomy (GTDB): domain Bacteria; phylum Pseudomonadota; class Alphaproteobacteria; order Rhodobacterales; family Rhodobacteraceae; genus Gymnodinialimonas. Next base: position 46,907 of record CAZTUG010000003.1, read on the forward strand.
ACAACCTGCATGCTGGGTGAACTGCTGATCGAGGCGGGCATTCCCGACGGCGTGGTCAACATCGCCCTCGGGTTCGGAGACCCTGTGGGCGAGGTCCTCTCCACCGATGCCCGCGTCGACATGGTCAGCTTCACCGGCTCAACCGGGGTGGGCAAACGGATCAGCGCGGCGGCATCCGGGACACTCAAGCGGGTGTCTCTGGAGCTTGGCGGCAAGAACCCGCAGGTAATCTTCCCCGATGCCGATCTGGATCAGGCCGCCGATGCAATTGTCTTCGGCGTCTATTTCAACGCGGGGGAGTGCTGCAATTCCGGCAGCCGGATCATCGTGCACGAAGACGTGGCCGAGGACCTGACCGCGAAGATCGTGGCGCTAAGCCGCCGCGTTCCCTTCGGCGACCCGCTGGACCCGGCCACGCAGGTCGGCGCAATCATCTCGCCGGAGCATCTGGCGAAGATCGACGGCTATGTGCAGGCCGCCGTGGCCGAAGGCGCGACTCTGGCCATCGGCGGCGCTGCGTTCGGTGTCGACGGTGTCGGACCGCAATTTTACCAGCCCACGGTCGTCACCAACCTGCGCCCCGACATGCCCATCGCGCGCGACGAGGTGTTCGGGCCGGTCCTGTCCGTCCTGACCTTCCGCACGCTGGACGAGGCGCTGAGCCTGGCCAACGACGCGGCCTATGGGTTGAGCGCGGGCGTCTGGTCGCGCGACATGTCCACCTGCCTTGCCTTCGCGCGGCGGGTGCAGGCGGGCACGGTCTGGACCAACACCTGGATGGACGGCTACCCGGAAATGCCCTTCGGCGGCGTCAAGCAAAGCGGTCAGGGCCGCGAATTGGGCCGCTACGGGCTCGAGGAGTTCCTGGAGGTCAAGACGGTGCAGATGCGCATTGGCGACACGCGTGGCAAATGGGTTGCTCAGGAATGATGGAGGCGGTCGAAATTCGGCAGCAGCAAATGGGTCAACCCTTCCGGTGCCTCGCCTTTCATGCGCCGCAAGAGCGTCGTGGCCATCAGGTTGCCTGTCTGGCGGAGGTCCTCGAACACCGTGTCGATTCGGGGCCGGATATTGTCGAATATCGGCGAGGCGCGCTTGGCGAAGACATCCGCATCGCGTCCCATCACGTCACCGCTATCGGACAGTGCGGACAGCGTCACAAGCGCCGTCACCTCGCCCACGCAGACATATCCATCGGGCGGGGAAGCCGAGGCTCGGCTTTTGCGCAGGACTTGGGCGATAGAGGCCGCGGGACTGTCCAGCGTTACTCCGCTGACGATCTCGAAATCCACCCCGGCTTCGCGCGCCGCGCTGACGAAGCCGTATCGCAGGTGCTGGGTGAAGGTGAAGCGATCCCCGGGCAGGATCAGGGAGAGGCGCTTTCGGCCTTTGGCGACAAGACGCTGAACGGCGGCGCGCGCGAAGGCCTCGTTGTCGAAGTCGACCCAGGGGTGCGGCGTGGTGAATTCGGTGCGGCCATGGCTGACAAAGGGAAAACCGGCCTCCAACAGCAGGCGCGCGCGGGGATCGAAAGCCTCGGTTCGGGTGAAGAGGATGCCGTCGGCCAGCTGGTTGCGCAGGATATTTCGCACGGGTTGCAACCGATCTTCGCCCACATGATCGGGCACAACGTTGACGGAATACCCTGTGCCGCGCAGGGCCTCCGTGATGCCGGACAGAAACTCGTGGGTGAAGCCGAGAAACTCGTGCTCGGTGTTGAGCAGCAGGGTCACCACTTGCGTACGGCCGGTGCGCAGGCGGCGTGCGGCACGGTCGGGCACGTAACCTGCGGCGGCGGCGGCCTCGGCCACGGTCGCGCGGGTCTTCACGGCGATCTGCGGATCGTCCGCAAGTGCCCGGCTGACCGTCGCGACCGAAAATCCCGTCAGTTCCGCAAGGCTGCGCAGGGTCGGTTTCTCGCCGGTTGGAGAGGGTGCGGCATCACTGGTGTCGCGGCTCGAGGCCATGGGTCGCCCTTCAGGTTCTATGCCAGCTATATTGCCCGGCATTTGAAACGTTACAATAGGCTGATTTCTCTGCGAAGATTCTCTGCGCTGCAGAATAATATTCTGATTGTAGGCAGTTCTGAAGAAAGATACCTGGTTTTGCAAAAGCACTTTCTGGTTGACTTCGACCAGATTTATAACGTTTTAATTTCGTCAGTCCCGGTAAGGGATACGGTCATAAGGGAGGACTACAATGACCAAGTTCACTAAATTCTACATGGGCGCCGCGATCATGGCGCTGTCGACCGGCGTGGCCGCAGCCCAGGAGGTTGAGGTTCTGCACTGGTGGACCTCTGGCGGTGAAGCGGCCGCGCTGAACGTCCTGCGCGAAGACTTGGCCGGTGGCGGCATCGGCTGGACCGACATGCCGGTTGCCGGCGGCGGTGGCTCTGACGCCATGACCGTTCTGCGTGCCCGTGTGACCGCAGGCGATCCTCCGACTGCGGTGCAGATGCTGGGTTTCGCGATCCAGGATTGGGCAGCCGAGGGTGCGCTGGCAAACCTCGACGCTTTGGCCGCCGAGCAGGGTTGGGCCGACGTCGTTCCCGCCGCTCTTCAGGCATTCTCCACCTATGATGGCCATTGGGTCGCGGCTCCGGTCAATGTTCACTCGACCAATTGGGTCTGGGCAAATACAGCCCTGATGGAAGAGCTTGGCATCAGCCAGCCGACCACGTGGGAAGAGTTCGTGGCAGCGATGCAGGCCGCACAAGATGCAGGCTACACCGCCTTGGCCCATGGTGGTCAGGCATGGCAGGACGCGACCATCTTCGATTCGATGGTGATGGGCGTGGGTGGCCCCGAGTTCTACCAGGCGGCCTTCATCGACCTCGATCCCGAGGCGCTTGGCGGTGCACAGATGGTCGAAGCCTTCGATCGGATGGCGACGCTGCGTGGATTCGTGGACGACAACTTCTCGGGTCGTGACTGGAACCTTGCCTCGGCCATGGTGATCAACGGCGAAGCGCTGTTCCAGATCATGGGTGACTGGGCGAAGGGCGAATTCGTCAATGCCGGTCAGACTGCGGGCGAGGAGTTCCAGTGCTTCCGTGTTCCCGGCACCGAAGGCACGGTGATGTTCAACTCGGACCAGTTCGCGATGTTCAACGTGGCTGATCCGGTGGCGCAGGAATCGCAGCTGACCATGGCTTCGGCCGTGTTGAGCCCCGAATTCCAGATTGCGTTCAACGTGGTCAAGGGGTCCGTTCCCGCGCGGACCGACATCGACCCCTCGTCGTTCGATGCCTGCGGTCAGCTTGGCATGGCGCAACTGGCGGAAGCCGGTGCCAATGGCGGACTCTTCGGCTCCATGGCCCATGGCCACGCCAACCCGCCGTCGGTGCAGAACGCGATGTATGACGTGATCACCGCCCACTTCAATGGTGAGTATGACAGCGAGACTGCAGCGGCCGAAATGGTCACCGCCGTCGAACTGGCGCAGTAAGCGCGTCCTTCCCCGGTCCGGTTCCGCCAATCACGCGGGGCCGGACCATCTTGCAGCGCTGATCTGCAAGTCATTCACCCGAGTGAAGGAGAGGCCCCATGGCCGCAACCGATCCCATGTTGTCGGACGGAGTGGATTTCCGCACCCGTTTGCAGAATTGGCTTCCCAAGATCGTCCTCGCGCCATCCTTCGCGATCATGGTGATCTTCGTCTACGGCTTCATCGCCTTCACTGTTTTCCTCAGCTTCACCGACAGCCGGATGCTGCCGTCCTTCAACCTGGTCGGCCTGCAGAATTACGACCGCCTGTTCCGCATCCGGGAATGGGATACGGCCGTCACCAATCTTGCGATCTTCGCGTCGCTCTACATCGTGATCTGCACGTTGATCGGGCTGATGCTGGCGATCTTGCTGGACCAGAAGATCCGGGGCGAAGGGCTGCTGCGCCCGATCTTCCTGTATCCCATGGCGCTGTCGTTCATCGTGACGGGCACAGCGTGGAAATGGTTCCTCGATCCTGCCATCGGGCTCGAGAACACGATGCATCTCTGGGGGTGGGAGAGCTTTGAGTTCGACTGGATCAAAGACAGCGAAATGGCCATCTATACAATCGTCATCGCCGCGGTCTGGCAGTCCTCGGGCTTTGTCATGGCGATGTTCCTTGCGGGCCTGCGCGGGATCGACAACGAGATCCTGAAAGCCGCCCAGATGGATGGCGCGTCCAACTTCCAGCTCTATCGCCGGATCATCCTGCCGCAGCTGCGCCCCGCGTTTCTGAGCGCATTCGTGATCCTGAGCCACCTTGCGATCAAGTCCTATGACCTTGTGATCGCGCTGACTGGCGGGGGGCCGGGCAACGCCACAGCTTTGCCTGCGACGTTCATGTATTCCTACACCTTCACGCGCAACCAGATGGGCATCGGCGCATCTTCGGCCGTCATCATGCTGATGACCATCGCCGCGATCATGGTGCCGTATCTCTACGCCGAATTGCGGGAGCGCAAGTAATGGCCTTGGCATCCTCCGACAACGCCGTTCGTTCATCCAACGTGGCACGGTTCTTCATCTACCTCGTGCTTATCCTTTTCGCGCTGTTCTACCTGCTGCCCTTCGGGATCATGCTGGTGAACTCCCTCAAGCCGTTGGAGGAAATCACCGGCGGCAATATGATCGCCCTGCCGCGCGAATGGACCATCGCGCCATGGCTTTCGGCTTGGTCGACGGCCCAGATCGGGGTGCAACCCACCGGACTGCGCCCCTATTTCATCAACTCCATCGCCATGGCGGTGCCGGCCGTCGCAATCTCCACCATCGCCGGAGCGCTGAACGGCTACGTCCTGACGAAATGGCATTTCAAGGGCGCAACCTGGATCTTCGGATTGCTCCTGTTCTCGTGCTTCATCCCCTTCCAGATCGTCCTGATCCCAATGGCGCGAATCCTGGGGCTTCTCAACATCTCCGGCACGACCTATGGCCTGATCCTCGTTCATGTCGTCTATGGAATAGGCTTCTCCACCCTCTATTTCCGCAACTACTATGCCGCGTTCCCGACTGAATTGGTGCGCGCGGCGATGATCGACGGGGCGGGCTTCTTCCAGATCTTCTGGCGGATCATGTTGCCGTCGTCTGGCCCGATCATTGCTGTCTGCTGCATCTGGCAGTTCACCAATATCTGGAACGACTTCCTGTTCGGCGCGTCATTTGCATCGGGCGGATCGGCGCCGATGACGGTCGCGCTAAACAATCTCGTCAACTCCTCCACGGGGGTGCGTGAATACAACGTCCACTTTGCGGGTGCCATCATGGCCGCCGCGCCCACTCTCCTCGTCTACATCGTGGCCGGTCGATACTTCGTCCGCGGCCTGATGGCCGGCAGCGTGAAAGGCTAACCCATGGGTTTTCTCGACATCAACAACGTCACCAAATCGTATGGCGCGATGGAGGTCCTGCACAAAGTGGACATCCAGGTGCAGGAGGGGGAGTTCCTGGTTCTTGTCGGTCCGTCCGGCTGCGGCAAGTCCACGCTGCTGAACATGATCGCGGGGCTGGAAGGTATTTCGAGCGGAGAAATCGCGATCAAGGATCGCGTCGTCAACAACGTTGCGCCGTCCAAGCGCAACATCGCGATGGTGTTCCAGTCCTATGCGCTTTACCCCAACATGACCGTTGGCAAGAACATCACCTTCGGGCTGGAGATGCAGGGCACCCCGAAGTCCGAACGTGACGCCGCCATGGCAGATGTGGCAAAGCTGCTGCAGATCGAGAACCTGCTGGACCGCAAGCCGGGGCAACTGTCCGGCGGCCAGCGGCAGCGCGTCGCCATGGGCCGTGCGCTGGTGCGCAACCCCGATGTGTTCCTGTTCGATGAGCCGCTGTCGAACCTCGACGCCAAGCTGCGTGTCGACATGCGGACCGAGATCAAGAAACTGCACCAGAAACTTGGCACCACCATTGTCTACGTCACCCATGACCAGATCGAGGCGATGACGCTCAGCACCCGGATCGCGGTGATGTATGACGGCTACGTCCAGCAACTTGGCACCCCGAAAGAGATCTACGACAACCCTGCCAACCTATTTGTGGCGACCTTCATGGGGTCTCCGGCAATGAACGTGCTGAATGCGCAACTGGTCGAGATGAACGGCGCGCTCCATGCGAGGATCGCAGGATCGGAGGGGCAGCAGGTGAACCTTCGTATCGAGAACGCGCCCGAGGCATACCGCGCCTATGTCGACCGTGAGGTGATGTTCGGGGTGCGCCCCGAGGCGATCACCGATCCAGAAGGGGCCGACCGCAATGCGCGCAACATCCAGGCGATGACCAACACGGTCAGCGTGACTGAACCGGCAGGAGCGGATACCTTCGTGTCCACGACCCTGTCGGGGAGGGACTGCATTGCACGGATGCGGGCGGATGCCGATGTCCACGCTGGCCAGCCCTTCGAATTCGCGGTCAACATGGACAAGGCCGTGCTGTTCGACCCAAAGACGGAAGACCGAATCGCCTGATCCGTTTCGCGGCGGTGGCAACGCCGTTGACCTTGTTTTTTTCGCCGAATTGTTGGAACGTTCCAATCACTGTTTTCAACAAGATGCACCCGAAATCGGGCCCGCATGACTTCTCGGGAGGATCAAGAATCATGACTATTTTCCAGACACGCCTCACAGGGTTGACGCTCAGCCTTGCCGCAGGCCTTGCTGCAGGCAGCGCCACCGCCGATCCCTCGGTCGAGGTGATGCATTTCTGGACCTCGGGCGGGGAGGCGGCAGCGCTTGCGGCCGTTCGGGATGCCGTCGTCGCCCAAAGGGTCACCTGGGATGATGCCCCGGTTGCGGGCGGCGGTGGCGACGCCGCACGAACGGTGCTGCAGGCCCGCATCGCGGCCGGCGATCCGCCGACGGCGATGCTTCTTCTGGGGCAAAACATCCTGGATTGGTCGCAAGAGGGCATGTTGGGCAATGTTGACGACCTTGCAGCGCAGCAAGGATGGTCACAGGTGCTGCCGAACGCGGTGCGCGCCTATACGGAGATTGACGGCCATTACGTTTCGGCGCCCACCAACGTTCACCGCACGGACATGATCTGGGCCAGCCGCGCCGCGTTCGAGGCGATCGGAGCAGAGGTGCCCACCACCTGGGAGGCATTCAACGCGCTTGTGCCACAATTCATTGACGCCGGAATCGTGCCCTTGGCCCATGGGGGGCAAGCCTGGCAGGAGGCCTACATGTTCGAAGCCGTGGCGCTTGGCCTTGGCGGGTCGGATTTCTACCGACAGGCGCTGGTCGAACTGGACCCCGAGGCCCTGACATCCGCGACCATGGTCGAGATCTTCACACAACTCGCCCTGATCCGTGACACCATGATCGACGACAATGCCTCGGGTCGCGATTGGAACCTTGCGACCGCCATGGTCATCAACGGCGAAGCCGCGATGCAGATCATGGGCGATTGGGCAAAGGGAGAATTCACCAATGCCGGTCAGGTCGCGGGCGAGAATTTCCTGTGTTTTCCCGTGCCTCGGTCGCAAGAAACCGGCTTCATCTTCCTGGTCAATTCTCTGACGTTCTTCGAACAATCCGACCCGGACATGATGGCCGGGCAGGCGGCCCTTGCCTCGGCGATCATGTCGCCCGAGGTGCAGATTGCGTTCAATATCGCCAAGGGGTCCATTCCCGCCCGCAATGACATCGACCTATCCAGCTTGGATGCATGCGCGCAGGCCTCGGCGGCGGATTTCGCGGCGGCCGACGCGGCCGGAACGGCAGTGCCTACTTTCGCCGGCTCACATGCGGCCGCAGCAGCGGTCGTCGGCGGCGCCACCGACGCGATCACCGAGTTCTTCAACTCGGACATGAGCCCCGAAGATGGGGTAACTCTTTTGTCCGAGGCGGTGTTGCTGAACCAATAGAAAGACCAGCACCAGTCCCGGGCATGGCCCCGGGGCTGGACGGTGTTGAACGTTGATTTTCCGCTTGGAATTGGAACGATCCAAACCTAAACAGGCGGGATAATGAGTGACGCTGACATCATCATCGTAGGCTCTGGCATGGGCGGCGCGACACTGGCTGCGGGGCTGGTGGGATCTGGATTGCGCGTTTTGATTCTCGAACGTGGGCAGGTGCTGCATGATTGCGCCGAGGCGCGCGATGCAGAGGCGATTTACCGGCATGGCCATTTCCGACCGGATGAAACCTGGCTGACGCCCGACGGGGATCGCCTGAATCCCGGCAATTACTCCTATGTCGGCGGCAATTCGAAATTCTACGGCGGCGTGATGATGCGTTACCGGGAGGCCGATTTCAGCCCCATCCGCCACATCGGCGGCACAACCCCGGGCTGGCCGCTGGCCTACAGCGATCTTGCCCCCTATTATACTCTTGCCGAACGTCTGTTCCAGGTGCGCGGCGTGATCGGGGAAGATCCGACCGAACCTGCCCACGATGCCCCCTACGACTTTCCGCCGATTGCCCATGAACCTGCCATCATCGACCTGAAGGCGCGACTCGCCCGTATCGGACTGCACCCTACACCGCTGCCTTTGGCTGTCGATCTGGACCGGTGGCTGCACCGTGCGGCGACGCCCTGGGACGGGTTTCCGGACACCACGGGCGGCAAGCTGGACGCGGAAAGTGCGGCGTTGGTGACGGCCTTGCGCGATTGCAACATCACCCTGCGCACCGGCGTTAGTGTGCGGCACATCGAGGTGGAGGGCGCGCGCGTGAAGGGCCTGCTCACCTCCGCCGGGCGGCTCAGCGCGCCGCGCATCGTGTTGGCGGCGGGCGCGGTGCATAGCGCCGCCCTGTTGCTCCGCTCCGCTACGCACGCGCATCCGAACGGGATCGCGAACAGCTCTGACCAGGTCGGGCGAAACTTCATGAACCACAACGCAAGCGCGGTTCTGGCCCTGAGCCACAGACGGAACCGAAGCATCTACCAGAAGACATTGCAATTGAACGATTGGTATTTGAAAGGCGGACCGGGCGGTGCGCCGCTGGGCAACGTGCAATTGTTGGGGCGCGTGTCCGGCCCGATCCTTGCCTCGCAAACGGGGCTGCCGAAACCTCTGGCTCGGCTTATCGCAAACCATGCCATCGATTTCTACGCCATGTCCGAGGATCTGCCTGACCCTGACAGCCGTGTGACGGTCCAGGGTGATGAGATCGTTCTTGATTGGCGCCGTTCCAATTGGGACGGGCATCTGGCGCTGGTCGCGGCACTGAAGGCGGCATTGAAGCGCGCGGGCTTCCCGGTGGTGTTGTCCAAGGCCTTCGACCGGCGCACGCCGTCGCATCAATGTGGCACGGCCCGGATCGGCGTCGATCCGGCGACAAGCGTGTGCGACCCCTTCGGCCGCACCCACGACCATCCGAACCTCTATATCTGCGACGCCTCGCTGCTGCCGACATCGGCCGCGGTCAATCCGTCGCTGACCATCGCGGCGCTGGCGCTACGGCAGGCCGAACACTTGCGGGAGGGGACGGCATGAAGGCGCTCATCACCGGTGGGCAACAGGGCATTGGCTTCGGCATCGCGCAGGTGCTGCATGGCGCGGGCTGGGAGATCGCTCTTGCCGCCGACGTGCCCGATGCACCCGAGGCTCTGGCTGCCTTGCCCGGCGCGACTTACCACCAGCATGACGTGACCGATATCGGTGCGGCGGCTGCACTTCTGGACAAGGTCGGGCCGATCCATACCTTTGTGTCGAATGCCGGTGTGGGCGCGCTGCAACGCGGCGACCTGCTGGACATGACACCCGAAAGTTTCGATCGCTGCATGAATGTGAACTTGCGCGGTGCCGTCTTTCTTGCACAGGAAGTGGCGCGCCGAATGCTCGACATGCCAACCGAGCCCTACCGGTCGATGGTCTTCATCACCTCTGTCAGCGCCGCAATTGTCAACGTGGACCGCGCGGAGTACTGCATGTCAAAGGCCGCAGCCGCGATGAGCGCGCAAGCCTTTGCCCTGCGCCTTGCGCCCCATGGCATAGGCGTTTTTGACGTTCGACCCGGTATCATCTCCACACCGCTGACCGCCCCCGTCGCCACGCGCTACGATGCGGCCATACCGCAGCTCGTGCCCGCCGGCCGCTGGGGCTATCCCGATGACATTGCCCGGATCGTCCTGCCTTTAGCGCGGGGCGAGTTCGCCTTTGCCACCGGCGCGCAGATCCCGGTCGACGGCGCGCTGTCTATCAATCGGTTCTGAGGGGCGCGTCATGTCGGAAACATATGATTTCATTGTCATCGGTGGCGGTTCGGCCGGGTCGGTCGTCGCGTCACGCCTGTCCGAGAACCCGGATGTCCGCGTCTGTCTGCTGGAGGCCGGGGGGTCTGATCGCCACCCCTTCTTCCACCTGCCCGCTGGTTTCGCCAAGATGACCAAGGGCATCGCGTCGTGGGGCTGGAAGACCGTCCCGCAGGCGCACTTGCGGGGCAAGGTTTTCACCTACACGCAGGCCAAGGTGATCGGCGGCGGCTCTGCCATCAACGCGCAGATCTACACCCGCGGTCATCCGTTGGACTACGACGAATGGCGGCAGAAGGGCTGCGAGGGATGGAGCTACGAGGATGTCCTGCCCTATTTCCGAAAATCCGAGGATAACGACAGCTTCTCAGGACGTTACCATGGTCAGGGTGGACCCTTGGGCGTCTCGAAGCCCGTCGCACCATTGCCGATCTGCGAGGCCTATTTCAAAGCGGCCAATGCGCTTGGCATCCCTTTCAACCCCGACATCGCCGGAGAGGTGCAGGAGGGCGCGGCCTACTACCAACTGACCCAACGAAATGCCCGCCGGTCCTCGGCTGCGATGGCGTTCCTGCATCCGAACCGAGGGCGCGCGAACCTGACCGTCAAACTCCGTGCGCAAGTGCGGCGGCTGGTGGTGGACGGTGGGCGCGCCACCGGCGTCGACATGCTGGACGGAACAAGGATCACGGCGGAGCGCGAGGTGATCCTGTGCAGTGGCGCCATCGGATCACCTCGGCTTCTGCAATTGTCCGGGATCGGTCCGGCTGATGACATGCGCCGGCTTGGCATCGACGTCGTGCTGGACCAGCCGCAAGTGGGCGCGAACTTGCAAGACCATCTGGACCTCTATTGCATTGCCGAAGTCTCCGGCCCTCACACCTATGATCGCTTCGCAAAACCGCATCTGAGCGTGCTGGCGGGCCTGCAATACTTGGCCACCCGCAAGGGGCCGGTGGCCAGCAGCCTCTTCGAGACAGGCGGATTCTGGTATGCGGATCCGAATGCCCGCTCGCCCGATCTGCAATTTCACCTCGGCCTTGGGACCGGGATCGAAGCCGGGGTCGTCGCGATGCCGCTCGGGGGCGTGACGCTCAATTCCTGCTACCTGCGCCCCCGGTCCCGCGGCTCGGTCCGGCTGGCCAGCAGTGATCCGTCGGCAGCCCCGCTGATCGACCCGAACTATTGTGCAGACCCGTTCGACCGGGAGATGTCCATTCGCGGTCTGAGGCTGACACAGGATATCCTTGCGCAAGACCCATTGAAGCCCTTCATCAAGGCGCAGCGCCTTCCGGGGCCAGAGGTCCGTACGGATCAAGACTACTTCGCCTTCATCTGCGAACATTCCAAAACCTCCCATCACTGTGTCGGGACTTGTGCCATGGGGCCGGGCGACAGCGCCGTCGTCACGCCGCGCCTGCGGTTCAACGGGATCGACGGGCTGCGGATCGCCGATGCCTCGATCATGCCGACTGTCGTTTCCTCCAACACCAACGCGCCCACGATCATGATCGGCGAGAAAGCCGCCGACATGATCCGCGAAGATCACGGGATCTGAAGCCATGCAACTGCCGACCTATGCCGGGACGCTGGAAGACTACATCCTTGAGGGAGACCCCCTTGTCCCCCGTGCGCCAAGCGTCCCGCTGACCCGCACCGCGTTCGCCGCGGCCCATGTGGTCAGCGATCCCCTGGCCGAGCGCGACCCGTGGCACGGGCGGCCCGCCGTGGATTGGGACGCGACGCTGCGGTTCCGGGAAGGTCTGTGGGATCAAGGGCTTGGCCTTGCGGAGGCGATGGACACCGCGCAGCGTGGCATGGGCGTGGATTGGGCGACCGCACGGGAACTGATCGACCGCACGATGCGAGCGGCCAAAGTCCATCCGATGCGCCCGCGCGTGGCCTGCGGGGCCGGAACCGACCACGTCGCACTGACCGATTTGACAGACACCTCCCGCATCACCGCTGCCTATGCCGAGCAGATGGAGGTGATCGAGGCAGCCGGTGGCCAGCTTATCCTGATGGCCACCCGCGCGCTTCCCGCGATCGGCGCGGGGCCCGAGACCTACGCGCGGGTCTATGACGACCTGATCGCACAAGCGGCGGAGCCGGTGATCCTGCATTGGTTGGGCGACATGTTCGATCCGGCCCTGCGCGGCTATTGGGGGGCGACGCGGGTGGCGGAGGCGAACGACATCGTGCTCGATATCATTAACCGGCACTGCGAAAAAATCGACGGCATCAAGATTTCCCTTCTGAATCAATCACATGAAGAGGAATTTCGCGCGCGCCTTCCCAATGGTGTCCGGCTCTATACCGGTGACGATTTCAACTATGCCGCGCTGATCGAAGGGGATGGCACGCACGTCTCTCACGCACTTCTGGGCATCTTCGCGGCCATCGCCCCTGCCGCGAGCCAGGCGTTGGACGCGCTCGCCCAAGGTGATCACGCCACCTATCATGCGCTCCTGGAACCGACCGTTCCACTGAGCCGCGAAATCTTCAAGACGCCGACGCAATTCTACAAGGCAGGCATCGCGTTCCTGGCCTGGCTGAACGGTTGGCAACCCCATTTCATCATGCCCGGAGGCTTCCAATCCTCTCGTGAAATCAGCCACTTCGCCGAGGTTTTCCGGTTGGCCGACAAGGCACGCCTGCTCTCCGACCCGGACCTTGCCTGCCGCCGCATGGGCACGCTTCTGGCGCTGCACGGGATCGACGCTTGACCCGCCGACCCACCATACTCGACGTGGCTGCCAAGGCGGGTGTGTCCAAATCGACCGTGTCACTTGTGCTGCAGAACTCGCCTTCCGTGAAACACGAAACGCGCGAGGCCGTGCGCAAGGCGATGGCGGACATCGGCTACGTCTACAACCGCGCGGCGGCACAGATGCGGTCGGGATCCGTGGGCTTGGTCGGACTGGTCATCAACGATCTGCGCAACCCGTTTTTCACGGAATTTGCCACCGTGCTGCAAATGACGCTGGCGGCCAAAGGCTATGCGACAGTGATCGCAAATTCCGATGAAGACACTGATTTACAAGCGAAATTGATCGGTTCAATGATTGAACACGGCGTATCCGCGCTGGTTATCTCGCCCGCCTATGGCGAAGGGTGCGGCGGTTTCGACCAAGTGGAGCGGGCGGGGATTCCGGCTTTGCAGGTGCTCCGCAAGACAGATCCGCGCACGGGACTTTTCCCGTTCGCTTCCTTCGATTACGCCACCGGATCGGCGCAGGCGACGCGGCATCTTCTGACTCAGGGCGCGCAGCGGGTCGCATTCGTTGGCGGTATGGCCGGGCGCGCCATAACCGAGGAGCGGAAGTCGGGCTATCTGGCCGAGATGAAACGCGCCGGGATGGAGCCCTACACACTCCATGGGCGCAGCTCCCGAGCCTTCGGCGTTGGCGCTGTCGAGACGCTTTTGACCAACGCACCCGATGTGGATTCCGCGATATGTTTCAATGACCTGGTCGCGTTGGGCATGCTGTCTGGATTCGCCCGTGCCGGGGTGCAGGTCGGGCAGGAATTTCGCTTGGTCGGGTTCGACGACATCGAGGAATGCGCCCAGGCTTGGCCGCAACTGTCCTCTGTCGCCTGCGATATCTCCGGGTTCGCGCGTGCGATGGCGGATGGTCTGATGGCGTGGATGCAGGATGGTGTAACACCTCCGCCCGAGTATCGTGCGCCCATCGATCTTGTTGCTCGGGCATCAAGCACAGGACGAAGCTATTGATAAAGAAAGACTTTCTGGTCGCGTTGTTTGATCGTGCCGTGGCCGTTGCGGACCCGATGCAGAGTCTTGCAGCTGCCCTTCCGCCCAAACCCGCAGGCCGCGTGGTCGTGATCGGCGCGGGCAAGGCCAGCGCGCGGATGGCGGAGGCGGTGGAGGCGGAATGGGGGCCCTGCGAGGGATTGGTGATAACCCGCTACGGCTATGGGCGGCCCTGCCAAGGTATTGAAATCGTAGAGGCTTCGCACCCGGTTCCTGATGCAGCGGGCGTTGCTGCGACTCTGCGGATGCTGGACTTGCTGGACACGGTGGGCGCGGGTGATTTCGTCCTTGCGCTGATTTCGGGCGGCGGGTCGGCGTTGCTATGCGCCCCGGTGGGCGGAATAACTCTCCTTGAAAAACAACTAGTTACATCGAATTTGCTGGCGTCAGGTGCCCCGATCGGGACGATCAACGGGATCAGAAAAGAGCTGTCCGCGGTGAAGGGGGGGCGACTTGCGGCTGCGGCCTTTCCGGCGCGGATGCTGGCACTTCTGATCTCTGACGTGCCCGGCGACAATCCGGCGGATATCGCCAGCGGTCCGACTGTGGGGCACCGGGGTGACGCCGCCAAGGCTTTGAAAGATTTGGATAAATGGGACGTCGCGCCCGCCGCGTCGATCCGTACGTTCCTTGCGGCGGGTGGCGACCCGGTCACACCCGACGACCCGCGGCTGACACAGGTGGAGAATGTCATCTGCGCGGCCCCGGCGCAATCGTTGAAAGCAGCGGCACAGATGGCGCGCGAGGCTGGGTATGTCGTTGAATTACTTGGAGACTCCATCGAGGGTGAGGCGCGCGAGGTGGCCGCAGCCCATGCCGCGCTTGCGCAACGGGCCAAGCCCGGAACGGTCATCCTGTCGGGGGGCGAATTGACGGTGACCCGGCGCGGGGATGGTGTGGGTGGACCGAATGCGGAATATGCGCTGGCCTTGGCTATCGCATTGAACGGGATAGAAAATATACACGCGATCGCCTGCGACACCGATGGCGTGGATGGCGCGGCGGAGGTTGCGGGCGCCGTCATCGGGCCCGATACGCTGGCCAGGGCGCGGGCGAGGGGCCTTGATCCGCAAGCCTGTCTTGACCGCAACGACGCCCACAGTTTTTTCGCGGAGATCGGGGACCAGGTCGTGACCGGACCGACCCTGACCAACGTGAACGATTTTCGCGCAATTCTGGCATAGGGGTATATCAATGCTATATCACTTGGTGATGATGGAGGCCGATGGCGACGGCGCTCAGAAGCTGATCGACGACGCGATCGCCATCCTTGAGAAGCTGCCGGGACGTATCCCCGGCTTCACCGGATTTCGCCACGGCCCGAACCTCGATTTCGAGCGGAAGTCGCAGCGCTATCCCTACGGGTTCGTGTGCACCTTCGACGACAAGGCCGCGCTGGACGCCTATGCCGCCGATGCGGACCACCGGCGCGCGGGGGGGATGCTGGTGGCGTCGTGCACGCGCGGGGCGGACGGGATCTTCGTGGTCGATCTGGAGGTCTGAGGCTGCGGATCCGGGCGGGGCTGGTGCGAAGGGCGGATTGCGGGCAGAGTGCAGCCCGAGCAGTTCCAAAGCGGACGAACCGCCATGACCGACGCCAGATCCCTTGCGCTGTTCTACGTGGCCGATGGTCAGCGGCTGGAGATCCAGTCGTGGCTTCTGGCGGCGTCGCTGGCGCGGGCACATGCGGGCGACGCGCGGGTTTGCCAATTCGCCTATGTCAGTGCCGCCCATCGCCCCGAGATCCGCGATGTCAGCCATGCGATCTACGAGGCCTGCGAGGTGGAGCTGCGCACACTGGACGCGCCGCCCGCGTGGAAAAGCCCCTATCCCCACGGCAACAAGATGGTCGCGGCCTGTGATGCGCGCGGCACCAGCCATGCGATCTTCCTTGACACCGACATGGCGTGCACGGGTTCGCTGGCGGAGTTCATGGACCTTGCCCCCGACACCGTCGCCGCAGCGCCGGAGGGACGACCCACATGGGGCGGCAAGAATGCCCGCTGGGCGCGCGCTTATGCACATTTTGGCCTGAGCGTCCCGCAGGAGCGGGTGCGCCTGCTGCGCGGCGCGAAGATGGAATACGTGCCCTATTTCAATGCGGGCTTCGTCGCTTTCCCCGAGGCGATGCATCCCGAGGACGGGCTGCGCTTCGCCGAGCATTGGCGCGATACGGCGGTGGACTTCGACAACAATTGCGCCATCGCGCAGAAACGGCCGTGGCTGGACCAGATCACCCTCCCGCTGACCATGGCGCGGTTCGGATACAAGGCGCGGGTGCTGGGGGAGTTGCACAACTATTCGCTCTCGCACCGCGCGGATTATGAACGCACGCCGCCCGATACGGTGATCCTGCACTACCACCGGCAACGCTTTCTGGCGCAGGCGCCGCAATGGCCGGGGTTGCGGGAAATGCTGCTGGACAGCGTGCCGATCGCCTTCGCGGATGTAGTCCGAGATTACGTGGCGACGGTGGAAGCGACGGTAGACGAGCGGTCAGACGCGGCGTCACAGGCGGCGGATTAGAGCAATGCCGCAATTTCGGCGCGCGACGGCATGGACGCCGCCGTGCCGTGTTTCGTGACGCTGAGCGCGGCGGTGGCGGTGGCGAAGGCCAGCGCGTCTTCGATCGGTTGCCCCTCGGCCAGGGCCGTGGCGAAGCCGCCGTTGAAGGCGTCGCCCGCGCCGGTGGCGTCGACCACGGGGCCAGCTTTCATCGCCGGCGTGTGGATCGCGCGCGTCCCGTCCCAGTAAAGCGAGCCGTTGCCCCCCAGCGTCAGCAGCGCGCCCTTGCGCACGCCAAGTTCCAGCAAGGCCTGCGCGGCGGGCAGGGCATCGCCCGGCCCGGTGACGCGAAGGCCGGTCAATTCCTCGGCCTCGGTCTCGTTCGGAGTGACATAGTCGCAAAGTGCCAGCAGGCCTGCGGGCAACGCGGTGGCGGGGGCGGGGTTGAGGATGGTGGTGACGCCCGCGCCATGGGCGATCCTCAGGAAGCTTTGCGCCGCTTCCATCGGTTGTTCCAGTTGCGTCAGGGCGACCTTGGCCGATGCGATCCGGTCGGAATGGCCCGCGACATCTGCCGGGGACAGGTTCCCCGCCGCGCCCGGCACGATGATGATGGCGTTCTGCCCGGTGGCCTCGACGATGAAGATGCCCGCCGATCCGGTAGGGGTGTCAGGATCTTCGACCACCAGCGGTTGCACGCCCGCCTCGGCCCAGACGGCGCGGCCCATGGCACCGAACGTGTCGGCCCCGATCCGGCTGAGAAAGGCGACATCGCCGCCCGCCCGCGCCGCCGCCACCGCCTGGTTGGACCCCTTGCCTCCCGGCCCGAGTTGAAACCCGGTGCCCAGAAGCGTTTGCCCCGCGACCGGCATCTTGACGGTCCGATACGCGGCGTCCGCGACGAAGACGCCGAGGATGATGATATCTGCCATGCTGCCCCTTCACCTTGCCGGGCGATCGAAGCATGATGATGCGCAAACTGGCAAGGGAGAGCGGTCATGAAACTGGTGCGTTGGGGCGAAGCGGGCGCGGAGAAGCCCGGGATACTGGACCGCGCGGGCCATGTGCGCGACCTGTCGCACCTTGTGGCGGATATCGACGGCGCGACGCTGGGCGCATTTCCCGAGATCGACGCGGAGAGCCTGCCGCTGGCAGGCGATGTGCGGCTGGGGCCTTGCGTGGCGCGGCCGGGCAAGCTGGTCTGCGTCGGGTTGAACTATGCCGATCACGCGGCGGAAGGCGGCTGGGACGTGCCGACGGAACCGGTGCTGTTCATGAAGGCCACCACCGCCATTTCCGGCGCGACCGATCCGGTGATCCTGCCGCCGGGCAGCGAGAAGACCGACTGGGAGGCGGAACTGGCCTTCGTGATCGGGCGGCGTGCCAAGGGCGTGGCGACGGGCGACGGGGCGGCGCATATCGCGGGCTACTGCATCCTGAACGACGTGTCCGAGCGCGCCTTCCAGCAAGAGATGGGCGGCCAGTGGACCAAGGGCAAATCCTGCGACACCTTCGCGCCGATTGGTCCGTGGCTGGTAACACCGGACGAGGTGCCGGACCCGCAGGCGCTGGCGATCTGGCTGGAGGTGGACGGCGTGCGGATGCAGGACGGCAATACCTGCACGATGATCTTCGGCCCCGCCTTCCTGGTCGAATACATCAGCCGTTTCATGACGCTGGAGCCCGGTGATATCGTGACGACAGGCACTCCGCCGGGTGTCGGGCTGGGGAAGAAACCGCCGGTCTTCCTGCGCGCAGGGCAGGAGATGCGGCTTGGGATCGACGGCCTTGGAGAGCAGCGGCTGCCGGTGCGGGCCTCCTGAACCGGGTGAGTTCCGCCACAGACCGGCGAAAAGCGCCCGGCCTGTCTTGTTGCCGCGTGTCGGGGGGCCTACATCGCGCCCTATGAAACGCTTCATTCCCTTCGTGAAATCCGACCCGCGCGTGGCGGTGATCCGCCTGAATGGCGTCATCGCCTCGGGCAGTCGGGGGATCAGCGATGCGAGCCATGCCAGCGCGATCGAAAAGGCGTTTTCCAAGGGCAAGCCGAAGGCTGTGGCGCTGGTCGTCAACTCGCCCGGTGGCAGCCCGGTGCAATCGGCGCTGGTCGCCGCGCGCATCCGCAGGCTGGCCGACGAGAAGACCGTGCCCGTCCATGCCTTCGTGGAGGATGTGGCAGCCTCGGGCGGCTATTGGCTTGCCTGTGCCGCCGACCAGATCTGGGTTGATCCGTCGTCCATCGTGGGCTCCATCGGGGTGATTTCCGCCTCGTTCGGCTTCGTCGAGGCGATGGGCAAGCTGGGCGTGGAGCGGCGTGTGCATACCGCCGGGGAGGACAAGTCGATCCTTGATCCGTTCCGCCCCGAACGCGCCGAGGATGTGGCGCGTCTGAAGGACATCCAGCGCGACATCCATGCGGCCTTCATCGACCATGTGAAATCCCGGCGCGGGGCGCGGCTGGAAGGCGAGGACCTGTTCACCGGCGCATTCTGGACCGGCGCGCGCGGTGTTCAGCTTGGACTGGCTGACGGGATCGGGCACCTCGTTCCGAAGATGAAGGAACTCTACGGGGACAAGGTGCGCTTTGCCGTCTACGGCCCGCGCAAGAACCTGCTGTCGCGGTTCGGGGCGCAGGTGATCGCGGATCTCGACCATGGGTTGGAGGAACGCGCGCTTTATGCCCGTTACGGGCTGTCTTGATGCTCAAGATCGTTTCGCTGTTCCTGATCGGCATGGCTGTCCTGGCCCTGTTCGGGCGTCTGCGCCTGCCCGGCGGGTTGCGCGACATGAAGGAGCGGTTGAGCCGACGGAGCGGGCCATCGGGCTTGCCCAAGCCGTCCACATGCCGCCGCTGCGGCCGGATCAACCTGCGCGGCGGCACCTGTCCCCATTGCGATCGCCCCCAACGTGATTGAAGAATTCGGTCTTGTCGCGCTGGGCCTGGTGATCCTTCTGGTGTCCGGTGACCTGATGGTCAAGGGCGCGGTCAACCTTGCGCTGCGGCTGGGCATCCCGGCGCTGATCGTGTCGCTGACGGTGGTTGCGTTCGGCACCTCGGCGCCCGAGCTGCTGGTATCCGTCAAGTCGGTGCTGGGTGGCGCGCCGGGGCTGGCGCTGGGTAATGTCGTCGGCTCGAACACCGCCAACGTGTTGCTGGTGCTGGGCATCCCCGCGCTGCTGACGGGCCTTGCGGCCACCAGCGACACGCGGCGCGAATACCTGATCATGCTGGCCGCGACGGCCCTGTTCATTGCGCTGTGTTTCGCGGGGCCGATGACGTGGTGGCATGGCGTGGTCCTTTTGGCCGGTCTGGCACTGTTCCTGTTGGACGGCCTGCGCACCGCGCGAGCGCACCGCAAATCTCTCGACGATATCGAGGATCTTGAAGATGCTGATCCGGACATGGCGTGGTGGAGGGTGATCCTTTACCTCGTGCTTGGCATCGTGGGCCTGCCGCTGGGTGCGACCCTGCTGGTGGACAGCGCCACCGCGATCGCTTCGGCCTATGGCGTCAGCGAAACGGTGATCGGCTTGACGCTGGTGGCTGTCGGCACATCCCTTCCGGAACTGGCGACGACGGTGATGGCGGCTATCCGCAGGCAGGCGGATGTGGCGGTCGGCAATGTCATTGGATCGAATATCTTCAACCTGTTGGGGATCATCGGCATCGCGGTTCTGGTCGGCCCGATCCCGGTGGACCCGGAGTTCCTGAGCTTCGACCTGTGGGTGATGCTGGCGGCCTCGGTGATCCTTGTGCCGTTCGTTTTCCTGCGCCTGCCCATGGGACGGCTGGTCGGCTTGGCCTTTTCCGCGCTTTACGCGGGCTATATCGTCATGCTTCTGACCTGAGGAGGCGGCGATGACGGCACTGGTAACGGGCGCGGCGAAACGTTTGGGCCGCGCGATGGCGCTGGAACTGGCGGCACAGGGCCACGACGTGGCCGTGCATTACAACGGCAGCGGCGATGCGGCGGAAGACACGGCGCGCGACATCCGCGCCCTGGGGCGGCGGGCCGTGACCCTGCAGGCGGACGTGCTGGACGAGGACGCGGTTGCGGGCCTGATGGGCCGCGCGGTGGCGGAACTGGGGCCGGTGGAGGTGCTGGTCAACAACGCCTCGATCTTCGACTATGACAACATGGCGAGCGCCACGCGCAAATCGTGGGACCGTCACATGGACTCGAACCTGCGCGCGCCGTTCGTGCTGATCCAGGCGCTGGCCGCGCAGATGCCCGATCCGGACATGGATGCGCGCGGAGAGCCGGTGGCGCGCGGGCTGGTCATCAACATGGTGGACCAGCGGGTGCGCAAGCTGACGCCCGAATTCATGACCTATACCCTTGCAAAGATGGGGCTTTGGGCGCTGACCCGAACCGCCGCGCAGGCCCTCGCCCCGAACGTCCGGGTGAACGCCATCGGCCCGGGCCCGACGATGCAGGGCGCGCGCCAGTCGGCGGATCACTTCGCGCGGCAACGCGCGGCCACCATCCTGGAGCGCGGCGCGGACCCGGACGCGATCTGCGAGGCGCTGCGCTATTTCCTGACCGCGAAATCGGTCACGGGACAGTTGATCTGCGTTGACGGAGGCCAGCACCTGGGCTGGGAGACGCCGGATGTTCTGGGTGTCGAGTGACGCTGCGGAATGCGATTCTCCACCGGCGTCACAAATGATTCATGTTTGTAAAGATTGCCGGAGCGAAAAATTCCAAGCGGTATACAGGGTGTTTTTATATATTGAAAACAATGGTTTATATAATAGCTTAAAAAGGAGGCAAACCGTAGAACCCTGCCGAAAATAATGAGAAATTCCTGATGCCACTGAGTTCTCCCAAAGCTTATCCACAGAAACGGTGGACATCTGGAGGCTTGATCCGGCGCACGCGGCATTGCAGCAAATCCGAGAATCACGAGATTGTCACAATCAATGGACACTGAGCCCGAAAGCCCTACCAGATCCGGCCATGAGGTGATCGCAGATTATGTCCGGACGCTTGACCAGAGCCCGGGTGTCTACCGCATGCTCGACAGCCAGAGCCGCGTCCTTTACGTGGGCAAGGCGCGCGCCCTGAAGCGGAGGGTGGCGAATTACGCCAAGCCCTCGGGGCATTCGGCGCGCATCGCCCGGATGATCCGCGACACCGCCTCGATGATGTTCCTGACCACGCGGACGGAAACCGAGGCGTTGCTGCTGGAGCAGAACCTCATCAAGCAACTCAAGCCCAAGTTCAATGTGCTGTTGCGCGACGACAAGTCCTTCCCCAACATCCTCGTCAGCCGCACCCATCCCTTCCCGCAGATCAAGAAGCATCGTGGCGCGAAGACGGAAAAGGGTGACTATTTCGGTCCCTTCGCCAGTGCCGGGGCGGTCAACCGGACCTTGAACCAGTTGCAACGGGTGTTCCTGCTGCGCAACTGCACCGATGCGGTGTTCGAAAGCCGCACGCGGCCCTGCCTTCTCTACCAGATCAAGCGCTGCTCGGGGCCCTGCGTGGGCCATATCTCCGAGTCCGATTACGCGGCCTCGGTCGCCGATGCGACGCGGTTCCTGAAAGGCGACAGCACCGAGTTGCAGGAGAAGCTGGCAGAGGCGATGGCCGAAGCGTCGGAGGCGATGGAATTCGAGCGCGCCGCCGCCCTGCGCGACCGCATCCGCGCGCTGACCAACGTGCAGAGCGCGCAGGGCATCAACCCGCGCGGCGTGCGCGAGGCCGACGTGATCGCGCTGCATATGGAGGGCGGACAGGCCTGCGTGCAGGTCTTCTTCATCCGCGCCAACCAGAACTGGGGCAACCGCGATTTCTACCCCCGCGTGGGTCTTGATATCGACGAGCCGGAGGTGCTGGAGGCCTTCCTGGGCCAGTTCTACGACGGCAAGGAGCCGCCGCGCCAGATCCTGCTGTCCCACGGGATCGAGGATATGGACCTGATGGAGGACGCCCTGTGCCAGAAGCGCGGCGGCAAGGTCGAGATCCTCGTCCCCCAGCGCGGCGAGAAGGCGGAACTGGTGGACGGCGCGCGGCGCAATGCGCGCGAAAGCCTGGGGCGGCGGATGGCCGAGAACCAGGCGCAGGGCAAGCTGCTGGACGGTCTGGCGGAGGCCTTCGGGCTGGACGCGCCGCCCCGGCGGATCGAGGTCTACGACAACTCTCATATCCAGGGCGCCCATGCGGTCGGCGCGATGATCGTGGCGGGGCCGGACGGCTACCTGAAGTCGCAGTACCGGAAGTTCAACATCCGGGGCGACAGCCTGACGCCCGGCGACGATTTCGGGATGATGAAGGAGGTTCTGACCCGCCGCTTCGCGCGCCTGCTGAAGGAGGATCCCGACCGCAAGACGGAGGCCTGGCCCGACCTGCTGCTGATCGACGGCGGCGCGGGGCAGGTCAGCGCGGTGAAGGAGATCATGGAGGATCTGGGGGTGAAGGACGTGCCCTTCATCGGCGTCGCCAAGGGCATCGACCGCGACCAGGGCAAGGAGGAGTTCCACCGCCCCGGCCGCAGCCCCTTTGCCCTGAAGCGCAACGATCCCGTCCTCTACTTCGTGCAGCGGATGCGGGACGAGGCGCATCGCTTCGCCATCGGGGCACACCGGGCGAAACGGTCCAAGGCGGTCAGCGCCACGCCGCTGGATGATGTGCCGGGCGTCGGCGCCACCCGCAAGCGTGCGCTGCTGGCTCATTTCGGCTCCGCCAAGGCGGTGGCGCGGGCCAACCTGTCGGACCTGACGGCGGTGGACGGCATCAACGAGACGCTGGCCCAGACGATCTACGACTTCTTCCACGACCGCGCCTGACCCCGCCTTATCACGCGTGATAAGGGTGTCCAAGCACTTGATCCGCAATCAAAATCCGAGAATCATTAACCTTTCGGAAAGGACGGATCAGGCCACTTTCAGCCGGGCGAAGACATCCATCCCCGCCTCGGTTTCGAGGAAGGAT
>CAZTUG010000003.1:70417-87145 GCA_964615955.1 uncultured Roseicyclus sp.
CTTCCGCGATCTGGCGCTGAACCTCGGCCAGCATCGAATGCATCAGGGATTTCGACAGGCCGAACACGATGATTTCCGGCGCTTTCAGCCTGTCCGCCAGACCGACGGTATAGGTGAAATCCGGCTCGGCGCCGTCGGGATCGAAGACATGGGTCGCCTGCCAGCCATGGCGATCGACCCTCGCCAGCAGGGTTTTCGCGTCGTTGGAATAGTCTGGCATCTCGGGTTCTTCCCTGTCCGGGGCGGCGAAGGTTCCACCCATGGCCCGCAGCCTGATGCGGGTTCGCGCGCGACGGAACGGCGAAGGTCACGGGGCGGGGCCTTCGGGCGCGTGCTTGTCGGGCGCGTGCCTGTCGGGCGGGGGGCGGGGCAATCCCGCGCCACGTCGCCTCGCCTGACCGCGTGCTATTCCCTCTCCCGCCGCGCCGCGCTACACCGGGCCCATGCGCTGGACCGTGCCCAACATCCTGACCCTCGTGCGCCTGATCGCGGCGCCGATGGTGGGATTCGTCTTCCTGCTGCTGCCCCGTCCCTTCGCGGATTGGGTGGCGCTGGTCCTGTTCATGTCCGCTTCGCTGACCGACTATCTCGACGGGTTGCTGGCCCGCCGCTGGGGGCAGGAGACGCGCTTCGGCGCCATGCTGGACCCGATCGCCGACAAGGCGATGGTGGTGATCGCGCTGGCCGTGCTGCTGGGGGTCATCGCCAGCGATGGCGGCTTGTCGGCCCCGATCATGGTGCCGGTCATCGTCATCCTCTTCCGCGAGATCTTCGTTTCGGGCCTGCGCGAATTCCTCGGCGCCACGGCCGGCACCCTGAAGGTCACGAGACTGGCCAAGTGGAAAACGACGGTGCAGATGGTCGCCATCGGCCTGCTGTTCAGCTGGGGCCTCTTCGAGCATTATTTCGGGATGTGGACCTTCGGCATGGATATCGACCTGCTCTATGGTATCCTGCAAGGCACAATCGAGGACGAGCTGGGCATACGGGTCGTCTATCTGGGCCTTTTCTGGTCGTCGAACATCGGCATTGCCCTGCTCTGGATCGCGGCGCTGTTGACGGCCGTGACGGGCTGGGATTACTTCCGCAAGGCCCGCCCCCATCTGCGAGAGGACGCGTGATGCCCGCCCCCATCGACATCCGGTATTTCGCCTGGTTGCGCGAACGCATCGGCACCGGCCACGAGGCGGTGGAGACCGACGCCGCCACCGTGGCCGACCTGATCGACGAGTTGAAAACCCGCTCCGACGCCCATGCCTTCGCCCTGTCGGATCTCACGGTGGTGCGCGCCGCCGTGGATCAGGCGCTGGTGCCGCTGGACACGTCGCTGACCGGCGCGCGCGAGGTGGCGCTGTTCCCCCCGATGACCGGCGGATGAGCGCCATGGAGCCGGCCACCGACCCCGTGCGCGTCCAGCAGGATCCTTTCGATCCCGGCGCCGAGGTGAACGCCTTCACGGCGCGGGTCGCCGGTGCGGGCGCCGGTGCGGGCGCCGTGGTTTCCTTCCTCGGCCTCACCCGCGACACGGCGGACGGCGATCTGGACGCGATGGTGATCGAGCATTTCCCCGGCATGACGGAAACCGCGCTGGCCACGATCCGGCAGGACGCCGTCACCCGGTTCGCGCTGCACGACGCGCTGGTGATCCACCGCTACGGGCGCCTCGTGCCGCCCGAGCCGATCATGATGGTCGCCACCGCCGCCCGCCACCGCGCCGATGCCTTCGCGGCGGCCGAGTTCCTGATGGACTACCTGAAATCCCGCGCCCCCTTCTGGAAGCAGGAAATCACCGCGCGCGGGGCCAGTTGGGTCGCCGCCCGCGACGCGGACGAGGATGCCCTGAAGCGCTGGTAAGCCCGGCCCGGCTTTATCTGTCCGAAATACCCCGGGGGAGGCCGGGGGCAGCGCCCCTTTCCCCATCGCCCGGCGCGCTGCCGCCGCATCTACCCGTTCTGGTTCGAGGTCTCGATATAGATCCGCAGTTCCTCGGATTCCTGGCGCGCCTCGCGCAGGCCCTCCATCGCGGCGCGCAGTTCCGCCTCGGTCTGGCTCAACTGGTTGGTCAACTCGCCCTCGCGCTGTTGCAGGTAGGCGATGGCCTGATCGCGCGTCTCTTCCGCGTCGTGGAGCGCGCGGGCGAGGTTCTCCATCTCGCCCAGATCGGCCGAAGAGACCTGGTTGAACCGCGTGACAAGCCAATGCGCCAGCCACCCGAGCGCGAAGGCCACGAAGAGAATGATCGCGATGGCGATGATGAATTCCAGGCGGTTCATGGGGTCTTCTGCTTTCCTGTGGGGCTCAGTTGTCTGCCGCCGGGGCGGTTTCGGGCCGGGGCAAGGGGCGGATTTCGAACGGCCAGTCGGCGATGACGCCCTGCACCGGAATGCCGCCCCGGGTGCGGGGCTGGTCATCGGCCCCGGCGGCATGTCCCGCCACCTCGGCCGAGGCCAGCAGGCGGAACTCGATCCGGCGGTTTTCCTCGCGGCCCTCTTCGGTGTCGTTGTCGGCGATGGGCTGGCTTTCGCCATAGCCCTGCGCCGACAGGTTCGACACCAGCACGTTGCGCGCCAGCAGGCCGTTCAACACCGCGTTCGCGCGCGCCTGGCTGAGGTTCAGGTTCATCCCCTCGCCACCCTGAGAGTCGGTATGGCCGCCGATCTCCATGCGCACGTGCATGCAGTCGGGCAGCACGGCGGCGATCTGGTCGAGGACCGCGCCCGCGGCGGCGTTGATCTCGGTCGAGCCGGGATCGAAGGTGATCTTGGTCTCGTCCTGGATCGCGCGGATGCGGGCCACGCAATCTTCCGGCTCGGGCAGCGAGGCGACCGGGTCGAGGGCCGCGTCATAGCGAACGTCGAGCACGAAGTTCACGCCCGGCCCGAGATCCTCGGACAATTGCCGCGTCAGGGCCGAGACAAGCTCCTCATCGCCGGTGCGTCCGGCCACGCGCAGGGTGTCGGGCTCCACCGTCAGGGTGCCGTCCTCCAGGGCTGCCAGCGCGGTCAGGCCCGCCATGACCCGCACCGACCAGCGCTGCGGCAGATCCGTCACTTCGAGGGTCTCGATCACGGTATTGGCGGCCCCGAACAAGGTGGTGGCGAGGGTCCGGACCGATGCGCCCGTGGCGCCGCCCGGCAGGCGGCCGCGCAGGGTAGCGCGGTTTTCGGCCGTCAGCGTCGCGGTGAAGCGCACCGGGCCGGCGCTGGCTGCGGTTTCGGGTTCGGGCAGCACGGTCTGGAGCGAGAACAGGTCCGGCAGCGCCGCGCCCAACGCGCCCACGACCGCGTCGAAGGTTTCCTGGTCTGTGCCCTGCGCGGCCACCAGTGTCACGTCCGCATCCGAGAACGTGACGTTCCCCGCCCCAAGGTCGGTCAGCGCCGCCAGCGCGACTTCCGCAGCGGTGGCCCAGGACGACGACGGCACGCCGAGGCCGATGGTGCAGGTGATATTGCCCACGGCCCCCGCCGCCCGCCCGGCGGCGACGATCCGGTCGCGCGCCTCGGCGGTGTCGGCGGCGCAGGTTTCGAACCGGCCGCCGTCGTCGTCGCGCACGAAGCGCAGGGCGAATGGCGTGATGACCGGACGCGGCGCCGAGATGTCGAGCACGATTTCTACCCCCGCAGGCTGGTCCCGTTGCAGGAGCGCGATGAATTCGGCCCGTTCCTCGCGGGATTCGCCCACGGCTTCCACCTCGACCCGGTCCGCGAAAACCGTGACCTTGGAGCGCTGCAGTGTCTGCAACGCGCGCAGCCCGTAATCCAGCGCGGCGGCCCATGTTTCGGGCGCGTCCAACTCGGCGGTTTCGATCATGTTCACCACGTCCGCCGTGCCGGCGATATCGGCGATGGCCTCGGCGACGGCGAAGGCTTCATCCCCTTCCGGTGCGGGGATCAGGCCGATCAACTGGATGCCATCGCCGTTGCGCAGCATGTCGAGCGAGAAGCGCGGCGGCGCGGAGCTTCCGATGGCGGTCACGTCCAGGCGGTTGATGACGCGGTCAGGGTCCACGACGGTCGAGGCGCGGGTTTCGGCGCGGAAGCGCGATGCCTCGTCCGGGGCGGTGCCGTCGAGAAACACCTGCAAGCCATTGGCCGAAACCTCGACCCAGGCGATCCCGTCAGCCTGCAGCGCGCTGTTGATATCGACGATCGAGCGTTGTTCGATGGTGCGGCCCGCGAGCACGGCGACCAGGATGGCCAAGGCCCCGGCCATCGCGAAACAGGCGGGGCCGACCAATGCGGATATGCGGTCTGAATTGGACATGGGCGTTGTGACGCGAATTCCCGGTTCGGGCGATTTGTAGCACCGGCCTAACCTGTCCCGCAGGGGCTTTCAATCAGACCAGCGTCGCGGCGGCGAAAAACAGCACAGGCAGCAGGCCCGCGTCCCGGTTCGACCGGAACAGCCGCAGGCACACCGCGCCATCGTTGATGTCAAGGCGGACCAGTTGCCACGCCAGGTGCCAGCCCATCGCCCAGACACCGCCAAGGGCGATCACGAGGGCCGCGAAGTTCCCGCCCGGCACCAGCGCCAAGAGAACGCCCGCGCCGATCAGGGTGACGGTGGCGGCCATGAAACCGCGCAGCCATCGTTTCGTGTCGTTGGCGAAGAGCCGCGCGGTGGACTTGATGCCGATCAGGGCATCATCCTCGCGGTCCTGGTGGGCATAGATGGTGTCGTAGAACAGCGTCCAGCAGATGCCGCCGAGATAGAGCAGGACCGGCGCCGGCGTCAGGCTGCCGGTATGGGCCGTCCATGCCAGCAGCGCGCCCCAGTTGAACGCGAGGCCGAGGAAGACCTGGGGCCACCATGTCACGCGTTTCGCGAAGGGGTAGATGCAGACCAGCGCCAGCGAGCCGATGCCGAGCCCGATCGCGGGCAGGTTGAAGGTCAGCAGGATGCCGAAGGCCAGCAGGGCCTGCACCACCAGCCAGGCCAGCGCCTGCTTGACGCTGACTTGACCCGAGGGGATGGGTCGCGAGGCGGTGCGCGCCACGCGGCCGTCGAAGTCGCGGTCGGTGATGTCGTTCCAGGTGCAGCCCGCGCCGCGCATCAGGACCGCGCCGATGGCGCAGCCGACGAAGATCCATGCGTCCTGCAGGGTGGCGGGGCCGGGACCGGCGGCGACGGCCAGCACGAGGCCCCACCAGCAGGGCAACAACAGGAGCCACGTGCCGATGGGCCGGTCTGCGCGGCTGAGGCGCAGGTAGGGGCGCGTCGCGGCGGGCGCGAGGCGATCGACCCAGTTGCCGGTGACGGCATCGGCCACTTGCCCGTGCCTTGTGTCGTCCATAGGTTCGCCCTCATGTCATCGCGTCCGAAGATCCGCCTCCATGTAGACCATCCCCTGGGGGAGGCGCAAAGCGTGCCTGTGTCGCGGGAACAGGCCAATTACCTGTTCAACGTGATGCGTCTTGGGCCGGGCGCGGAGGTGGCGTTGTTCAACGGCGAAGCGGGCGAGTGGCGGGCCGAGGTGGCGGCGGCGGGCAAGCGCGGCGGTGTGCTGGTCTGCCGCGAGCAGGTGGCGCCGCAGGTGATGCCGCCCGACCTGTGGCTGCTGTTCGCGCCGATCAAGAAGGCGCGCACCGATTTCATCGTGGAGAAGGCGGCGGAGCTGGGCGCGGCGAGGATCTGTCCGGTGCAGACGGATCACACCCATGCGGACCGCATAAGGCAGGATCGGTTGCAGGCCCATGCGATGGAGGCGGCCGAGCAATGTGGCGGCACCTTCGTGCCGCCGGTGGATGAGTTGCGGGCGCTGTCGAAGGTGCTGGACGGCTGGGATGCCGGGCGGATCTTGGTCTTTGCCGATGAGGGGGAGGCCGGTGGCGGGCCCTCCTCGGGCCCCTCCTCGGGCGCAGGCGCCCTCCTCGCAAAGGCCCCGGCGCCTGCGGCGATCCTGATCGGGCCGGAGGGCGGGTTTTCGGACGCGGAGCGCGCGCGGCTGCGGGGGTTGCCGTTTGTCCGCACGATCTCGCTGGGGCCGCGCATTCTGCGGGCCGATACGGCGGCGGTGGCGGCGCTGACCCTGTGGCAGGCGCAGGCGGGGGATTGGGGATGAGCGCGCCGCGCCTGCACGTGATCCCGGCGCTGGCCTGCGAAAAGGCGCTGGTCCTGCGGCGCGGGCCGTCGCGCCGGGTGGCGAGCCTGCTGTGGGACCGGGCCACAGGCGAGGTCACGCTGGGCCAGTGGCTGAAAGGCCGCATCTACGAGCACCGCAGCGATCTGTCGCCGGACGGGCGGCACATGATCGTCTTCGCCGGCACCGGGCAGAAATGGTGGACCGCGATCAGCCGGGCGCCGTGGTTGCGGGCGATCCATATCATCCCGACCGATCACACGTGGCACGGGGGCGGCGCCTTCGACGGTGCCGGCGGGGTGATCCTGAACGACATCCCCACGCCCGAGGCGCTGCCCGACGGTCTGCGCCGCGCCCCCGATGGCGCCCTTCCGCCCGCGTCGGACGGGGTGCACCAGGGCGGGCTCTGTGCCGCGCGCATGGCGCTGCGGGGCTGGCGGGATGCCGGGGGCGAGGGTTACACCCAAGCGATGGACAAGGATGCGGGCCATGGTTGGACCCTGCGGCAGGGCTTCACGCTTGGCGCGCGGGGGCGGGGCCTGCTTTCGAACACCTACGCCCTGCACGGCGCGACAGGGCGGATCGAGACCGACTGGGAATGGGCGGAGCCGTGGCGCGGCGGTCTGCAGATCGCCCGCGCCGGGGCACTGTGGTCCGTGCCGCTGGGCGAGGACGGGCCGGGCGACGCCTCGATCATCCACGATTTCACCCCGATGACATTCGAGGCCATCGCCGCCCCCTATGACGGCCAGCGCATATGAGCGGCTTCTTCCGCCCCGAGGCCATGGCCGCCCTGACCCGTTGGCGCGAGGTTGCCGTGGCGCTGGCCATCGCGGCGTTGGGCCTGTGGATCGCGCTGCGGCCCGGTGGCGTGATCCTGACCGGCTTCGGCTATGTTTTGATCGCGCTGGGGCTTGCGGTGCTGGTGCCCGCGGTGCGCCGCGCGCGGTTCGTCACCGGCGGGCAGGGGCCGGGTGTGGTGCAGGTCGATGAGGGGCGGATCACTTACATGGGGCCGCTGACCGGCGGCGCGATGGCGCTGGATGACCTTGCCGTTCTGTCGGTGCGCCGCGACCGGGAGGGGCGGACGGACTGGGTTCTGGCAGACGCCACGCAGCTTCTGGTGATCCCGGTGGATGCCGCCGGGGCCGATGCGCTGTTCGACGCCTTTTCGGCGCTGCCGGGGGTGCAGCTCGACCGGTTGATCGCGGCTGTGCAAAACCGCACAGGTGGCTCGCAGCGGGTCTGGGCACGGGACCGCCCGCGCAGCTCCGCCGCGGTCTTGACACGGTAGCCCGCTCGGGCGACGGCTGGACCCCGACGAGACACGAAGGAAGCGAAGCGCCATGTCCATCCCCCAATCCGGCGGCGGCCCGATCGAGCATCACAGCCAGTTGGCCGAATACCTGGCGTCGGGCTGCAAGCCCAAGGCCGAGTGGCGCATCGGGACCGAACACGAAAAGTTCGGCTATTGCCGCGACACCTTGCGGCCGATCCCCTACGAGGGCCCGCGGTCCGTCAAGGCGGTGCTGGAGGGGCTGCGCGACCGCTTCGGCTGGGATCCGGTGATGGAGGGCGGCCATATCATCGGGCTGGTGAAGGACGGCGCCAACGTGTCGCTGGAGCCCGGCGGGCAGCTGGAGCTGTCGGGCGCGCCGCTGGAGACGGTGCACCAGACCTGCGACGAGGTGAACGACCACCTGCGCCAGGTGCGCGAGGTCGCCGACATCATCGGCGTCGATTTCATCGGTCTCGGCGCGGCCCCGATCTGGACGCACGAGGACATGCCCCTGATGCCCAAGGGCCGTTACAAGCTGATGGACAGCTACATGGGCACGGTCGGCACCATGGGCCGCACCATGATGCGGCGGACCTGCACGGTTCAGGTCAACCTCGATTTCGGGTCCGAGGCCGACATGGTGCAGAAGATGCGCGTCGCCATCGCGCTGCAACCGGTGGCAACTGCGCTGTTCGCCAATTCGCCCTTTCTTGACGGCACGCCCAATGGCCACAAGTCGTGGCGCAGCCGCGTCTGGCGCGATCTGGACCCGGCCCGCACCGGCACGGTGCCCTTCGTCTTCGAGGAGGGCTTCGGGTTCGACGCCTGGGTGGACTACGCCCTCGATGTGCCGATGTATTTCGTCTACCGCGACGGAACGTACGTGGATGCGCTGGGGCAGTCGTTCCGTGATTTCCTCAAGGGCGAATTGCCCGCCCTGCCCGGCGAGAAACCGACGCTGTCCGATTGGGCCGATCACCTGACGACGCTGTTCCCCGAGGCACGGGTGAAGAAATACATCGAGATGCGCGGGGCCGATGGTGGCCCGTGGCGCCGACTTTGTGCGCTGCCCGCGTTCTGGGTCGGGCTGATGTATGACCAGGGCGCGCTGGATGCGGCCTGGGACCTGGCCCGGGGCTTCGATGCGGCGGCGCGCGACGAGATGCGCATTCAGGCCTCGGTCCTTGGGCTGGACGCGATGGCAGGGGGCATGAAGATGCTCGACCTGGCGCGGGAGGTCGTGGCGATCTCGGAGGCGGGCCTCAAGGCGCGCGCGCGCGCGGGTGCCGGGGGTCTTGTCCCCGACGAGACGCATTTCCTGAGCGCGCTGAAGGACTCGGTCGAGACGGGCATGGCCCCGGCGGATGAGTTGCTGGAGAAATACCATGGTGAATGGGCCGGTGACCTGACGCGGATCTACGGCGAATATTCCTACTGAGGCGGCCGGCGGGGTGAACCCCGCCCTACGGATATCCGGAACCGCCGTGCCAGGCCGTAGGGCGGGGTTGACCCCGCCGCGCGTCCCGCATCAGGCCTTCTGGATCGAGGGCAGGACCCGGCGCTTGTAGTAGTCGTGGGCCGCGGCCTTGCGCGCCACCTCGGCGCGGTCGCGGGCCTCGCCACCTGCCTGCGGGGCGAAGGCGGGATGCGCGGGTTCGGCGGCCTTGCGGTTCGTGACGGGATCGCCGCCGAAGCGGTTGTCGCCATGGGTGCCGGGCAGGCAGAGCCAGACAAGGAACACGATGGACGCAATGACGGCCGGCGCGCTGATCGCGAGCATGGCCAGCATCATCCCCGCGGCGCTGCTCGCCGCAGCGGATCCGCCCATCAGCACCACGCCGATGACGCCCGAGGCGATGGCCACGACCGTCGGCATGAAGATGTTCCAGCCCGAGCGGCCGGTGTCATGCAGGCGGCGGATGGTCACCGACAGGTTCGGGATCACGAAGAAGATGAGGTATCCCACCGCGACCGGCACCGCGTAGGGGGCGATCAACCCGGCGAAATAGGCCTCGGCCGCATCCGGGCTGCGCATCATCGCGGCAAAGGCGGGATCGGATTGCGCGCGCGTGGCTGCCGTCCAGGCGACGAAGGTGCCCGCGCCTGCACCCAGCAGGATCTGCCACAGGAAGAACCACCAGTATTCCGCCCGCCGCGCGCGACCGAAAAAGTTGAACATCCGCGCGTAGCACAGTGCGACGGCTTTGATCGGCCCCATGATCCCTCTGTCCTTTTGACATGCCCATCGGCGTTGGTGGACAATCTGGCGGCGGATTGTGCAATTCGTGGGGCGGTGCCGGGGCAAACTTGGGAGCGCTTGTCACAAATGCGGAACGGCCCGCCTTGAGGGGCGGGCCGCGTGTCGGTTTGACAGCATCGCGATGCGCGCGACCCCGCGATGCGGTCAGGCCATGGCGGGCGCGTCGTAGGGATCGCCGCCCCATTCGTTCGGGCCGACGGTGCCACGCTGCACGAACCAGTAGATGTAGAGGATGATGCCCACCAGCGGGATCAGGAGGATGAAGATCCACCAGCCCGAACGGCCCGTGTCATGCATGCGGCGGATGGAAACGGCGATGCCCGGGATGATCAGGCCAAGCAGCACGACGATGGACAGGATCGGGATGCCGATGGCGCTGTCCACGACCGAAGCCACGACGTTGCAGATGATGGTGAAAAGGTAGAACCACCAGTATTCCGAGCGGCGTGCGCGGCCCTGGAAATTGGCGTAGTTGGCGAAGACGTGCTTCACGGCTGTCATGAAATCCATTGGAGAAGTCCTTTCAGGGGTCCGGTCAAAACGTGTGTGACGGCGGCTCGTTGTCTGGCACGAGAAATGCCCGGCCACCGTTGCGGCACACAATTGCGTGACGGGCTTGACGAAATCAACGGAAATGACGTTTCGGTAAGGAAACCCGTAGACCCCCGAGGGCCTAGCCCTTCTGGCCGATGCGCGGTTCGGTGCCGCGCAGCAGGCGGGCGATGTTCTGGTCGTGGCGGATGAAGATCAGCACCGCCAGCGCGGCGCAGAACAGCGCCGCGTCGGCCCGTCCCAGCGCGACGGCGGCCAGCGGGCTGCCTGCCGCCGCCACCAGCGCCGCCAGGGACGAGATCCGGAACAGGGCCGCCGTCGCCGCCCAGAGCGCGCAGGCGGCCAGCCCGATGGGCCAGGCCAGCGCAAGCAGCGTGCCGAGGAAGGTCGCCACGCCCTTGCCGCCCTTGAAGCCGAGGTAGACGGGGAAGCAATGGCCGAGAAACGCCGCGATGCCCGCCAGTTGCGCGGCGTCCTCTCCCAGCAGCGCGCGGGCCAGCAGCACCGCGATGGCGCCCTTGCCCGCGTCCAGCACCAGCGTCAGGGCTGCGGCCGGCTTGTTCCCGGTGCGCAGGACATTGGTGGCCCCGATATTGCCCGAGCCGACCTTGCGCAGGTCGCCCAACCCGAAGAGCCGCGCCAGCACGATGCCGAAGGGCACCGAGCCCAGCAGATAGGCCAGCAGGCACGCCACCCCGAGCAGCGGCGTGGAGGTGGTGATCTCGGGGATCATGGGTGGTGTCCTTGGGGGGCCTCGAACACCGGTGTGCCGCCGACCCATGTGCGCAGCACGCGGCCCTGCATCCGCGCCAGGTCGAACGGCGTGTTCTTGGACTTGGAGTGCAGCGTCGCGCGGTCCAGTTGGAACGGCAGGTCGGGATCGAACAGGATCAGGTCGGCGGGCGCACCCTCCGCCAGCCGCCCGCCGGATTGCCCGAAGCGCCGCGCGGGGTTGAACGACAGGGCGCGGAACAGTTCCGGCAGGGTCAGGTGGCCGGAATGGACCAGCCGCAGGGCGGCGGGCAGCAGGGTTTCAAGGCCCACCGCGCCCGAGGCCGCCGCTTCGAACGGCAGGCGTTTGCTTTCCTCGTCCTGCGGGGTGTGCATGGAACAGAGGATGTCGATGGTGCCGTCGCGCACGGCCTCCACCATGGCTTGGCGGTCATCCTCGGACCGGAGCGGCGGCTTGAGCTTGAAGAAGGTGCGGTAGTCGCCCACGTCGAATTCGTTGAGCGTCAGGTGGTGGATGGAGACGCCCGCCGTCACGTCCAGCGCCTGCTTGGCGCGGCGCAGAGGTGCCAGCGCGCCCGCGGTGGAGATCTGGTCGGCGTGCCAGGCCACCCCCGTCATCTCGACCAGCGCGAGGTCGCGCTCCAGCCCCATACGCTCGGCCATGGGGGAGACGGCCGGCAGACCCTTGAGCGAGGCGAACTTGCCCGAGGTGACGCAGGCCCCGTTGCTGAGCCCCGGATCCTGCGGGTGGCCCACGATCAGCGCGCCCAGGCCGCGCGCATAGGTCATGCAGCGCGACAGCACCCGGGTGTCGGTCACGACATGGTCGCCATCGGAAAACGCCACCGCGCCCGCGTCGCGCAGGAAGCCGATCTCGACCATCTCGCGGCCCTCGCGGGCGCGGGTCAGCGCCGCCATGGGGGCCACGCGGACGAGGCATTCGTCGCGCGCGCGACGGGTGGCGAAATCCAGCACCTCGGGCGTGTCGATGGGGGTGGTGGTATCGGGACGCGTCACCATGGTGGTCACGCCGCCCGCCGCCGCCGCGCGCCCGGCGGTACGGAAGCTTTCCTTGTGCCGCTCGCCGGGTTCGCCCACCTTCACGCCGATATCGACGATGCCGGGCGCAAGGCAGAGCCCGCCGCAATCGGTGCCGCCGTTGCGCGGGCCTGTGCCCCGCTCGGCGATCAGCCCGGCTTCGATGCGCAGCCAGCCGAGGGTTTCGGTGCCCGCTTCGGGGTCGATCAGGCGGCAATTGTGCAGGAGCGCGTTCTTCATGCGCCGTCCCTCGCCCGCCGCTGCGCGAAATTCAAGGCCCCGCGCGCATCGCGGAGCATGCGGTACACCTGCCGCGCTTCTGCGATGTGACGAAAGCCGAGGCGGCTGGTCGTGGAGGTGGACATGGTGCGCTTGCCCATCGGACGACCGGCGCGGTGCCGCGTGCCCGTGGCGGTCCGTTCGGCGAACAGGACGGAGCCGGGCGCGCCGTCCTCCAGCTCCAGAAACGGCATGTCGGCGATCGGATGGCTTGAAAGCCTGCGCGTGCCGAACCGGCTGGTGGCGATGAAGGCGGTGCGGTCGGTCAGCGTGTAGAAGGTATGTCGCCGGAAATAGGCGTCGAGGAAGACATGGCCGGCCAGCAGGTAGAGGCCGATGACGAAGAACGGCAATCCGAACAGCGGAAAGAGCGTCAGGGGAAACCCTGCGCCCCCGGTCATCGAGCGCGCCATGACGATCCAGAAGATCGAGAAGCCGGTGAAGATGATCCCGAAGGGGGTGAAGGGCCCGACCAGGTCGCGCCAGGTCACGCGCGTGTCCGGCTGCCCTTGCCAGAGGATCTTTTCCCCCTCCTCCAGCAGGCCGGACCACGGTTCGGATCCGTCCATCAATTCCACCCGAAGATCACGATGATCGCGGCGACCACCGCCATGCCGATCAGCGCGAAAAGCGCGATGGGCGGCGTCGATTCCCGTTCCTGCGGGGCGGGGGCCGGGCGCGGCGTGGGCGTGACATCGGCCTTGGGCAGCGCGGCGTCGTGGTTCGGGCGGGTCAGCGGAAGGCTGGCGATCAGGGTCGCGCTTGGGCCGGGGGCGGCGGTGGTGCCGGGCAGCGCGTCGTCGGGAACGAGCAGAACGGAACCTTCCAGAGCGTCGAGACGGGTCTGGATGTCGCGCGGGATCAGGCCATCGGGCGCGAAGGCGAGCATGATGTAGTCGCTGAGCGCCATGCCACCGAGCTCCGAGATCGGGAAGAGTTCGATGGCGTCGGTGTCGATCCTGTCCACGCCAAGCCAGTCCGCCAAGGGAGGCAGGGGCGGGGCCTCTCCCTTCTGGCGGGTCAGGTTGGTGTGGGTGACATCATTGGGGGCGTTCAGGGCGTAGATATTGAGCCGGGTCATGGGATGGCGTCCTTCCGTCGCGCCTTCAACTCCAGCGGATGCTGCTTTCCGTCCTCCGGATGCGGTGTTCTGAACGCGTCGTTGCCCATGGCGCTGGAACGGGTCTGTCGTCTCACGACGCGTTCCCTGCCTTGATCCTCTCGGCGATGTCGCGGACCGCGCCGGCATCCTCCAGCCCGACAAAGGTGAAATCCGCGTCGCCCCCGGCCAGCGCGGCGGCGGAGGAGCGGTTGGTGAAGG
Organism: uncultured Roseicyclus sp.; assembly: GCA_964615955.1. GTDB lineage: Bacteria > Pseudomonadota > Alphaproteobacteria > Rhodobacterales > Rhodobacteraceae > Gymnodinialimonas. The sequence goes on from CAZTUG010000003.1 coordinate 83,958, forward strand.
CGGGCACCGGGCGGCCGAAGGTCACGCGGTCGCGGCGTTGGGTGATCGGCAGATCGGGGGTAAACGCCATGCCTTTCGGGGCCTTGCCGCCTTCAAGGATCAGCGCGCGCTGGGTGGTCAGCGCGTAGCGCGCGCGTTTGCGACGCGCCTGGCTGACGACGAAGCGCCCGAGGCCCAGGTAGAGCGTCACCACGCAGAAGATCAGGCCGACGCCGAGGAACACCGGATCGGTCAGCGCGCCGAGGATCAGAACGCCAACGCTGATGCCGGCGAAGAGGATCGAGAAGGGGACCAGGAACCCGTCATAGACGCGGAAGACGAAGAGGCCGTCATCCGGCCGCCCTTCCCACAGCACGCGTTCGTCGGGGACAAGGTGGGGGGACCAGTCGTCGCTCATGCTGCCATCCTCCGATTGCACAGATTTTCCGCCAGCAGCTCCATCGCTGCCATCCTGACCGCAACGCCCATTTCCACCTGCTCCTGTATCACGCTTCTGTTGATGTCGTCGGCCAGCACGCCGTCGATTTCCACGCCACGGTTCATCGGGCCGGGATGCATGATGATGGCGTCGTCCTTCGCGGCCTTCAGCTTTTCCGCGTCCAGCCCGTAGCGGTGGTAATATTCCCGCTCGGACGGGATGAAGGCGCCGTCCATGCGTTCGCGCTGCAGCCGCAGCATCATCACCACGTCGCAGCCTGCCAGGCCCTCGGCCATGTCGTCGTAGACCTCCACCCCCCAGTCCCGCACGCCTGCGGGCATCAGGGTGGGCGGGCCGATCAGGCGGATGCGGCTTTCCATCTTGCCCAGAAGCAGGATGTTCGACCGCGCCACGCGGCTATGGGCGATATCGCCGCAGATCGCGATGTTGAGCCGGTGCAGCCGCCCCTTGGCGCGGCGGATCGTCAGCGCGTCCAGCAGGGCCTGCGTGGGGTGTTCGTGGCGTCCGTCGCCCGCGTTCAGCACGGCGCAGTTCACCTTGTCGGCCAGCAGCTTGACCGCGCCGGAATGGGGGTGGCGCACCACCAGCAGGTCGGGGTGCATCGCGTTGAGCGTCAGGGCGGTGTCGATCAGCGTTTCGCCCTTCTTCACGCTGGAGGTCTGCATCGCCATGTTCATGACATCGGCACCAAGGCGCTTTCCCGCGATTTCGAAACTGGCTTGCGTCCGCGTCGAGGCCTCGAAGAACATGTTGATCTGGGTGAGACCCTTCAACGGCGAACCGTGATCGCGGCTGCCGCGCTCGGCCTCGGCATGGATGTCGGCGCGGTCGAGCAGGGTGGTGATGTCGGCGGGCGTGAGTTCCTCGATCCCAAGAAGATGCTGCTTGTCGAATGTCATGGACACGCCCTTTCGATTTCGCCGGTTATAGGGGTGTTCGGGGGCGGGCGTCCAGCGCCGGCGTCCCCCCAGGCCAGCGCCGGCGTCCCCCTATGGACGGGTGATCCAGGCGGTGATTTCCAGCGCGCCGCGGGTGCGGTGGCGATACTGGTAGAGGTAGCGCCCGACGCGGACCATGTAGGGGGTCAACCAGCCGCTGTCGATGACGATGCGGTCGGTCCAGATGCTGCCCGGACCGTCGTCCAGTTCGGCGGGCTCGACCGTCAGGGTGTGGTCCCATTGCCGGATCGCGCGGCCCTGTTCGCGGGACTGGACGATACGCAGGGCGGGGTCCAGACGCTCCACATGGATCTGGTAATGCGGATTGTGCATCCAGCCCCAGACGGTGACGTAGGTCTCGTAGGAGTGGCCTTCCTCGAACGGACCCGAGGGCAGGCCCTTGTAGGTTGCAAGCCCCTTGGTCGCGGCCACCATGGCGTCGAAATCGATCGCTTCCGCGAAGACTGTATCGGCATCGCGGGGATAGGTGGCGGAGACAGTGAGGACGCGGGCGAACGGCATGGAGAGCGGCATGGCATTGGCTGCGCGCGGGGGCAAGTGTTACCGCGTGGCGCAGGAAATCGTGAAGGCACGCGGGCCAGTGGCGGCGATGGCGGCCTTGCGCCCCGTGGCAGCGGCATGCAGGCCCTTTTCGCCGGTGCCGATCCCGCCTAGCTTGGCACCCATGGCCAAGGACCTGTCATATCACGATGCGTTGGCCGCCCTTGCCTGGCAGGTGGAGCTGGGCGCGGACGAGGCGATCCTGGATCATCCGGTGGATCGATTCGATCTGCCCGCGCCGGTTGCTGGCCCCGCCCCCGCCGTTTCCCCTGTATCGGCGCGGCTGGCGGCCCCGGTTGCGGCTGCCCCGATCACCTCGGCCGCGCCGGTCAGACCGGCGGAGCCGGATATCGACAGCGTCGCCATTGCCCGCCAACTGGCGCAGTCTGTCGGATCGCTGGAGACGTTGCGCGCCGCGATGGAGGGGTTCGAGCATTGCGAGCTGAAACGCGCGGCGCGGCGCTTTGTGTTCTCGGACGGCCATCCCGGCGCCCGCGTGATGGTGATCGGGGAAGCCCCGGGCCGCGAGGAGGATGCACGCGGCACGCCCTTCGTCGGCGCGGCGGGGCAGCTTCTGGACAAGATGTTCGCGGCCATCGGTCTGGACCGTAGCGTCGCGGGGGCAAACGGGCTCTACATCACCACCATGCTGCCATGGCGCCCGCCACAGGACCGCGACCCGAAGCCGGGGGAACTGGCCATGATGCGGCCATTCGTGCATCGCCATATCGAACTGGCCGCGCCCGATGTGCTGGTGCTGATGGGCAACCACGCTTGTGCGGGGCTTTTGGGGCGGCACGGGATCGCCCGGATGCGCGGGCAATGGGAGGCCGTGCAGGGGATCGCGGCGATGCCGATGGTCCCTCCCGCCAAGGTGTTGCAGGCGCCGCTGGCCAAGCGCGAGGCCTGGTCCGATCTGCTGGCGATCCGGGCGCGGCTGGAAGGGGCGGATCTGAAATGATCGATCCGATCCTTCTGCTGGCCTTTGTCCCTGCCGCCCTGGCGCTGAACCTGACGCCGGGGGCGGACATGTTGTTCTGCCTTGCGCAAGGCCTGCGCGGCAGTGCGCGCCCTGCCATCGCGGCTTCGGCCGGGATCTCGGTCGGCGCGATGGTGCATGTGACGCTGGCGGGCCTTGGCCTTGGCGCACTGATGGAGGCGGTTCCGTGGCTGTTCGGGGCGATCCGGTGGATCGGCGCGGCCTACCTGCTGTGGCTGGCCTGGAAGACCCTGACCACGCCGCTGACCAC